>JAUWYK010000084.1 GCA_030615865.1 Dehalococcoidia bacterium
GTTCCACCTTCCCCCACTGCCCACCCATCGGTGGATGACAGCATGTAAACCGAGATAAGAGTCCTGTCGGTAGGGCTCTCAGCGGTTGACCGCGAACCAGACGCAGCCACCGGCTGAATTCCAAAGGTTAAAATTAAAACCGACAGGATCGAACATGCAATTACCAAATCGAATAAAACACCAAAGATTTTCCTCTGCATGCTCCACCTCAAGAATCGTCTGTGACGGTACCATACTAGCTGAAGGTAGTCAGCGTTACAAGGTCAAGATATTTCCTTTTCTCTCGCCTGCTTACCCGATTTGACTATTTCATTGAACGTATCGTCAGATTGTTTAACATGACGCAGGCCCGGTTTGAGGCTCTGCCACTGGAGGCACTGGTTGAAGCTCTAGTTCATGCGGAGCAGCTACATTCCCATTGAGCTTCCTTATGTCCCATCTTACTCTGCTTCAGCGCTTTAATATTAGGTTACCTTGCTAGTGAGTTTTGGGGGGCTCAGCTAAGAGCCCCCCAATCAGGTTATTCATGCTTATAGATGTTGTGAAGTGGCCAGTTGCCCAGGGCTACCACCTTACCCCCTTGTACCTGCTGAACAAGTACCGCATCCATGCCTACAACATCATCCGGACCATAGGTCAGCGGTGTACTGGTTATGCCGCCGGTGTCAAGGTTCTTAATCATGTAGAAGCCATACTCCAGCACATCAACCGGCGTCAGCTCCTCAAAGGGCACCTCTTGCATGGCAAGCCGTAATGCCTCAACCTGGATCATGGCCTCAACAACGCCATGCGGATACATGATGTTGTTAACCGGCTTGTCGGGGCGATACTTATCCTGTAGTTCTTTACAGAACTTAATCCCGGGGACGGTGAGGTCCTCCACGGGGGGGTAGCTACCAGCGCAGACATAACCGTCACCCAGCTCACCCATATCCCGAGCCAATATCCAAGCGTGACCTGGGGAAGCAGTGCCAAAGGTTATCTTATAGCCCAAATCGGGTCCCATGTCCAGACTGACCATTTCCTTTACCGTTGGCTGTGCACCGGGGTTAATCATAACACCAAGGGCAAGGTCAACCCCGTTTTCCTTCAGCCACAAAAGCTGGGTGGTTGGTGGTGCAGTAGGTACTAGAGGCACAAACTGTTCGCCAACAAACTCAAATCCAGCCTCCTCCAAATAGGCTTGAAACTCAGGTATCACAAGTGACCTGCCCATAGCATTATCGGCGGTAAGGATGGCAACCCTTGGTTTCCTGGTTTCCGTCCACTCTTCCAAGAACCAGTCGGCGATGGCGGCGCAGGCATCGGTATAAATAGGATACTGGATGAAGACGGTTTTTGGCGGCGCCAGGAGATAGGGTCCAACGGCCATGCTGGTGGCACCCATTCGGTCCTCATTTAGCAGGTCCATTAGTGCCAGCACCTGTGGCGACCCCGAGCCCCTAAAGACCAGTATTCCCTTAGCCTTAAGCTCCTCATAGATAGACAGAGCCTTCTCTGGTTTGAGCTCATCATCTCGCCACAGCACCTCCAGGGTTATATCAGCAGGGAACTTCTCAGTCTGCCACGGAGCTAAAAGCTTTGTCTCATTTACATATTTAGCATAGTCCTCAAAGCCAGCCAGAACCGCCGCTGAATCCTCAGCATAGGCACCGGTTAGCGACTGGGTGCCACCGATATATAGTATTTTCGGTGCAGTAGGCGCGCAGGCAGCAAATACCGGTAATGCCATCAGCATAACAATCAGGGAAGTTATAAATACCCACTTAATTTTAGCCATTTCTCCTCCTTTCTAGTTTATGATTTAGTTTACCCCATAAATTAAGCGTTCTTTTGAATTTAATCACCTCCTTTCACTATTATACTGTTTTAATATGAGAAAGGCCATAGCCGGTAATATGCCTTGACCATCCCCCACCGGTGAGCCAGCCCCCTGGGCTCAAAGATGAGGAAGATGATAATTACTAATCCGCGCATGATAAGGCCGAGTGAGGCGGCTGCCTGGGGGGCAACGACTGCCGATAAGATTGGACCAACAATGGTGACCAGCTCATCCAGCAGCTTGAGGAATACGGCACCAAAGATAGCCCCCGCGGTGCTGCCCATACCACCGACAATTAGCATACCCAGATACCAAACCGAATTCATGAAGGGAAACTGGTCAACGGAGGCAAAAGCAATGTAGTGAACCAGCAGCGAGCCAGCCACACCGGCAAAAACACAGCCGATAAAGAATGCCAGTAGCTTATACCTCCACAGATTGATCCCCATTACCTCAGCCGCCAGGTCATTATCTCTGATAGCGATGAAGGCTCTGCCTGCTCTGGTCCTGACTATGTTTTTAGCCGCGAATGTAGCCAGACAGGCAATTATCATAACCAGGTAGAAGTAGCTACTTTTTGATTTAAACACGAAACCGCCTATTTCAGGTCTGGGCACAGATAAACCATCAGCACCACCGGTAACATTGTATAGCTGGAGTATAGTCCACATAATTATAAAATAGGCAGCTATTGTCGCCATAATCAGGTAGAAGCCCTTGATCTTTAGTGATGGTAGACCAAAAAGTATCCCCACCATTCCCGCAGCCAGGGCAGCACAGGGCAGGGCTGCCCAGAACGAAAAGCCAAGCTTGGCACATAGGATACCCGAGGTATAGGCACCTACTGCCATAAAGCCGGCATGACCTAGGGAGATTTGACCACAATATCCAGTTAGAATATTAAGACCGTGAACACTAATAATGGTGATGCCGATTATGGTCATTATGGTCAGTATTCTATCGCTGAAAAATAGTGGGCAGGCAAAGAGGAAGATGAGGAGGGCAAACAGCAGCCCCCACTGCGTCTTGGTGCGGAAGATAGCCATATCCTGCGCATAGTTTTCCTGGAAGGTTCCACAGGGTAAACCCATTTATTAAATCCTTTCTATCCTGACCAGACCAAATAGACCGTGGGGCCTAAAGATTAGCACAATTATCATAACTATAAACGGGAAGACATGAGCCAGCCCACCGCCAGGTAATAGTGGGTCCAGGTACCCGGCAGCTACATTCTCCGCCACCCCCAGTATTATTCCGGCTACAATAGCCCCGCCAATTGAGTTCACCCCTCCCAGCAGCACTACAGCGAATGCTTTCAGGCCGACCTCAGCCAGTGGTATCATAACACCAGATACGCCACCTAAAATAATGCCGCTGATTACACCAACAATACAGGCAATTACCCAGGAGAGGGCATAAACTGTAGTTACCCTGATACCGGCACTCTGCACTACCTGCTCATCCTCGGCGGTGGCTCTCATTGCCAGTCCACTTTTGGTGTAGCGGAAGAAAAGCATGAGTATAGCTACCACAGCAATAGACACTATTAGTCCAATTAACATCTCTGGGGGTACGGATAGCTCACCAAGTTGTAGGGTTATAGTGGGCAGTACTCCGTGGTAAGTCTTATATTCGCCACCCCAGATTAAGGTTGCCAGCCCTTCCAATAGAGCGGCCAGGGCTATGGTTATCATGATTACAGCTAGTACTGGTTGACCCACCAGAGGGCGTAGAGTAAGGCGTTCTATTAACAAGCCCATTATAACAGCTGCTGCTATCGCCGCTAGCAGGCTGGCCCATATCGGCAGGCCGAATATTACCAAGAAGGTATAGCCCAGGTAACCACCAATCATTACAAAGTGTCCCTGGGCGATGTTAAATGCCTGAGAGCATTTAAGAATTACAACAAAGCCTATAGCGATAAGGGCATAGACCATGCCGAGGGCAAAACCGCTTATCACTAATTGTAGAAAGAAGGTCATTAGGCAGCCCCTTCAATAGACTTGATGCTGATAGTAGTCTTTATTGTTCCCATCCGCCCATCCCGGTATCTGACCTGAGCTTCTATGGGCACCTCGGTCTTATCACCATAGATAGCATCGATAAGCTCGCGGTAGCGCTCTTCCACAAATGTTCTTCTCAGCTTTCTGGTTCTGGTTAACTCAGCTTCATCGGGGTCAAATTCCTTGTGCAGATTGACATATTTCCTCACCCTGGCGCCCGGCGGTAAAGCACTATTTATTCTGTCTATATCCCTCTTCACCAGCTCGTAAACCTCTGGCTTCTGGGAAAGCTCGGTGAAGGTAGTATAAGCCACCCTCCTTTGCCCAGCCCACCTACCTACACTATCATAGTCAATTACTATGATTACCGAGGCGTAGGCTCTATCTGGGCCGGCTAGAGCCCAGGTGTCCTTGATATAAGGACTGAACTTCAGCCGGCTCTCAATAAATTGGGGGACAAGTTTATCGCCACTGGCCAGCTCAACAATGTCCTTTACCCTGTCCAGAAAGACAATATGTCCATCCTCAGTAACGAAACCGCTGTCTCCACTATAAAACCACCCGTCTTTAAGCACCTCGGCAGTCTTATCTGGGTCCTTATAGTAACCAACAAAAATACCAGGCTGCCGATAAATAAGTTCACCACTATCGGTTATTCTTACCTCTGTTCCCTTGTGAACGGTGCCTACAGTCTCTAAACGGATGTCACCAGTCTTGGCGCCAGTTAGAGCTCCACCCTCTGTCGACCCGTATAGGTCTTTGAGGGGAAGATTTAGAGCATGGTAGAACCTGAAGGCATCCGGGCTGAGCATAGCCCCGGTGGTATAGCAGATTCTAGCGTTTGACAGACCCAGGCTATCTCTGATGGCTCTAAATAGGGCTATATCAGCAAAGGCATAGAGTATTTTCAAGAACAGGTTTGGCTTTTGCTTTTGAAACTTTAAATCGGCCATCTTGTAGCCAATTGGCATTAGCAGACGGAAGGCAAATCTCTTGATGGCATCGGTGCCTAAAATCCGTCCCTGAACCATAGCTGCCTGAGCCTCCCATAGACGAGCCCCATAGAATGCCATGTTTGGTCCTATTTCCCTAATATCCTGCTGTTGGGTTTCCGGCTCTTCAGCGAAGTTCAGGATACTAGCTGATAGCAGGTGGCAACCAATCCCCAACCATTGCTCAGTCATCCAGGCTGGTGGCAGGTAGGGGACAACATTATCATTCTCATACCATGGGTCGAGATGCAAATGATAGTCAGTACCAGGCCTCATAGTCCTATAGGTGTGGACGGCTCCCTTGGGTGCAGCCCCGGTGGTTCCTGAGGTGTAAACCAGAGCGCAGACATTATCAGCACTACCGGTTTCCACATTCTGCTCAAAGAGTCCGGGGGGTTCCTCTTCATATTTTTCCCCTAGTTGCAGCACCTGCTCATATCCTATTAAAATAGGGTCATCGTAGTGGGCTAGCCCCTTATAGCCCCAGTAAATAATCTTTTTGAGCAGGGGAAGCTCGTCCTTGATTTGGAGAAACTTATCAACCTGCTCCTGGCCTTCAACCATAGCAAATCTAGCCTCGGAATTTTCGGCAATGTATTTTATCTCCGAGGGAATTAAATCTGAATACACTCCCACTGAAGCCCCATGGTTAGCCTGGGCAGCCAGCTCAGCAACATACCACTGTGGGGCATTATCCCCAATAATAAGCACCTTATCTCCAGGCTCAAAGCCGAGGGATAGTAAACCAAGTGCCAGGTATTTAACGTTGAGGTAGTAGTCCTTCCAGGTATAAGGCTGCCAGACACCGTAGTGCTTATAGCGCATGGCTATATGGTTATCGCCATACTTTTCATAGTTATATTTAAGTATTTTGGGCCAGGTATCACCCTTTTCTCTATAGACTTGCTCTATCTCAGTAGTCGTTTCCCTCACCTCTTCTTTTAAGCAAGCCACCTCTTCCTTCGCCGGTAGTGCTTAACTTCACGATAGCTCTTTTTAGAGCCAATAGCCGATAGCCCCATATAGAATTCCTGAACATCCTCATTATCCCTTAACTTCTCAGCCGGGCCATCCAGAACTACCTTGCCATTCTCCATAACATAACCATAATCAGCGATACCAAGGGCAGCTCTAGCATTTTGCTCGACAAGAAGCATAGATGTCTTTTGCTCGGCATTGATTCTCTGGATAATCTCATAGATTTCCTGCACTAGCAGTGGGGCAAGACCGAGGGAGGGTTCATCTAAGAGCATAAGCTTAGGCCGTGCCATCATAGCCCGCCCTATTACTAACATCTGCTGCTCACCACCAGATAAGTAACCACTCATCTGGCGGCGGAGGTCTCTAATCTTGGGGAAGTAATCTAAAACCATATCTATGTCTCTTTTGATTCCACCCCGGTCTTTACGACAATGAGCAAATACCAGCAAGTTCTCCTCAACAGTAAGATGCTCAAGAACTCTCCGCCCCTCCATAATCTGGCTTATGCCCATGGCGGCAATATCGTCGGGGTCACGCTTGTCTATCCTCTGACCATCAAAATCGATGCTGCCATGGGTTACTTCCCCTTCCTCTGTTTTTAGCAGCCCTGATATTGCCTTGAGTGTGGTGGTCTTGCCCCCACCATTGGCACCGAGCAAGGCAATGATTTTGCCGTCACCTACCTCTAGTGATACGCCTCGTAGCACCTGAATAACATTCATATAGATAACTTCAATATTGTTTACTTGTAGCATTTCGTCTAATCTACCTTAGCCTTTTGTTCTCTCTACCAATATTTAGCCACTTTGTCAGTTTTGTGGAATGGTATCATAGGCCTGAAGTACTGTCAAAGTTAAAAGGTGGCTTTCCCCATTTCTTTATCTCGTTTGTCTCCTTTTTCTGCTCCTATAGTAATCTCTAATACCAGATATAGCAATAAAAGGTCTCAAATCCTCAATTTACATGGCAATCACACAAACCATCGGAATGTGACCCAACAAACCGCTACTTTGTGTAATGAGGTAACAAAACAAGCGATTGTGACCCCTGGATTAGGTTTGAGTGAGTACAGAGTATTGACATTATGGGTGGGAATAGTTTATCGTACATACCAGTCATACCAAAAAGGAGGTAGACCAATGCAAGCATACTGTATGAAATGTCGAACCAAGAGAGAAATGAAGGATGCCAAGGCGATAACCATGAAGAATGGGAAGCCAGCGACTCAAGGCGTCTGCCCGGTATGTGGGACTAAAATGTTC
>JAUWYK010000076.1 GCA_030615865.1 Dehalococcoidia bacterium
GTCCATAGCCCTTGGGCAAATATTCCGTCATCATTAGTTACCAGTACTTTCATCGGTGGCTCCTTTGTCTTGACCTCGTAGTTTAGCATGGTAAGGTAGTTACATCAAATGTTGTTTGGTAGCTTTTTATCCCACCCTCCCCCCCAGAATCGTATTCAGGGGCTGCGCCCCCGATACCCCCTTTCCGGTCAAGGATGAAGCACAAACGGCGTTTGTTATTAACCAATTAAACTTGTTAGGCAAGCAGGTTTGTGGTAATATTTAGGCTGGTGTGAACAGCTTTGTCGATGAGATTGCAGCTACCCCAGGCGGTGAGCATATTCGTGCCTGTATTCAGTGTGGTATTTGCACCGGTTCCTGTCCTGCCGCCAGCGAGATGGAATTCCCCCCACGAAAGATTATTGCCATGATACGGGCTGGGATGCGGGATGAAGTTCTATCCAGTAGCTCTATGTGGTTTTGCCTCTCTTGCCACTTGTGTGGATGTCGCTGTCCCCGTGGTGTCAAGCCGACTGACCTAGCTCATGCCTTAGAAAGCCTGGCAAATCAGCAGGGCTTCAGAATTAAGGGAACTCGTACCCCGGCTATGTATCGCAGCTTTGTCAGCTCTATTAAGGGTAACGGGCGAGTTCATGAATTTGGTATGATGCTCAAGTTCTACTTGCTGGCTAATCCCTTGTCTGCGGTCAAGATGCTGCCGGTGGGTTTGAAGCTATTTTTACATAAACGCTTACCATTAATACCTAAGAGGGTTGAAGCTAAAGAGGACTTGTCTAAAATCACCCAGAAGTTCAGAGAGGTTAGAGGTAGCCAGTGAAATACTATTCATATTATCCCGGTTGCTCGGCTGAGGCTACAGCAGTCGGTCTCGGTCTTTCGGTTGAGGCTATAGCTAAGCCTCTGGATATGGAGCTGATTGAGCTTGAGGGCTGGACCTGCTGTGGTTCAACGCCTTATGGCTCATTGGATGAGCTGGAGTCTATTGTAGTTGCCGCTCGCAATCTGGCTCTGGCTGAGAAAACCGGGCTGGACTTGGTAACGCCGTGTAGCTCTTGCTGTGTAACCTTAAATAGAGCACGTATACAACTGGAAGACCACCCGCATTTGATGGCGCAGGTAAATGAGGCTCTAGCTGCTGTCAATTTGGAGTATCACGGGAATCTACGAGTAAGGCACCTGGTGGACGTCTTGGTTGATGATATTACCCCTGAGGTTATTGCCTCCAAGGTTCAACAGGGGCTTGATGGACTTAAGGTAGCCCCCTATTATGGCTGCCAGCTGGTTCGTCCTCGTTATGGCACTGATGACACTGAGTTTCCCCACTCCCTTGACCGCCTGGTGGAGTGCCTGGGTGCTGAGGCTGTTCCTTACCCATTAAAAGCTCGTTGTTGCGGGGGAGCTTTAATTATCTCTGAGGAGAACCTGGCTCTAGGCTTGATTCGTAAGTTGCTGGACAATGCTCTTGAGAATGGTGCCCAGTGCATTGTTACTCCTTGCCCCCTATGCCAGACAAACCTTGACGCCTATCAGAGCCGGGTCAATAGGAAGTTCAAAACTAATTATAATTTGCCAGTTTTATTTATTAGTCAATTGATTGGTCTTACCCTGAGGCTCGACCCTATGTCCCTGGGATTAAATACGAATATAGTCTCGCCTAGCCGGGTGCTAGACCATATATATAAGGTGAGGCAGGAGGTCAAGAGTGGAGCCTAGAATTGGTGTATATATCTGTCATTGTGGCAGTAATATCGCTGGCACGGTTGATACCGAGGAGGTCGTCCGCTTTGCTCAGGGTTTGGATTCGGTGGTGGTGGCTCGCGACTATAAATTCATGTGTTCTGACCCGGGTCAGGAGCTTATTAAAAAGGATATCAGCGAGTTAGGGCTTAATCGCATAGTTGTTGCTTCTTGCTCACCGACAATGCATGAGCCTACTTTCCGCCGCGCCTGCCAGGAGGCAGGGGTAAATCCCTATTTATTCGAGATGGCGAATATCCGTGAGCACTGCTCGTGGGTAACTGAGGATAAGCACCTGGCTACGGAGAAGGCCAAGGCATTAGTAGCTGCTGCGGTAAGGCGGGTTTACTATCACCAGCCGCTGGAGACTAGAGAAGTTCCGGTTAATCCCAATACCCTGGTAGTAGGCGGAGGTATTGCTGGTATTCAGGCGGCACTAAAGATTGCTGATTCTGAGCATAAGGTCTATTTGGTGGAGAAAGAGCCCAGTATTGGTGGGCACATGGCTCAACTGGATAAGACCTTCCCCACTTTGGACTGCTCAGCCTGCATTCTCACCCCAAAGATGACACTGGTTGGTTCTCACCCCTATATTGAGCTACTGACCTATAGTGAGGTGGAAGAGGTTTCTGGCTATATTGGCAATTTCAAGGTTAAAATCAAGAAGAAGGCAAGGTATGTTGATGAAGATAAGTGCACCGGCTGTGGCTTATGCCAGACCAAATGTCCGTGGAAAGTTGACAGCGAGTTTGAGGTTGGTATGGGTAAGAGGAAGGCTATCTATAGTCCATTCCCTCAAGCGGTGCCTAATACACCGGTCATTGATACCGAGCACTGCGTCTATTTCCTGAAAGGCACCTGCCGGGCTTGTGAGAAGGTCTGTGAGGCAGAAGCTATTGATTTTGAGCAGAAGGACGAGATAATTGAGGTGGAGGTTGGCTGCATAATTCTAACCACTGGTTTTCAGGTGTTTGACCCTACTCCCATCTATCAATATGGCTACAAAAGGCTGGATAATGTTATTACCAGCCTTGAGTTTGAGCGGTTGGTTAATTCAGCCGGTCCAACCGAGGGTGAAATTGTGCTCAAGGATAGCTCACATCCGAAGAGCATTGCCATTATCCACTGCGTGGGCAGTAGAGATGAGGAGTATCATGAGTATTGCTCTCGGGTTTGCTGCATGCATTCTATGAAGTTTGCTCATTTGCTAAAGGAGCATCTACCCGAGGCTGAAGTCTATGAGTTCTATATTGATATCAGAAGCTTTGGTAAAGGCTTTGAGGAATTCTATAACCGGATTCTTAATGAAGGGACAATCTTCATCCGGGGTCGTCCCGCTGAGGTAACCAATATCGCTGAGAAGCCTGAGGAGGAAGGCAAGCTCATCGTCCAGTTTGAGGATACCCTGGTTGGTATGCAGCGTCGACAGCCGGTGGATATGGTTATTTTAAGCTGTGCTCTTGAGGCGCAACCGGATGCAGAGGCTCTTGCCCGGCTATTTAATAATAGCCGGAGTGCCGATGGCTTTTTCTTAGAGAAGCACCCCAAGCTAGACCCGGTGGCTACTATGACTGATGGGATATTCGTGGCTGGCTGCTGTCAGAGTCCCAAGGATATACCTGATACTGTGGCTCAGGCTTCAGCGGCTGCCGCTGAGGCTCTGGCTATGATTAGCAAGGGGAGGGTTGAGATTGAGGCGGCTACCGCCGTTGTTGATGAAAGGCTGTGCTCTGGCTGCCAGATTTGTAAGCTAGTTTGCCCCTATAGTGCTATCTCCTTTGACGAGGAGAAGAAGGTATGTCGGGTTAATGAAGCACTATGCAAGGGCTGTGGTGCCTGTGTTAGTGGATGCCCTAGTGACGCTATAAGCCTCAGTCACTTTACTAATGAGCAAATCGTAGCTGAGATGGAGGGCTTGCTAGTTTAGGGTTTCCCCTTTAGTACTCGCTGGAGATGAAGCTTTTAATCTGGGCATAGGTGAATACCGGCCCATCACGGCAGACATAGATATTACCGATATTACATCGTCCGCACTTACCGATGCCGCACTTCATCCTCTTTTCCAGGGTGGTTATCATCTGCTCTGGGGTGAAGCCCAGCTTTTCCAGCACCGGGAAGGTAAATCTAATCATAATTGGCGGTCCGCAAACAATAGCTACGGCATTGCTGGCTGAAGGGGCTGCTTCCTCCAGTATCTTAGGCACAACGCCTACCTTCCCCTTCCAGCTCTCATCGCCCCTGTCCACAGTAGTTACCATGTTTACCGTTTTATCCTTGTCCCATGTATCCAGGTCATACTTGAAGCATAGGTCGGCTGGACTGCGAGCGCCGTAGATAATATCTATTTTTTTATATTTATCTCTATTGTCTATAACATTCCAGATTAGAGACCGCAGGGGCGCAAGACCAATGCCACCACCAACAAAAACAAGGTTCTTACCCTTCAGGAAATCAAGGGGGAAGCTATTGCCGTAGGGTCCCCTGAAGCCTATCTCAGCGCCAACACCAAGTCGGTGCAGGGCATTGGTTACCCGACCTACCTGCTGCACGCCAAACTCCAGGTGGTCACGCCTGGTTGGGCTGGAAGAAATACAAAATGGGGCTTCACCTGTACCAAGGACAGAGAATTCGCCGAATTGCCCTGACTCAAAGGTAAACTCTTCCCGTAGCTTCTCATCCTTGAAATTGAAGTGGAAGGTTCTGACGCCAGGGGTTTCGTCAATTATTTTGTCTATTATTGCTATGTGGGGTAGATAGACATTGCCCCTGGCGAGAAATCTCTGCCGGTGGCTAATATCGGTAACGCCTGTCATCTTCACCTCTCTATTTAAGCTAAGCCTTGGCTGGTACGCTCTCCAGCGTCTGAGTAATATCCCAGTTCACCGGGCACAGGCGAATACACCTGCCGCAGCCGGTGCAGGCAATAACATTAAAGTTCATCGGGTAGAACTCGTATTTATGGCATACCTTCTGTCTTACCCGCCGCCACTTCTCCAATCTGGGATTTTCCATTGGCATCTTGGTATAGACAGGGAAGCCACAGCTATCCCAGCTTCTAAACCTTGTCCCTTGCTCTTTAACCAGCTCATCATTAATATCAAAGCAGTAGCAGGTGGGGCAAAGGAAGGTGCAGATACCGCAACTTATGCACTTGGCAGCTATCTTCTCCCAGTAGTCCTGGTCATCAAAGCTGGCTAATAGCTTGTTATCGATGTCCTTAATATCTAGCTTTCTGGTTACCTTACTGTTGGCTGCCTCTTTGGCTTGTTTAGCTCTGGCTTCATCGGCTTCGGTTGCCTCTTCCAACTCACTGGTCAAAGCTATTAGCTCCTTACCCTTATCACTAACCTGTTCAATCACAAACTCATCACCGATGTCAGTAAGCATTAGGTCAACATTGGTCTGGTCTGTCGGACTGCTGTCCAGGGAGGTGCAGAAGCAGCTATCATAGGGTTTGGTGCACCCGAGTCCGACTAAGACATTGTTTCTCCTTTTGGAGAGGTAGTAGGGGTCTTCGTAGGTGTCTTCAAAGGTCATATCTAATATAGCCATGGCTTTGGCGTCACAAGGGCGAATGCCAAAAATCAATTGCTTGTGTTCATCTGATACCGGTGGTTCTATATGGTGACCATCCCCCCTTTTTTGGAAGCTGAACATTTCTTCCATGGGCGGGAAGAAGCTAGCCTTGGGTGGGACGACGGTATTTCGATACCAATCTAGGAAGCTGGTATCCTTTCCGTCCCACTCAGCCATTGTGGCTTCGCCATCTTTTGATGGGATGAACACTGTAAATTCCTTACTCCACTGGCTAAGGAGCTTGCCGATGTCCTTTTTGTTTATTTTCTTATTAGCCATTTCTTCTACCTGATTAAATCTTCAGCCTCTTCAAGCTCATAGTGGGTCATTAGCGGCGCTGCCTCCTTGTCCGTTCCCGCCTTATAGTGGAATAGTTCGTCTACCAGGTCGTACATCTCTCTGGACAGGCTTCTTAACGGTATATTCACCGGGCAGGCGCGCTCGCATTCACCACAATCGGTGCATCTTCCCGCCACATGAATGTTTCTAATTATCTGGAAGATGAGGTTATCCTGCCACCGCGGCACCGGTAGTACCCACTGCGGCTCGGTTTCCTCGACAAAGCACCGCTGGCAAAAACAAGCCGGGCAGACATTTCGGCAGGCATAGCACCTGATGCAGCGGCTGAATTCCTTTTCCCAGAATTCCCACCTCTGTTCCGGGGGTATTCCTTTTAGTGCTTCTATTTTTTCTTGGCTGGCTGCCTTATCGGCAACCGGGGGACCGGGTTCAGCAAGGAGGATGTCATATTCTTGTGGGGTAGGGAAGTCGCAGCCAAGGCAGTTGTCAAAGAGGACTTCGGTGACGGGGAACTCCTTTTTCCCACCATTAACTGTTACCGCTACTTTATCCCCGTCTCGGAGGATATCATCCAGCTCATCCCTGTCTTTACCTGCTAGCCGTTCCACTTTACTCAAGTCAATGATTCCGGGGCAGGGGATACCGAGAATTACTACATCCTCTCTGACCACCTTGTTGTCCTGTATCAAGCTGACGATGGAGCGGCTGTCACACCCTTTAGCCACGATACCGACCCGACCCTGGACTTCGGTTAGGAATACGCTAAGGTTGTTCACTATAAATGGGTTAATTACCAGGCGGTCAATATCGTCCTTGTTCTTGGTTATTAACGGGGTAGTGGTAAATTTTAGGCTTCCTGGTTCAAAGCCGATAATATAGTCAGCCTTGCCTTGCTCTAGTAGAGCCTTAGCCTCATTTCGTAACCTTTGTTCCATGTCCTTGTCTTTCATCGGCAAACAATTGGTTGGGTCCGATTTCCTTTAGCCCTTTAGTCACCTCAGTAACTACCTCAGCGAACTTTCCTCCTTCTGAAGCTGAAACCCAACTGGCTTGAATCCGCTGTGGGTCAATACCCACGTATTCGAGGAACTTCTTGGTTATGGCCATTCGCCTTCGGGCGCGGTAGTTTCCCGTCTGGTAGTGGCACTCACCGGGGTGACAGCCTGAAACTAGCACACCGTCAAAACCTAAGCGTAGAGCCTTAACAATGAACAGCGGGTCCACTCTTCCCGAACAGGGGACCTTTATTATCCTTATATTAGCTGGATATTTCTTGCGGCTGGTTCCGGCTAAATCGGCACCGGCATAGCTACACCATCTGCACAAGAAACCAAGCAGTTTAGGCTGCCATTCTGATTCTTGTCTCATCTAGCCCTCTGATAAGTAAAGTCAAATTACCATAGCAAGTGTATCACAATTGATGAGATAGCATCAAGGCTTGGAGTGGGGAGGTTGAATTGCTTTCCTAGCTCCTGCATTGTATACTATTAGCTTGCGATTTATAGGTAGATAGTTGATGGTGGGTATTGGTGAAAACGAGTGATTTTGACTATTTTCTTCCCTCTGAGCTTATTGCTCAAACCCCTGCTGAACCGAGAGACCAATCACGGCTTATGGTTCTAGACCGCAGTGATAGTTCAATAGAGCACCACAAGTTCTGTGAGATAGTTGATTATTTACGGGCTGGTGATGTCTTAGTATTTAATAATAGCCGTGTCATCCCTGCCCGCCTCAGCGGAAGAAAGGTTGATAGTGGGGGTAGGGTGGAGATTTTGCTGCTGCGCCGGGTTGATACCAATGTCTGGGAGGCGCTGGTCAAGCCTGGTAAGCGGGTTAATATTGGCACCAGGGTTGAGATAACGAGTGATTCTGCCAGTGATAAGGCTAAAGTTTTGGCTGAAGTAACCGGGCTGGGGCAGAATGGGATAAAGGTGATAAGCTTGTCAGATGAGGCACCACTACCGGAGCTAGGCAGGGTTCCGCTACCACCATATATACATGCTCCGTTGACTAACCCCGAGCGTTATCAGACAGTCTATGCCAGTGTAGCTGGCAGTGTGGCAGCGCCTACCGCTGGCTTGCATTTCACCCCTGAGCTGCTTGGTGAGATAGAGCGGAAAGGAGTTCAATGCCTGTTTGTTACCCTCCATGTTGGGGTTGACACTTTTCGACCGGTTAGGGAGGATGACCCGCTTCAGCATGCTATCTATAGGGAATATGGGGTGCTAACTCAGGAGGTAGCCAGTCAGCTATCTCGAGCTAAGATGGAGGGGCGAAGAGTTATTTGTGTTGGCACCACCACGGTGAGAATTGTAGAGCAGGCGGCTCAAGCCAGTAGCCGGCTTCAACTTCAGCCGTTTGATGGCTGGGTTAGCCTGTTTATTTTGCCTGGATACCGGTTCCGTATGGTTGATGCCCTTATTACCAACTTTCATCTGCCTAAGTCAACACTGCTGATGCTGGTTACTGCCTTTGCTGGTAAAGACTTTATCAGACGAGCCTATCAGGAGGCAATAACCTTGCGCTACCGTTTCTATAGCTTCGGGGATGCCATGTTAGTGTTATAACACGAAGCATATACCTTTATTCGTAAGTCCTCACTGTAGAAGTATGCTACCACCACGGTTCTTTGAGGAGTCAATCAACGGGAAGAAGGTTATGAAAGACGAGTTTATTTATATGCTGGAGGAATACTACCGACTAAGGGGCTGGGATGAGGAGGGGAAACCACTCAAAGCGCCTAACATTGAGGACGAGTAAACAACTCGAAGAGACGTAATGGGGTATCAAATATCACAACGCAGGCCATGGTTTAAGTTTTGGCCTAAAGGTGTACCACGCCACATCGATTACCCTGAGGTG
>JAUWYK010000091.1 GCA_030615865.1 Dehalococcoidia bacterium
CAGTATTTGCCTTACCTTGTCTACCTTAGTCGGGTGGAGATTATGGGGATGTAACTCGAGTAGTTTGCCATTCTTGTCTGCTTCGCCAACAAAGCATATTTGAGGTGGGTCACCCTGTGTTCCACTAAAGAGAATCCTGTCATCTTTATCTTCGACGCTCATTAGTGTGACTTCAGACCCACCCTGGTCTTTTATTATGTTTTCTCTCAAGCGTCCTATAGCTTCAATCTTCATCACTACCTCCTAGCGTTCTGCCTCGGAATACTGTTTAATCAATGAGGCTCTGAGCCTCGGCAGCCACAGCTTCTACGGCAGCTTGCCTCTGTCGCTTGTCCTCCAATTCTAGCTTCTCCTTCTGGTCCTTTGCCAAGAGCCGCTTCAACTCCTTCTCCCCCCGCCGGCGGACATTATAAAGAAACTCATCCCTCTCATACTTCTTCACGGGGAGAGAGATGGCGAAGGATGTGATGCCGTCAACAGGCTCATCAAAGGAGACCCAGACTACCAGCCGGTCCTCCTCCCAAGGTTCCATTTTTGCCTGTCCCGTAACCTTCTCTATCTTGGCTTTATGTCCCAGGATTTCTACTTCAGTTGCCATGTGTTTTCCTCCTTTCCTCCTTGCGCCATGACAGCAGCTTAGCAATGCCCCAGCCTAATGAACCGAGCATTATCAGCATGCCAATACTTACAAGCACTATTGCTGCTGTTATCATTCTCTCCTCCTACTTAAATTGGTAGCGGAGGTGGGATTCGAACCCACGACCTTCGGCTTATGGGGCCGACGAGCACTCCACTGCTCTACTCCGCGACACCGCTACCTTTCAACAATATTTCACTACTGTTTAATTTTCTGGTGCCATAACATATTGTCCGTCTTTTCTAAGTTTGATAATCCCATAGAGTTTGGGATTAGTCTTTAGTAGCTGCGATTCCCAGTCTCTATACGCTGTGCAGGGCATACAACCAACCCTTCTAGCACCCCTTTCATAAGCTCCGTTGATGGGTAGGTTATTGTCCCCTATAAATTGCCAGACTTCGTCTTCTGTCCACCAAAGGATAGGCTTAATTTTGCACACGCCCTCTTTCTTGAGGTGGAGGCAAGTGCCTCTATCCCTTGCCCAGAACATCCTCTGCTGGCTCTCGATAGCCGTTTCGCCTGTGAAATAGCCAAGCCAAGCATTTTCCCTAATAGCCAGGAGCATTGGCTTTTCTTTCAACCAGTAGCAACACCGGGCACCCCTATTTGCTTTGCCTCGCCGCTTTGACTGTTTCGGAAAGCCGTATTCCTCAATGCAATCCCAGAAACTCTTTTCAGGATGAGTAACTATTAGGTTCAAAGCCCATTGCCTTTCCAGAGCGGCGATAAATCTTACCGTCTCAGGGTATTCAACCCCAGTATTGTTGAAAACGACCGGGACATTCGGGGTGACCTGAAGGCAGAGGTAAAGCACTATCTCACTGTCTTTTCCACCTGAAAAAGCGACAGGCGCCTTATCACCAAACTCCTCCAAGTGCTGACTAATGATTTCCCTGGTCTCTGCCAGCTTGACCGGGAATGGTCTATTTACTTTCTCTTCAACTTCTCTAAGTAGATTCATGGTCTATTTCACTACTGTTTAATTTTCTCCGCCTCTCTTTGAGCTTCAGCGTATACCTGCTCCAATAGTTCCCTATTTTCGAGCGACTTCCCGCCTCTTTCCTCTTGCAATCCGTTTTCAAGACGCTCCAGAGCGATTAGGGCTTGAACCAGCTGCCTTCTGACCAAATATATTCCAGTTGCCGTTAGCTCCCCCATTTTAGCCTCCTGCGAGATTTTTTAACCTTTATAATCCGAGCATAGGAGCAAATACAAAATAGCCCAATAGACCAAACATTACAGGCATCCATATCCACCAATATTTATCAAGGTAGTGTAATAACTTCATTGTCTATTTCACTATTGTTTAATAGGCGAGGTCTGCCTAGCTCCAGGTTCCAGAAAAGCCATGATATTCCCTAAGGTGATAAGCAATGGACACCACTTCTCCGCCTTGCCCTCAGGCTTATTCGGTTCCTGGAAAGTATCTGCCATCCACTGGCAGTCTTCCTCAGAAATCGGACATTTAGAACAATCTGGTCGCATTTGCTCAAATCGGTCTATCAACTCTTGCCTCACTTCTTACCTCCTCCAAAATCAATAAGTATGTGAGTACTGCTTAATCATCAACTCTCGGCTGACGAGTATTCCTCCATGGGTGACTGCGATTCCTTATCCCGATGTGCCAGCCATCAAGGTGCAGCGGCGCATGGTCTGGCGACTTAACATTTCCCTTGACCAGCGGGGCAACACAGGGCAACCCCAGAACTGACATGTAAACTACCAAGCCGCCACGATGCCTAGTCTGGGCACAGTTATAAACAAGGGCAGCTCCTCTATAGAGCCTATTCGTTTTCAGCCCCGGGCTGGACCAGGGCACGTTAATACCGGCATTGTGTAGTCTCGGCTCCCTGCTGGTCGGGATGAAAAACCAATCGCCCTGGCGCTTAACATCAAGCCCCTGGATAACAGCCTCCTTCACCTTCTTTGGCATAAGCCACTGGAAAGCCTCATCTACAGTCTGTGGACGCTTAGTGACCTGAACGACAAACGGGCTACCGCCATCAACTCCAAGCAAAAAGTAAGACCGGGCAGTTTCAGACAGTCGCAGGCTAATCAGCATGGCCTGGTGGGCAACACTCTTAACCTCAATAGTCTGGGCATGGGTATGCTTATCATAGGCTCCTTTGTATCCGCACTGCCCTTCCCAAACAATTATCACCCCATCTTGGACCTCGGGAGCCTTTTTGCGGTTCTGCCCGTCAGCAGGGCACTCCCACACTACATGTGCTTTAAGAGGCATGCCGGCTTCATCAACAACTATTCCCTCTCTAATTCGCACTACCATTGAAGCCGTGCCAAACCGTCTCCGGACAGACCCCCACCATGGGCGAACCTTTATCGGTACCCCCACCATCTCGCCGAGCTCCTCCAGATTAAGCCAGCGAATTTCTACTCTTTCCCTAGTTTTTAGTTCAGTTATCATCTTGCTCCCTCCTGCGTATAACAGCCCTTATACGCATTATTTCACACGGGTCATAGCATGAGTTAGATGACATACTGGCCAGTGGAGGAAGGCATAGCCATCGTCCATCAAAACAAAGACATGCCACACAAATCTCCCTGCTACCGTAGAAACCGTACCAAGGTATTGAGCACAGTCAACCAAATTATCAGGTGCCGGCTGGCCAGTCCCCAACATGCCCACTGTTAATGTCGCCTTGTGCCGCTGAGGATCAACTAGGAAATAAAGAGTCGGTCGCTCATTTTGTTCAATGAGAGACAGAAACCTCGCCCCCTCAGGCACCTCAATGGCCTGTTCGCCCTCAATAGCTAATTGGTATTTCCAGATTTCCATGTTACCTCCTTTGCGTATAACGTCCCATAATCATAGGCACCCCCACAATATAAGAATGATTATTTTCCACCCGCGTAGTTTTTGGAAGCTGCAGCAGTGTAGCGTTGCTTCAGCTCATTGTCTAATATTTCAACGATGGTGTTTGTATGAGTGTTTATGACTGCAAGATCCTCCCCAGCTAGTGGGTCATGGTATACACAAATGATAGAACCTTTTATCTCAGGGTGGCGCTGTAGGAAGACTTCATCGTATTCCCGTGCGAATTGATGTATTCTCTCTAACGTTTCTCCTATTTCCCCACTTTCATAGGCCTCTTTGCCTTCTCTCTCAATAAATAGCTCTATTGCTAATTTATCAAGCAAGTCTATTTTGGCTTGCCTTTGCTTCATCATGATTCACATCCTCCGAGATAATATCAGTTATTTTTCAAGCATTCTCGATAAGAACGCTACACAGTATGTGAGTACTATCAGTCTAGGTAATTCTCTAACCTCCTGGCGCGACTAGGGTGGCGTAGCTTACGCAGCGCCTTGGCTTCAATTTGATGAATCCGCTGTCGGGTTAAGTTAAACTGCTTGCTCACTTCCTCTTGGGTTCGGCTTTGTCCATCTTTAAGACCAAACCTCAATTCCAAGACGCGCCGCTCTCTGGGATCTAGGCTCTTTAGAACCTCATTTATTTCTTCCCTGAGCAGCGTTCTGCTTACCTCCTCAATCAGTGCTGTCTCGCCGTCATAGGTGAGCCTGAGCATTTGCGCCTCAGTAAGGGAGATAACCTCGGGGGCAGCTAGGTCCATCTTTCTCCGGGAGAAAACTCCGAGTCTAATGGAGGACAGGAGCTCCTCCGGGAAGAGGTAGTCAATGGGCTTCTCCAGAACGCAAGCTATCCTGACCATCTCCTCATCTGTGGGAACGGCTCTCAAGTTTTCGATATCCCTTAGGTGGCTCCTGGATAGGCCAGCGGTTGCCGTCATATCCTTACCGGTCATGCTGAGCGCCTTTCTGGCGTCAACCAGCCTGGCGTTGTGGGTTATGAGCCGGAGCCGGACTAGGCTTTCAATTTCCTCTGTCTCGGTTTCTCCCGGGTAAACCTCTACTTCAGGCATGGTCTTTATCTCCCCAGCGTATAATGTAGGTTATACGCAAACTTCTCTTTTGAAGCCCACGACTCTTGGGCTTTCATTAATAACAAAGATAGCCCCAGCTTTCTTCTTGCTGGCACCCTCATACCATTCAACCTCGGAAATCTCTCCAATGTTGGTAACGGTTCCAAGAGATGGCATCATCACATTGGCTTTCAAGAACTCCATAGCTACTCGGCAAATTGGCTCAATATTCATCTTCTCCCTCCCTGCGTATAACAGCCCTTATACGCTAGTCACCTCCCTTTAACAAGCTCATCTAGAGCGTCTTTCAGACCTTTTGTTTCATCAACCGCACTCTTGTTGAATACCAATTCCCTGACTGTCGGGAAATCAGAAAAGAGACCGCGGAACTCGGCTCGCTCATGCTCGTTGAGTGTTTCCTCAATGAGTAGCAACACCGGTTTCCCCAGGGCAAAGGCCATCTTTATTTGTTCAACAAGTGGACCTGGAGACCTTGTTTCTTCCAGATAGTCTCTGGTTCCGAAGATGAGGAAGACTTGAGATCCCGCGATTTTATCAAATGTTAACTTTGCATCCGCCATTACCTTAGCCTCCTTTGCGTATAACAGCCCTTTTACCAATCTATGTTTACCCAAATGAAGTATTTGGGGGGGAAGAAGCGCCTCGTTATCCTTGTTGTCGCACCATTTTCCTGACAGGCTTGTTCGACGCGGGAGGCAACATCCGGTTTCTGCGCAGTCCCGTACAGACGATAAGGCACACCTTCAAATTCCCTGGTTTTCATCTTTGCCATCTCAATTCCCTTCTGCGTATAACAGCCCTTATAGGCTAGGTGTTAGAAAAGCCCCAGAGCTGAATAAACATTACCTTCTTTATCGGCTAAAACAGTGAATATCTTTGCCCAAGTTATTGGAGTACCAAATGCCCGCTCCGGGTATTGATATTCATATCTAATATCTGCTTTTATCCCGTCAGGGGTATCATGGCAGCTTTCAATGGTTACTTTGGGAATTACCATGGCCTTTAATTTCTCTACGGCCGCTGCTTTCATTTTCCTCCTTTCAACAGTATTGGACTACTGTTTAACTTCGGCCCTCGGCCTTGGCGATTGCTGCATTGCCTTTCTGGACCGCTTCCCAAGGCTGCCCACTTTTCGATGGGAAGAAGTTAGGGTCACGCTTGATAAGCTCGGCAAACAATCTGTCTATGGCCTGGTGCTGTGTCTTACATGCTTCCAGCAGGTCACAGATAGCCTCTCCATTTCTAAGACCCTCCGCCACTAATTCCTCAACAAGATGAGAGAAGG
>JAUWYK010000034.1 GCA_030615865.1 Dehalococcoidia bacterium
CCATTTATAAAGCTCACCGCAATCTCACCATCGCTTAAAGCTTCAACATCCTTCCGCTTAAAATCCAACGCCACTGGCCATAGCACAATATCCACAGCATCGGCTACTTTGAGTAAATCTTCATTAAGGTCAACGACTGTCTCCTCACATCCACCACATGAAGCGCACCAGTAAAAAGCGACCTTCGGTTTAGCCATCTTTAACCTCCTTTCTTTCTCAAACGGCTGGGGCTTAGCATCGCCTTAAGACACTGCATGAGGCCTGTAGTTTTCAGTCTGACGAAGGCAGGCCTCAGAATATATGAACACGCGACATCGCAACTCCATCGATACACTTAGTCAAAGCCTCCAATGTAGAGACAGGATTGATGATACGGGAGGAGACAAGGATTGGGAGGATATTGAGTTTCATTTATACCTGCTTGCTTAATACCAGGGCATGCTGCCCAATTGCAGCAGAATCCCAAGATTGTGGGCTCAAAATTTTTCACAGGAGTAATATTTCCTTAACTTGGTTAATTCCCACGGATTTTAGCATTACAGCTTGGGATTGTCAATCTTGTCTGCTGGCAGCGGATTAACCACTGTCTCAGTTCAGTAGAGGAACGTATAGCCCGGGCTGCCAAATGCATCCAGGAACTGGGAATAACTCTGGCTGCCGAGCCTGGATTCGAACCAGGGCTAGAGGATCCAAAGTCCCCCGTGCTACCACTACACAACTCGGCATCTTATTTTAGTGCCGAAGGCCGGGCTCGAACCGACACGGAGGTCGCCCTCCAACAGTTTTTGAGACTGCCGCGTCTGCCTATTCCGCCACTTCGGCTTTTCCTGCGTTGGAGCGGAAGACGAGATTCGAACTCGTGACTCTCTCCTTGGCAAGGAGATGCTCTACCACTGAGCCATTTCCGCTTTATTTTAGTGCCGAGGAGGAGATTTGAACTCCTACGAGCTTACGCTCACCACCCCCTCAAGATGGCGTGTCTACCGATTCCACCACCTCGGCTTATCATAGCAGAAGCGAAGGGACTCAACCCCCGACCTGCGGTTTTGGGGTCCGAAGACTAATGTTCCACCAAATATTACTAAACAACATAAGGTGTCGTCAAGTTTCGAGATAGCCTTTCAGTTGAAGTCCGTGCCCTTTACTGCTACAATTACTGCGGTGAGAGCCAGCGGGTTAAACGGTGAGGCTAAGAGCTAGCTCAAAAATTCTGCTTATTGTAACCCCAGCTCCACTTTATATGACAGGTTGACCTGTGGGTAGAAGGTGATGAATAAGATTTTTGGTAAACCCTTCCAGCCTAAGAAAATCATTGATAACCCATCAGATGAGAGCCTTCGGGAATGGGCTTTGCAGCATGGCGGGGTCCTCACTGAGTTCGGCAATCTATCCGTAATTACCAAAGTGCGCAATAGAATAGCAAAGCTGACCGAGGTAAGGATGGATGAGCCCGAGCCAAAAGACTTAGAGCTGCTCCACAAGGTTCTGGACTATCTGAAGGGCAAGGAAATGATTCAGCTTGACCGCACTATGTGTATGACGTCGGGCTTCAAGAAAAGTTGCCGACTATATGTTACCGCCGAATATGCCCGACTACCCTTGATGTGGGGCAATACCTTATTCCCACCAGAAGGGAAAGAACCTGATTTTGTGTCTCTGGCTGTACCGGAATGGGAGGAAAAGAAAACTCTCGTCTTCCCCGAGATGGGCTTAACCATCACTCTGGGCAGCGACTACAAAGGAGAGCAGAAGAAGGCAATGCTGCGGCAGGTCATGTACTGGGCTAAGAAAGAAGGGAATCTGGGGCTTCACGCCGCCAGCAAAATATTGAGGCTGTTCCGGGGAAACCAGCTGAGGGACTTCGGCTTTCTGCTATTTGGTCTGAGCGGGACGGGGAAAACTGCCCTTTCCTGCCACTCCCACTGGCTGAGCTTCCCAGAGAGGGTGGTGATTCGCCAGGATGATGTAGTCATATTAAGGCGAGATGGCTCTGCCGTGGGCACTGAGGAGTCATTCTATCTAAAGACGGAGGGTCTGGAGCCAAGTATGCAGCCCCTTCTATATGCAGCGGCTTTGAGCCCAAGGGCTATACTGGAGAATGTTTCCGTGGAGCCGGAAACAGGGAAGGTAGATTTCTTCAATGCCACGCTGACCTCCAATGGACGGGCAATGATCAAGAGAGGAGATATTGCCTTT
This sequence comes from Dehalococcoidia bacterium, assembly GCA_030615865.1. Next base: position 2,197 of record JAUWYK010000034.1, read on the forward strand.
ACTGATAGCCAAATAGATATCGGGAAGGTCAACTTTATACTATTTATTACCAGGAGGTATGATATTATGCCCCCTGTAGTCCGCCTTAGCCCGGAATGGGCTGCTGCCGCTTTCATGCTGGGCGAGTCCATAGAGACTTCGGCGGGTGACCCAACCCAAGCCGGCAAAGCGCTAAGAGTAGTAGGGACAAACCCGTTTATTGTTGGCTCTTACACTGATGAAGGAAATATGTTCCTTAGCATCTTAAGGGAAAACCCTGACATCCAGTGCTTTATCCTGAACACAGGACACGTAGGGGGTATGGATAGGGGGCAAAAAATCACCGTCAAAGATTCGGCAAAGATATTAGAAATGATAGCTAGAGACAAAATTACATGGCAGAGGAACGATTTCTGGGGCTATGATGTGCCCTCGGAAATCCCCGGGGTGGAACTAGACCGCTTCAATCCGAAGAATTATTATAGTGATGAGCAGATAGAGCAACTATCCCAGGATTTGAAGAGGGAAAGGCTAGGCTGGTTTTCGCAGTTTCCCTCTTTGAATCAGGATATTTTGAACGCCATAAAGCCGCGAGGTTAGTAGATTATGCCCCTGTAGCTCAGGTGGATAGAGCAGCGGTTTCCTAAACCGCGTGCGGGCGTTCGAGTCGCCCCAGGGGTACCAGTTAATTTTTGTGGAAAATTATGATAGAATAAATTATTAAATAGGAGTGTAGCTCAGTTGGCTAGAGCAGCGGTCTCCAAAACCGCAGGTCGGGGGTTCGAATCCTCCCACTCCTGCCACTTCTGCTATCTGGCTTAGCTCCCCTTGCCAATATTTTGCCGACATTTTCCTCAATAAGGTTCGCAAGCTCAGTAGCTTCCTTGATAGATAGCCTCATAACTCCAGCCATCTTAATTCCTCCAGCAGTCTCAGCATAGGGCCTGGGCTATCCTCGAATCAATCTCCATAAATGTCCTGTCTCTGAATTGACTAGCAGAGGTAGTCTTGCCCTTTCAGCACACCCCCTTATTATCTGCCAGGCACAGTGGCGGTTGATGCCGAAGATGAGTCCTTTTGTGGCATCTCTACGGATAAAGTCACGCAGCAGTTCCAGTGTTTCAGCATCAAGAAACAGAGTCCGCCGCCTTTGGCTCTCCTGGGCTCTGGACAGGGGCTCATTAACCTCTGTCCCGCACCGGAGGCAGAAGCGGTGGCTTCTCCCCAGCTTGGCTTGACAGTGGGGGTAGAAAAGCCTGAGCCGGCTGAGGTTAGAGGTTGTCTGTTGTCTTCTTCGTGTTTAACCTTTCTTCTTCGTTACCTCAACGATTCCTTTCTGGGCGTCTACCTTGACCCAGTCCCCCGTCTCGATAACTTCACATGGATTCTTGTCCAGTCTATCTACTAACGGTATGTTTATAGCTATCGCAATAACCACCCACACCGGGTGGGCCCTGACATTGATCATGGCCTTTGGCGCAGAACCAACCTCAGCAATATCCATCATTATATTAGTGCTGAAGATTCCCCCCTTGCCCGTGGGGAAGACCAGTACCTTGCCAGCGAAGCTTTTGCCGTACACCGAGGGCGTTGCAACCTTGTTGGTGAACGTGGTATCCTTGGGGTTGTCCCAGACATTTCCTGTATCCGCCATGAGATTGACTGGCTCTTGGCAGACCAATGCTTCGCCTTCAGCGGTTCCACCAATGCCCTTATGCCCCTTGAGTATAATCTTTGCCATCTATCGCACCTCCATGCTTCCAGTCAACGCAATCTTTACACATTCCTCTATATGCTTCAAAACGGGCTCGATTTCTTGTTGACCTATGTAATGGCATGACTTTGCATCAATAAAAACCAACGTATTCCATCCCATCCGCCTCGCAATAATCACAGGGTAATGAGCATACTCCTCCTCCTTGACACCTCTTTCTCCCAAAACTTCGTCCATCCCTAGTTTGACACCAGCTGCCCTGATGATATCTGATAGCCCAAGTCTGTCTGCCACGGTCCTAACCGGCCCGTCTATCAAGGCTACCGTTGGAAAGTCTTGGGAAACCTTTTTCCCTTCGAGCAGTTTAGCTAATTTGTATACGTCCTTTATTGAAACGTTCACACCAAAACCGCCAATCGATATCATATCCGGTTTTTCCTTCGAGGTTGAGAATGTGTCATAGACTCCCTTCATTTCCTTCGGCCCAACGACGAATTTTTCTTTAGGCTTCTCTCCGCCGAAGGCTTCCTCCAATGTCCGTGCTTCAGGTGAGATACCTACGAGGAGGGAATGAACGCAGGCACCGTAAGAAGGTATGCTTGAAGAGAAGGCAATCAATTCGTCATGTGTGACATCAGCAGGTTTTATTCCGTTTATCACGGGTACATCCCAATAGTGTTTACTTAAAGTCCTTGAGATATAGTAGCCGAGGGCACTCCAGTCGGTTTCGTCCTTCAGTTCCACCTTCACGTCAAACAACGTCTTCCCAACCCTGTTCTCAGGCAAATGGTAGCCGTATTCCGGTGTTTTCCCAACTATGGCAGCCGAATACTGTCCTATAAAACACTCGGTATTCGCTCTAGCGCCAATGTACGAGTTCATATAGTGTGTCACAGCCGTGCCGTCTGCTGTAATGTGTTGTCCGAAAACAGGGAGACAAAATGCATTACGTGGGTGCCCCCCACCGTGGTAAGCGAATGTCGCGCCAAGTTTCTTATTGATTTCGTAGTCAAAGAGGCTTGGTGCATCGATACGAGCAAGTGCCAGAGGACATTTAAAAGTTGTACCTAGATCAGCTATTTCGTTTAGCCATTCATATGCTTTCCCAGGGCGGTGGGGACTAGGACCTACAACTAGATACGCCATGCTAATAGGAACCAGACGCTTGGCATCGTAAAAGTTTCCTAGTTTGACTAGCATTTCCATAGCTCTTCTATAGCCTTCTCCGTACCCGCCAGAGAGCATCTTCTCTTCGTCTTTTGTCAAATTCATATAACTTACACCTCCTTCCAAAGTTTGTCTGTTGTCTTCTTCGTGTTTAACCTTTCTTCTTCGTTACCTCAACGATTCCTTTCTGGGCGTCTACCTTGACCCAGTCCCCCGTCTCAATAACTTCACATGGATTCTTGTCCAGCCCATCTACGGTTGGTATGTTTAAAACTATTGAAGCGTACGCGAACACCGGGTGGGTCTTGATGTTAATCATGGCCTTTGGTCCGAGGCCATGCTTTACCAGTCCCATTATCATTGCTGTGCTGAAGATTCCTCCCCTGCCCGTAGGAAAGACAAGCACCTTGCCAGCTAAGTCCTTTCCGTACCAGTCGGGCATTTCTTGCTTGTTGGTAACCTTAGCGCTCATGGGGTCGAGCCATATGCCCCCCACATCAAATATGTAACTGAGCGCATTCTTGGTAACCAACGCCTCGCCTTCAGCGGTTCCTCCAATGCCCTTATGCCCCTTGAGAATAATCTTTGCCATCTATCGCACCTCCATAGATCCTGCCAATGCAACTTTCACAAGCTTTTCTAAAGAAGGCAACAGAACCATATCAATCTCTTGTTGATCTATGGCATTGCAATCCTTTAGACTATCCGTTACCATTGTTCTTATTCCCTCCCGTCTCGCCTGTGTCCAAGGGTCAATTATTTTTCCCTTCCACAGTACTTGTCCCTGCGTTTCTGCTATGAAGATACCAGCTGCCTCTAGGATCTTCCTTAAGCCGAATCTGTCTGCCACCATCTTAGCAGCGAGAGTCAAATCCACCGCGAACGACACGTCTTTGTAAACCTTTTTCCCCTCAACCATACGAGCAACCTCATATAGACGCTGTACGGTTAAGGGAAAACGTATTGTTACGATGTCTGGTTTATTACCTGTGGGTGGCCATCTGTCGTATATTTCCTTCATTTCCTTAGGTCCAACGACGAATTTTTCTTTAGGCTTCTCTCCGCCGAAGGCTTCCTCCAACGTACGTGCTTCAGGTGAGATGCCTTCGATGAGGAAGTGAGTTATGGAGCCAGGATTGTTCATGCTGGCGCAGAAGGACATTAGATCGTCGCTTGAAACAGCGGTAGGCTTTATTCCGGTTATCACGGGGACATCCCAGTAATGTGTACTTAATGTTTTTGATATGTAGAAGCCGAGGACGGCCCATTCGATGTAGTTCTTCAGTTCCGTCTTCACCTCAAACAGCGTCTTTCCAACTCTGTTCTCAGGCAGAAGATAGCCGTATTCCGGTGTTTTTCCAGTTATGGCAGCCATACGCACTCCTACGGGGCCCTCGTTGTTCCCTCTAGCGCCAATGATGCCGTTACAATAGGTGTTTATGTTGGTGGCGCCTGGTGTAACGTATTGTCCGAAAAGCGGCAAAGGAAATATATCATGTGGACTGGAGGCTCCTGCTGGTGAGATGAGTCGTGCGCCCATCCTCGTCATTTTTTCGTTCCTCTCGGGTGTACCCGCATCAGCAAGTGTTATAGGGCATTTGAATTTTACGTTTTCTTCAGCACAAAGATCATCGAATTCTTTCATAAATTTGTACATATCGTTATCAGGGCTGTCCCCATGTCCTCCCCCTATACCTGAAAATGTCGACAAGTCCGCCCAGCTAACTGGAACCATGCGCTTGGCACCGGCATAGTCTCCCATTTTGACTAGAATTTCCATAGCTCTTCTATTGCCTTCTCCGTACCCGCCAGAAAGCATCTTCTCTTCGTCTTTTGTCAAATTCATATAACTTACATCTCCTTCCAATAAAAGATATTAGCCATATATACCGTACTCTTTAGTGAAATCAATCATTGCTTTAAGGTTTTCCGGCTTTACCTCATCTATGGAACTCCTTGAGGCCATGATAAAACCACCGCCTTTCCCGGCCACATCGATGAGCCTTTTACAATAATCTTTTACATCTTGGGACGAGCCCACCTGTAATAATGAAGGTGGAACGTTCCCCATGATACACATGTGATTGCCCAGCACGTCTTTTACCCGTGATATGTCAGAAGTATCAAAGTGACCGAGGATCTTTCCCTTCGGAAGTTCGAGAAGATATTCCAAACGCGAAGTATAGTCACCCTCAAAGAAGATAAGTGGCGTCAATCCTGAATCTACTAAAGTAAAGACAAGCTTTTTCAAAGTGGGCCAGTAGAAGGTCTCAAACTGTTTTAGTGACATGAAACCATCGGCTCCTCTATGCAAGGGGATAAATACATTAGTATTGTCCTGTGTTTTAGCAGCCGAAGTAATCCTCTCGATTTGCATCGGCAACAACTTCTCACAAGCTTCAAGAAGTTTATCCGGTTGTCGATACATGTCTAACATCGTACCATGCATTCCCCTTAAGCTGACTGAAACTATGTCAAAAGGTGCACGTCCCGTCAACCCGTCACGAGCGGGGAAACCAAGCTCCCTCATTTCTTCAACAAAGGAGTTCCTCTCAGAGTTCCACGCCAACGCGTCACGAGCGGCTTGGGCAAGTGTCTCGAATACGTTGGCAAATTCTGGCATAGCAAGCGTGCTTATAGGCAGGCTTCCAACTGTAAACAATGCTGAACTGAGGGGTGGAAGCATTTTGAAAGGCTCTAGAGTCTTGAAAGTGCGAGGTAAATAGGTACGTATTACATAATCAGAGGGATCTTCAAGAAATAGGTCGTACTCGACTGCCTTCATGTATTCTCCCTCAATAAACTGGTGCCCATGATTCGGCGAAACGCCATGCCCCGGCCACAATATCTGCTTGTAGTCAAGAGCCTCAAGTACCTTGCCTGACTCGTTTTGCACCATCACATACATGTCTGGCTCGAAATCCAGGATAGCCTTTTTATTTGCCAGCTTCCATTTGTTAAAGTCATAATAAGCGTCTTCACAGGTTATTCCAGCGTACTTCGCTGGGAAATAGCCTAAAGCGACGGAAACCGGAACTCTATCAGGTAGCTTCAACTGAATTGCGTCGCTAATCCTCTTAGCTCTCTCCCGATACAGTTGCTCAGGCGCTTTTCCCATTATTATTTTCCTCTTAGCCATGCTATAGCCAGCCAAACTCCGAATGGTTTAGGTAAACTGCTATCCCCTACGCTTTATCTTTTACCGAATCTCAGCGGTTGCTGGCACTTTTCCCCTAGTTTTCAGGATTATAGGTATAATAAGTAAAGCGAGAACAGCTCCGATGATACTTGTCATCCACCCTGGTAGAGCGATTAGAAACCCGGCTACAACTAGGAGCGGACGCGCCCACAACGGGACCTTCCCTACCCTTACCAGATAGCCCTCCATGCCCCCGGCAATAAACGCTATTCCCAAAAGACATAGGGAGAAAAGGTAAAGCGTCTCTAAAATCGGGCCTTGTAAAATTAGGCTTGGGTTGAATAAAAAGAAGAAGGGGACCATATATATCACTATGCCAAGACGCATAGATTGGACGGCTGTCTTCATAGGGCTAGAGCCAGCTACACTTGCCGCAACGAAAGACCCCAGAGCCACCGGTGGGGTTATAGCTCCCAGCATGGCATAGTAAACAATAAACAAATGAACAGCTAGGACATTTACCCCAAGTGCTTCTACAAGGGCCGGTGCCAGGGTTACAGCCAGAAAAATATAGGCGCCAATCCCCACCCCCACCATTCCGAGTACGTAGCAACTCGCCACTCCCAGAAGTAGAACCAAAACTATGCTCTCACCCCCAAGATTGATAATTGCCGCCGTAAATGCAGGGGCGGTACCACTCATAACGAGCCCACCTATAATTAAACCTAGGGGAAGGATGAGCGAGAACGTCCGAGTCATCAACTCTCCTATTTGTTTGAGCATTCTCATGATTCTGCCCGGGGTAAGCCTGGTTTCTGTGCGAGCGAAGGAAAGGAGAAGCATCAATCCTGCGGCATACCAGGGTGCCAGCCTCTCCCACCTCATATAGAGAAGTCCCCACACAAGGAAGACTAAGACAGCTATAAATGGCCACCCCTCCTTAAGCGTCTTAACGATGGAAGGTATCTCTGCCCGGGGAAGTCCCTCAAGCCCAACCTTTCCCGCATAGGCATCAACCTGCATCAACAGTCCAAAGTAATAGAGGACAGACGGGATAAAGGCGGCAACCATAACAACAGCATACTCCATGTTTAGAATCGCACACATAATGAATATTAGCGCTCCCATCACCGGTGGCATGAGCACGCCACCTGTTGATGCGCAGGCTTCTATCGCCGCGGCATAATGGCTGGGATATCCCATCCGTTTCATAGTTGGAATGGTAACGGAACCCGTAGCCACGATGTTGGCGAAAATACTCCCGCTGAGGCTGCCAAAGAAGCCGCTCGATAACACGGCTACCTTGGCTGGCCCTCCCCTGAACCTGCCGAGAAGAGTAAGGGCAAGGTTAAGAAAGAATCTTCCTGCCCCAGAAGCTACCAGAACTGCGGCGAAAACGAGGAAACCTAGAAGGAGATCTCCCAGTACCCGTAACGGGATTCCAAGTAAACCATCATAGCTGAGAACCATGTAACCTATCGTGGTATCCCAAGGCGCACTATTTCCAAAAAATATCCCGGGCATGTGCCCAGCAAATATGGGGTAAAACCCGAAAAGTAGACATATAAGAAAGAAAACAGGGCCTCCTCCCCTTCTGGCTGCCTCAAGAGTCAAGGCTAAGAGAACAGTGGCGACGGCAAAGTTAGTCGTGGACACAGGGAACCAACCCGCTATTACTATGGAATAGGCGTTTGTGTAGAAATAGAAACCGCTTCCAAAGGCAAGGACTGCGAACACGATGTCGTACCAGCGGAGCATGCCTCTGTCTTTCTTGCGCATTGGCATCAACAGGAACACAGAGGGCAAGAAGCAGGCAATAAGAAGGTAATAATATTGAGCGTCAAATATTGTTTCTCCGCCAACGGTAAAGCCAAACATGGTGAAAACAGCAAGGCCCGCCCCGCTAATAGTCAGCAGAATAAATAGAAGCTTAAATGCCCTGGGCAGATTACCATACCTTGAAGTTTCAACCTCATCTAATGACTGTAGCGACGAGTCCACCTACAATGGCTCCCTTCCCCCTCCCGCCCCCATGCCAAGCGCAAGCATTCACAATGTTACCTCTTAGCAGTGAGAGCGGGAGATATCTCTCAGCACACTACGACATCCTTTACGTTACGGTTTAAAGGGTTCAAGGTTAAGTTCCTTCTTGTAATCCGTCCACAGCTGCACCCACTCCTCATTCTCAGGGTCTACCTTTATTCCCTTTTCGTCGGCCATCTTAATAGCATCCGCATAGGCCTTGATATACTGGTCGACCAACGCCGTATACTTCTTCTGCCGAGTCTCATTTTCTGCGGTCCATATACCCTTTTCCTTCAAGTATCTTACCACTCCCTCATGGATTGGTACGAAAGACATGTCCACTACCAAGCGTTTGAAAGTGTCAATATCCAGTAGTTCACAGGTTAGGTATTTGCCCTTGTAATCATCATAGCTTTCATCCATCCATTTGGCCAAATGGTATATCAGCTCTGGATCAATCTCCGCGCTAGTCATATAAAACTGGGGTTGTACAACCATGTTCATGCCGAGGGCTGATTCGACCCCGATCTGAGACGGCGCAAAAAACTCAATGGGGTTTATGCTTAACCATTTGGCTATCCCTTCCGGGTCTTCCTCCTTGGTTGGGATTGGTATCCAGCGTATCCCACCTGGAGCTCCTGATATTTCAAAGGTCACGGCACTGACAGGCGAAAGGAAACAAGTATCAACTTTGCCCTCGACTACTGCTCTTGCCTGGTCGGGGTAGGCACTCATAGGGACCAATGTTACATCGCTTTCGTCAAGACCAGCCAAGGCAAGCATACAATCTATAGCAACCCCAATAAATGGGGCGACGACGAGATTGGCGATCCTGGCACCCTTCAGGTCTTGAGGAGTATATATGTCGGAATCGCCCTTAACCACAAAGCCCCAAGGCGCAATATTGGAATTCCAAAAGACTCTCATCTGGAATGGGCCGCTGTTTATTGTTTCATATCCGTGCGTCGCCTCGAGACCCTGTTTAGCAGATAATGGCTCATTCGTGGTTATCGTAGACATGCCGAACTTCTGGCTTGTATGCCTCACGGGAGTGTCTTGAGGTACGACTCTTACATCCATTCCGGTCTGGTTCTCCAGTACTGCCCCCCAAGCCGTTGTCAAAATGTACTGTGATGTTCCCAGACCAGGCGAGGTTAGCACTATGTACTTTGGCCACTCCCAGGCTGGAGGGGTTGGTGTTGGGGTTGGGGTCGGCGCTGGGGTTGGTGGTGCCGGGGCAGGTGGTGCTGGTTCAGCACAAGCACCGAACAAAGGTAATGCAACTAGCGTAAACACCAACAAACCAAAGATTATTTTCTTTTTCATGAATAAAACTCCTTCATTTAGATTTTGGTCTGCTAAGATTACTCTGCTACTTCATCTCTTACCCCCCCTTAGTTTCTGAAAATAAAAGCCAAAAGGACTCAGAGGCACACCAACGCTTTGGGTCTCTGAGCCCTTTTGTTTGACTTATCTGAAGGATTGGTCTAGAATGAAAACAATTGTATACCATTACCTGCATCCACTCGAAAGACCTGCCCCACAGGGGTAATACTAGTTATGATGCTATACTTTCTCCGCCTTGTCAATACCTCTTGGGGCAATTTTTGACGCAATTTCTTAAAATTCCTTACCGCCTCTTGTTCCTCCTGCCGTTAATAAGGGAAAGGGGTTCGCTCCTTCAAACACAGAGGCATCATTATTATTCAAAAGCCGGGAACGGGGCTAGATTTGAATTACAGGAGCACTCCTGAATCACAGCTTCGAAAGAGCCCTGTTTTTATGCCGTGATTCAACAAAACCAGATTATTATCACCCCAACTACACAATGCGCCCTTTTGTTAACCGGTGTGGTCTCCTTTAGACAAAGTAGGGAAAGGCAGAGTAGCCGGCGTTATTTACCTTCTAGTGCAATGCTAGGGGTTTCCTAGAAAGGGGGGTTCGAATCCTCCCACTCCTGCCACTTCTGCTATCTGGCTTAGCTCCCCTTGCCAATATTTTGCCGACATCCTTCCACAGGCGATAACTCAACCAACAATCAGCTATGTGATAGTCTGTGAACAAAATCTTACGACCCCGCGGTTTTGATACCAAGCCTACGTTTATGGTAAAATTAGCCCTGAGTTGCCTCAGGAGCGTGTCTCAATGAAGAAAACTGAAGAGACGACCGAGAGAAAGAAGGAGTTTAGGACTACTGTTGGTGGAACTGTAGTTAACAGGGTATATATACCGGCTGACCTGAAAGGGCTTAAAGAAGAGGATGTTGGTCTCCCCGGAGAGTATCCGTTTACCAGACACATAATGCCGACTGGTTATAGGGGCAGGCTATGGACCATGCGCCAGTATGCTGGATTCGGTACGGTAGAAGAGACAAACCAGCGGTATAAGTATCTATATAAACAGGGGCAAACCGGCTTTAGTGTTGCTTTCCACTTACCCACTCAGGAAGGATATGATTCCGCCCACCCCTTAGCTACTGGAGAGGTGGGTAGATGTGGGGTCGCCATAGATTCACTCCAAGACATGGAGCAGCTCTGGGAAGGTATCCCGCTGGCTAAGGTAAGCACATCAATGACAATTAACGCCACGGCACCAATCATATTAGCCATGTACATTGCAGCTGCCGAAAAGCAGGGAGCAGATAAAAGCAAACTTAATGGAACTGTTCAAAACGATATACTAAAGGAATATATAGCCAGAAACACATATATTTTTGGACCAACTGCATCTATGCGATTGGTCACCGATGTCTGCTCTTACTGCGCCCAAAATATGCCGCGGTGGAACCCCATAAGCATCAGTGGCTATCACATGCGGGAAGCTGGGGCTACTGCTGCCCAAGAAGCTGGCTTTACCCTTGCCAACGGAATTGCCTATGTTCAGGCAATGAGAGATAAGGGAATGGAGGTTGACTCGTTTGCTCCACGATTCTCCTTCTTCTTTGCCGCATATACTAACCTCCTTGAAGAAGTCGCCAAGTTTAGAGCGCTACGTCGCATGTGGGCTAGGATAATGAAAGAAAGGTTTGGTGCCAAGAATCCCAGGTCTACGATGTTAAGATATCATGTTCAAACCGATGGCTTTACTCTCACCGAGCAGCAGCCGCTTAATAATATCGTAAGAGTAACCTTACAAGCTCTAGCCGCTGTACTAGGCGGCTGCCAATCTCTACACACCAACTCATTTGATGAGGCGTTGGCTTTGCCCAGTGAGCAGGCAGTGCAAGTTGCACTAAGAACCCAACAAGTCATTGCCTATGAGAGTGGTGTTACCGATACCGTTGACCCACTTGGGGGGTCATACTACATAGAATGGTTAACCAATCAAATAGAAAATGAGGCGGTGAGATATATTAATGAAATTGATAAGATAGGTGGTGCCTTGAAGGCGATAGAAACGGGATACATCCAAAGAGAAATCGCCAGCTCAGCCTATAACTATCAAAGGGCGGTAGATTCTGGTGAGCAGGTCATCATTGGTGTTAACAAGTTTATGGCAGAGGATGAGCATGCGCCGGAGACTTTAGAGATTGGCATTGAAATCGAGAAAAAACAGATAGAAAGATTGAAAAGATTGAAGCAGGAGAGAGATAATCAAAAGGTAAGCGAGGTGCTGGATAGGGTACGAGAGGTGGCTAGAAGCAACCAGAATGTTATGCCAGTACTGATTGAGGCGGTTAAAGCTTATGCCACCGTTGGCGAAATAAGCGATGCCTTAAGAGAAGTGTTCGGAGAATACAGAGAGCCAAATATACTCTAAATAAGAGGAGTATTTACTTGCGCCATAGAAAGATACGAGTGTTGATAGCTAAACCCGGGCTAGATGGGCATGACAGGGGAGCTAAAGTAGTAGCCCGAGGCTTAAGAGACGCTGGGATGGAAGTAATTTACCTTGGGTTACGCTTAACTCCAGAGCAAATAGCTGAGGCAGCAATACAAGAAGATGTAGATGTGGTTGGTCTAGATTGTTTATCTGGTGCCCATATGGCTTTGTTTCCCAAGACAGTGAGACTTATTAGACAGAAGGGTGGTAAGGATATCCTGGTTATAGGTGGGGGGATCATACCTAAGAAAGATATTCCTAGGCTAAAACAGGCTGGTATTGCCCAAATCTTTGGACCAGGCACACCTCTTGACGAGATTGTCAGGTTTATTGAAACAACCCTGGAGAAGAGGAGTAATGATAACAAAGATTAACCATATTGGCATCGCCGTTAACAGCATTGAGGAAGCGATAAAATTCTACACCGACGTGCTAGGGCTGAAACTTAAAGATATAGAGATTATGGAAGAGCAAAAGATGAGGATCGCCCTTATCCCGGTGGGCGAGAGTAAGATTGAGTTACTGGAGCCAACTCACCCGGAGGGAACAATTGCCAAGTATATTGAAAGAAGTGGAGAGGGGCTACACCACTTGGCTCTGGAAGTTACTGATATTGAAAGCGCTCTAGAAACACTGAAAAGGAACGGGGTTCCACTGATTGATGAGAAACCGAGGGTAAGTGTTGCCAATACCAAGATAGCCTTTTTGCACCCTAAGGGAACAAAGGTGTTAATCGAACTAGTTGAGCCGGGGAGATAATATCATGGTAGGAAAAGATAAGCAAATCAAGGACAAGTTACTAGCCGAGTTACGAGAGCGCCGAGAAAGGGTTGAGGAGATGGGGGGAAGGAAAAATGTGGAAAGACAGAAAAAGCGAGGTAAGTTAACGGCGCGCCAGCGAATAGAGGCGCTGTTAGATAAGGGAACCTTCCATGAGATAGGCATGTTTGCCAAGCATAGAGGCACTGCTCTCGGTATGGAGGAAGTAACTATCCCCGCCGACGCAGTGATTACCGGCTATGGAGCGATTAATGGGAGGAAAGTTTACATCTTTTCTCAAGACTTCACCAGCATAGGTGGAACCTTATCAGAAATACACGCCAAAAAGATCTGCAATATCATTGATAGTGCTATAAGGAATGGCTGTCCTATTATCGGGATAAATGATTCGGGGGGAGCCAGGATTCAGGATGGCGTGGATGCCCTGTCTGGTTATGGGCAAATCTTTTACCGAAATACATTAGCCTCTGGAGTTGTCCCCCAGATATGTGCCATTATTGGTCCCTGCGCCGGAGGTGCTGTATATTCTCCAGCACTGATGGACTTCATATTTATGGTTAAAGGCATAAGTTACGCCTTTATCACCGGACCGAGAGTGATTAAGGCGGTAATGGGACAGGAGATTAGCGAAGAAGAGCTTGGCGGTGCCATTGTGGCTCAGCAAAAGGCAGGGGTTGTTTGTCGCTCTGAAAACAGTGAGCAGGAATGCCTGCAAAGTATAAGGGAGCTGCTGAGCTATCTGCCATCAAGTAATAGAGAGAATCCTAGACGGGTTGATTGGGGGGATGTTCCAGATAGGATAGATGCGACCATATTTGATATTGTCCCGGCGGACTCAAGGAAGCCATATGATATGCATAAGATAATTGAGCGGGTATTTGACCAGGGAGGAGACGGGAAGAAAAACTACTTTGAGCTATTCCCCCAGTTTGCCACCAATATAATTACCTGTTTCTCCAGACTGAATGGGTGGTCGGTCGGTATAATAGCTAACCAACCGATGTCAAAGGCAGGATGTTTGGACATTGATGCCTGTGATAAGGCTTCCCGGTTTATCAGGTTTTGTGACGCCTTTAATATCCCGCTTATTAATCTGGTTGATGTGCCCGGATATTTACCGGGAACGGACCAGGAATGGGGCGGAATAATAAGACACGGAGCCAAGATGCTTTATGCTTATTCGGAGGCTACGGTACCAAAGATAACCATCACTATCAGAAAGGCATATGGAGGCTCCTATCTTGGAATGTGTAGTAAGGATTTAGGCGCTGATACTGTACTCTGCTGGCCTACTACTGAACTGGCGGTAATGGGACCAGAGGGAGCCGCCGCCATAATATTTAGAACCGAGTTAGACAAGGCAGAGGATAAAGAGAAACTGCTGGCGGAGAAGATAAGGGAATACAGAACTACATTTGCCAACCCATATAAAGCAGCAGAACACCTCCACGTTGATGATATCATTGAGCCAGCGGAAACAAGGCCAAGGCTTATCCAGGCATTAGAAACTGCAATAGATAAAATGGAAGAAAGACCTAAAAAGAAGCACGGTATTATACCAACATAAAAATGAAGCTCTTTGAGTTTGAAGCTAAAAACATATTGACCGGGTATGGGATACCAATTCCCAAGGGTAATATCGCTAGCAATTCGGATGAAGCTGAGGCAATAGCCAGGGAGATAGGTAAAGCTGTAGTATTAAAAGCGCAAATCCCGGTTTCCGGCAGAGGCAAGGCTGGTGGAATAATGTTTGCCAATGACGCTACTGAGGCTAAAAATATTGCCTCAAATCTCATTGGCAGCATTATCAACGGGAGTATAGTAGGCAGTTTATTAGTTGAAGAAAAGATAGATATAGTTGAACAGTTTTATGCCTCGGTGGCTATAGACAGGCAAGCCAAGGCATATATTATCCTGGCTTCTACTAGTGGTGGAATTGATATCGAAGAGATTGCTCTAGCCTCTCCAGAGAAAATATCAAGGTATTGGGTCGACCCTGCTGCCGGCTTCGGTAGGTCAGACGCAATGGAGATGATAAGCGGATTCAATATCAACAAAGATGATGCTACCAAGTTTGCCTCTATCATTGATACTCTGTATAAGGTTGCCATGGACTATGACGCCGAACTAGTTGAGATAAATCCTTTAGCCAAGACAGCTTCAGGTGAATTCATAGCTGCTGATGCTGGAATAATAGTAGATGATAACGCCCTTTTCAGGCATCCTGAATTCAAGGATAGAGGTTCTCTAAGAGTAGACGATACCCCGAGGGAAGCTGAAGCCAGACAACAAAAACTAGCCTATGTAGACCTATCCGGGGATATAGGCGTTATTGGCAATGGTGCCGGCTTAGTTATGGCAACAATGGACCTTGTTCACCTCTTTGGTGGTAAGCCGGCAAACTTCCTAGATATAGGTGGTGGTGCTCAAGCCGAGATTATTAAAAGAGGGGTTACGCTGGTCATGTCGAAGCCAGAGGTAAAGGCAGTCGTTATAAATATTCTCGGCGGAATAACAAGGTGTGATATAGTCGGCCAAGGAATTATTGACGCCCTCAATGAGTCAGCGGTAAAAAAGCCCATAGCGGTAAGGATGATTGGCACCAATGAAGAAGAAGGCATCCAGATATTACGTCAGGCTGGAGTTCATGCCTACTCCAATATGGAAGAGGCTGTTGAACAGGTCCTAAAACTATAGTTGATTATGAGCATTATAGTAGATGAAGATTCAAAGGTTGTGGTTCAGGGTATAACCGGGAATGAAGGTAGATTCCACACCGCGTCAATGCTGCGCTACGGAACCAGAATAGTCGCCGGGGTGACTCCAGGCAAGGGAGGACAGCAAGTTCAAAATTTACCCGTCTATAACACGGTTTCCGAGGCAGTCAGTAACCATGGTGCTGACACATCTATTATATTCATCCCGGCTCGTTTTGCTCAAAGTGCTGTTTTTGAAGCCATTGACGCCGGCATAACGACACTGGTGGTTATTACCGAATTAATCCCACAAAAAGATGCCATTGAATTTATGGCTAAAGCCAATAAGATGGGTAACATAATAATCGTTGGTCCGAATACACCCGGGGTAATAAATCCCAGCCGGAGGATACATATTGGTGTGATGCCGGTTCATGTTTTTCGTCCCGGTATCATAGGTATTGCCTCTAGAAGTGGAACTCTAACCTATGAAATTGCCTGGCACATTAGTAACACTGGCCTGGGTCAAAGCACATGTGTCGGTCTAGGTGGAGATGCTATTGTCGGGCTGGATTTTATCAAAGTCCTTGAAATGTTCAAGGATGATGAAGAAACAAAGGGTGTGGTTGTGATAGGCGAGATAGGTGGTAACGCCGAGGAATTAGCTGCTCAATACATTAAGGAAATAAACTATCCCAAACCGGTTGTAGCCTATATTGCCGGAAGATTAGCCCCTCTAGAAAAGCGCATGGGGCACGCTGGAGCCATAATTACCGGTAATGTGGGGACAGCAAAATCTAAGATTGATGCCTTCACCACGGCAAAGGTGCCTATAGCTGAAAAACCCAGCGATATAGCCAGATTGCTGAAGGTGTAAAACCGCTCAGATATATAGCACCTTTTGCTCAGTTTTGACTTCTCAAATTGGTAATATTGTGTTACCATAGGCAAATAAACTTGAGGATGAGCCGGCAGTTGTTGGTGCCGCGAAAAACCTGCTTAATTAAGAGAAAGTGCGCTCCAAAATAATCTACGGAAATTGCTTATGCTAAGTGGTGAATTCCCAATTTGGTTGAATATCCTGCTGCTCTTAATTGGTTTGGCAATTATCACCAAAGGAGCGGATAAATTTGTAGATTCGGCAGTTGTCATCGCTGAAAGAACCTGGGTGCCAAAGGTTATCATCGGGGCAACTATCGTCAGCCTGGGCACTACTTTGCCCGAGTTCAGCGTTTCAGTAATAGCCGGATTTCTTGACCGACCACAAACAACTATGGGGGATGCCATTGGTTCTACCATCTGCAACATCGGACTAATTTTGGGGACTTGTCTCTTGATAAGACCGATAGTGGTTCGGCGCAAGCTCCACTGGCAGCAGGCAGCCATTATGGTACTCGGCGGCGTAGTAATTATGCTGTTATCTATTGATGGTTACTTGAGCCGTTGGGATGCCCTTATTCTAACTGCTGGA
>JAUWYK010000106.1 GCA_030615865.1 Dehalococcoidia bacterium
GGAAGATTGCTGAGAGCACCCGAAAGCATATTAGCATCAAGGTGACACGTACCACCCGTGTTTATCTGGAGCACAGGTACACCTTCCTTCCCCACCACCTCAGCATCTAAACTTGAACTCACATCACCTTCAATAACACCAATTCTGGTTTTCCCTTTCAGCTTCCTTATTGTTTCCAAAATAAGGCTGGTCTTGCCCGCGCCCGGCGAGGACATCAAGTTCACAGCAAATACACCTTTGCTATCAAGTAACTGTCGGTTCCTCTCCGCTATCTGTTCATTAGCGCTAAGAATGTCTTTAAGAATCTTTATTTCCATCTATTCCACCTCAATGCTTTCTACAAATAACTCTTTACCGGCGATAATCTCCATATTGTTACCCTGACAATAAGGACAAACCCAATCAAACTCTCTAAGTTCAAAGGTCTTATCACAGCCCCGACACTGAGCCGTTGGAGGAACCATCACAAAAGAGAGAGCCGCCCCCTCGGCCAGGGTTCCCTGGCTGATAAAATCAAAATAAAACTGCACGCAGTCGCCAACAACCCCAGTCATCTCTCCGATAACCAGGTTGATTTTGCCCACTTTCCTAGCTCCAGCCTTCTCGGCTTGCTCCAGAACAAGGTCGAACATACTTTGCGTGATGGCAAGCTCATGCATTTTTAACAAATCCTGGGCAGTAAATCTCCGACTAACATGTCAACTATTCGGGAAGCTCCCAGACAGGTTTTCATTACCACCCGGCCGGGATGCTCTGCCTTCACCTCACCGATGATAGCTGCGCCTGTCCCATAGTGATTTTCGCGCATTGCTTTGAGAATCTTATCGGCATCTCTAGCCGGGACTACAGCCACCAGCTTGCCTTCGTTGGCTACATAAAGGGGGTCAAAGCCTAACATCTCGCAAGCAGCCAGAACTTCTTCCCGCACTGGAATCTTTTCCTCTTCAATTCTTATACTTACTTTTGATTGCTTGGCCAGTTCGTTCAAGGTAGTAGCCAAACCGCCTCTGGTAGGGTCTCGCAGGCAATGGATATCTGAGCTGGCGGCTAACATTTCAGCCACTAAGCTCCCCAGCGGGGCACAATCACTCTCAAGCTGTGTAGAAAAGCTCAACTCTTCACGTTGGCTGAGCACAGCAATACCATGGTCACCTATAGTCCCGCTTAGAATCACCCTGTCTCCTAGTCTTGCCTTGTTGCCGGAGATATCAACCCCCTCCGGTATTATACCTACACCGGCAGTGTTGATAAAGAGCTTATCGGCACTACCCCGATGTACCACCTTGGTGTCTCCAGTGACAACTTCCACCCCGGCTCCTTGAGCTGCCTTCTGGACAGAATCTACAATTTCGTTCAGTTCAGCTTGGGGAAGTCCCTCTTCAATAATGAAGGCAAGGCTTAAATAAAGCGGTTTAGCACCGGACATAGCTAAGTCATTCACCGTGCCATAAACGGCGAGCTTCCCAATATCTCCACCAGGGAAGAAGATAGGACTCACCACATAGCTGTCGGTGGTAAAAGCCAGCTTCCCATTGAAGTCCATAACGGCTGAGTCATCTAATTTAGCTAGAAAGGAATTAGCAAAAGCTTTTACAAAGCTTTTCTCTACCAACTCGTGGGCTAGCTTGCCCCCACTGCCGTGGGCTAGCAGAATTTTATCCTTCAAAATCTCCTCCATAGAGGTAATAGGCAGAGCAACTACCCTCTGAAGAGACCATACAGGGTCCTACCGGATACTCTGGGGTGCAGGCTTTACCGAAGAGCTCACAATCAGCCGGGGTTTTTACCCCCCGCAGGATGTCGCCACAGATACAGCCCCTGGGTTCATAGGTAGGTCCGGGGTCAATATCAAAGGCAAGCTCAGCATCAAAGTGCTGATACTTCTTCCCCAACTTCAAGCCGCTATCGGGGACTTCTCCTATTCCTCGCCACTTGGTGGGACAAGGCTCAAATACCTGCTCTATGAGTTTTAGAGCCCGTTGGTTGCCTTCGGGGCGCACTCCTCGTCGGTAAGCAATTTCAACCTTAGACTCACCATTTTCAACCTGAGCCACCAGCATATCGACACACTGCAGAATATCTAAGGGTTCGAAACCGGAGACTACACAGGGGATACTATAATCTCTAGCGATGAATTCCCAAGGATGGGAGCCGATAATAGCCGATACATGCCCGGGGCATATCAGCCCCTGGAGTTTGACCTCACCTGAATCAAGGAGAGCTCGAATTACTGGAGGGCAAAGCTTATGCATTGAAAGAATATAATAATTCTTTATTCTTCTTTCCTCTGCCTGGAGGATAGAAGCAGCGATAGTCGGTGCAGTAGTCTCGAATCCAATTCCAAGGAAAATCACGGACTCAGTAGGGTTCTCCTCCGCTATCTCAAGGGCATTCGTAGTAGAATATACCACCCGCACATCGGCGCCACCAGCCTTGACCTTTTCTAAGCTGGAGTGGCTCCCCGGAACTTTTAGCATATCGCCGAAGGTGGCAATGATTACTTCTGGAATTTGGGACAAGGCAATTGCCTTATCCAGGTCAGCGTTAGCGGTAACACAGACAGGGCAACCCGGGCCGGATACCATTTCAATGGTCTTGGGCAGAACCTGGCGGATGCCGTATCTAAAGATGGTTACCGTATGACCACCACAGAACTCCATGAGACGCACTGGGGTCCTGGACTTCCGATGAATTTGGGAGATTAACCCCTCGGCTAGTTCCGAGCGCCGAAATTCAGTAATAAATTTCAACCTTTCTCCTCAGCCTCGGCTATTTCCTCTAAAAGCTTCAAGGTTTCCTCGGCCTCCTCTTGATTCAGAATATTTATGGCGTAGCCGGTGTGAACCAGCGCATAGTCTCCTACCCTAGCCTCCGGGGTAAGCCACAGACTAATTCGGCAGGTTACACCCCCAATCTCAACCTCAGCCTCTTTGTCCTCTATAGACTTAATGAGCGCTGGAATGGCAAGGCACATGGTTATATGCCTCCTGCTGGAATACTAGCAAAATGGGCTATCACCGCTTGCCCCAAGGAAATGCCGCCATCATTGCAGGGCACCAGATGATGAGTTAGCACACTGAAGTCATCTCTTTGTAGGGCAGTGGTGGTTAACTTCAAGAGCAGCCGGTTTTGAAACACACCGCCGCTCAGCGCTACTTGAGTTATCCCAGTCTCTTTTACAATCATTTTACACATTTCAACAACTATTTGGGCCATAGTGTTATGAAACTTGAGTGATATTATGGGAACAGGAATTTGATTTTTAACATCTTGGACTAGCATTGAGAACAGTTCCCCTAATTTTACCACCCTCATTCCTTGATGCTCAGCAATATAGAAAGGATAGCAGTTTGCGCTAAACTCATCCACCTCGTTTGGGGCCAGCATCTCCAGCTCGATGGCTGCCTGAGCTTCGTAATCTATTTCCTCCCGCACCCCTACCAGAGCTGAAACGGCATCAAAAAGCCGCCCGGCACTTGAGGTCAAAGGACAGTTTATTCCTCGCCTTAGCTGCTGTCTTATTATCTCAAGCTCGATGGGCTCAAGTCGGCTAAAAGGAAGACCTTCTAAGGAGAAGCCCTCTCCCAGCAATGTATAGAGATAGCCTAATGCCATGCGATAGGGCTTTTTAATGGCTGCCTCACCTCCAGGTAAGGGTAAATGTTCTAAATGCCCCACCCTTTGGAAGCTGCGCCAATCAGCCAGCAAAAACTCCCCTCCCCAGATGGTGCCATCGGTGCCATACCCTGTGCCATCAAAGGCTACCCCGATAACAGGTTCTTCAACCTCATTCTCCACCAGGCAACTTACAATATGGGCATGGTGGTGTTGCACCGGAATAAGACCTAACCCCAGCTCTAAGCTAGCTTGAAAAGCATATTTTGTGGCAAGATACTCTGGGTGCATATCATAGGCCATGATTTCAGGTTCAATGCGAAATAGCTTTTTATAAAGCTCAACAGTATTTTCAAAATGCTCTAGAGTCTCTTCATTCTCCATATCACCAATGTGCTGGCTTAAGAAGGCATGCTCATCTTTAGTAAGACAAAATGTATTCTTTAGCTCCGCCCCGCAGGCGAGGATTTGCTTTGACTTGAAAGGAAGAAGAATGGGGTATGGAGCATAGCCCCGGGCTCGTCTTATCGCCTGAGGCTTGCCCTCCACCATATAGACGCTATCATCATAG
>JAUWYK010000055.1 GCA_030615865.1 Dehalococcoidia bacterium
GAGTAATTGTCAGCATCAACAAAACCGACATAGTCCTTTCGTGCTGCCATAGCCATTAGTAAACTGATTACCATCCCCTCGCTCTTGCCATCCCTTACTACCTCGCCACTTTCATCCAGTAGATCGGTATATCCAGCTTCAATAGCAGCTTGGGCTAGAACGGGGTTCTTTTGATGGATAATAAAAGCCTCGCGCTGAGTAAAATGACAAAACTGTTCCAGGGTATCCCTTTCCATCTCGAATCTGTAACCCTGCTTTTTCTCACTGTTGGAGACAACTATTATCAGGCACTCATGGGGCACGCCGCTGATGACCCCTTCAAAGAGCTGGAGCTTTTCATCCTTAACTGGGATAACAATAGCCATTCTCCCCTCTATGCGCTTGATAACATCCTCTTCTATTTTATCTACAGCTAGTGTTTCCTTAGGTGGTGTGCTGACTTTCTTCCCGGAATCAAGCTCCAGGACTTTTTGCACATCGTTTATCTTTATTGAACCAAATCGCTCAGTATATCCTTGTTTTTCTATGCGCATCTTCTTGTCCTAGACAACAGTATGATGGCTGATACTAGCACAATAATGAATTATTGTAAACAGAATTCACTGGGTAAGTAAATTGATTATTTTGCTCTGGTGTACAATTAAAGCACTAACCATGATTGAAGAAGTAGCCCTGCTCAATGGAAGCGAGCGATTGACAGAGGTCATTATTGAAGCCTATTATTAAAGAGAGTTTTGCCAGATAAGAAGTCGGGGTTAATAAAGTGGGATGAAACATAACAAGATTTGTTGTCTTCTGGCATTAAGCACTATTCTTGCCCTGCTGTTATCAGTCTTTGCTGATACCACCCAGGTTGCGGGGGCATCTATTAGGCTTGACCCCAAGGAGGGTAAAATCGGCGATTGGGTTGAAATCGATTGCGTGGGTATCAGTGAGTCGGCACGTATCTACTTCTCCAGTGATAAAGCCGATGTAGGTGATAAAATCGATAACCAGGTCACTGCCTATGAGCGTATAAGTATAAGCGGCGGCATTTTTACCGTGCCTGATAGACTTACTGATGGTAGCCGTACAGAGTATGTGCATGGTGGAAAGTATTATGTTTATGCCGCCTCTGTTGGCAGTAAGAATATAATTGCTGTTACTACATTTACCGTAATCAATGGTGAAATTTGGCTAGAGCCGGAAGAGGGCACGGTAGGCACTGAGGTTAAGATTAGCGGCGAAGAACTTCGTGAAAATCAGGAAATTACCGTTGAATATGAGGGTGATGAGGTTGACATAATAAGCGGCGATATTAAAACCGATAGTGATGGTAAATTCACCTGCACCGTTATTATTCCAGACAGCATTATTGGCGAGCATGTCATAACCGTCATTGATGCCTCAGGCAATAAGCCTGAGGCTGAGTTCACCGTGAAACCAAAAATAACCCTGAGTCCAGCCGAACAAGAAGCGGGTAAAGAGGTGGAGGTCAGCGGTACCGGCTTTAGCAGGAAGGATGCCATAATTGTCACCCTTGATGGCGATAGAATTGATACTATCCCAGCGTACATAGAGACCAATCGCCGTGGTAGCTTCAATTGTATTTTCGCCGCGCCCTTATATGATAGCTCTGGTACCAGAAAGGTGGAAGCCACCGATAGGAGCTTCAATAGAGCTGAAGCCCAATTGACTGTCTTGGCTGGCATTTGGCTAAGCCCGGCTACCAGCCCGACTTCGCCCGGTCATGTTGGCATGAAGCTTACTGTCCATGGCGTTGGGTTCATAGCCAACGCTATGGTTACCATCACTTGTGGTGAGGATGACGAGGTTATCGCTGTCGCTACAGCCACCGCTGACGCTGGCGGAAATTTCATGGAAAGCTTTACCATCCCGCCTAGCGTTGCTGGAAGCCATATTATAACTGCCATTGATGGTACCAGCACGGTAACCTCTACCTTCACTGTGGAATCACAGGCACCACCGGTACCGGTGCCGCTGCTGCCAAAAGTTGCTGGCACGGCAGAGGCAGAGGCATACTTTGCTTGGGAAGAGGTTACCGACCCCAGTGGTGTGAGCTATACCCTTCAGGTCGCCTCGGATGCTGATTTCACCGCCATAGTGCTGGAGAAGGAAGGCTTGCCCCACTCGGAATATACTGTGACCAAGGAGGAGAAGCTAGAGTCAACCGAGAAGGAAGCCTACTACTGGAGGGTAAAGGCAGTAGATGGCGCCTTCAATGGGGGTGAGTGGTCACCTCCGGGGTTATTTTACGTTGGCTTTTCCTGGACTTCGATGCCTGGTTGGGTTTGGTATATCTTTTATGGGCTCGGCGCACTACTGCTGGTTATCCTTGGCTTCTGGCTACGAAAAAGGTTCTCCCAGTAGCTAAAAATTGCTTTGGCCGGAAAGGCAGTGATTATTCTCTTCTAGCCTAGACTTAATTTTGTTACCTTTCTTAAATCACCTCTGCCACGGGGGCATTTCCGACTTAGTTTTCTCCCCACCTCTAATAGCTCAATAGTCCTATTACTAATTACTATCATTTAGTAGCCCATTTGGGTGATTGTTTTGTGAAGTAAGATAATTTACAGTAGTAAGAGGTAAGTTTAAGGTAGTTCAGGAGAGGAAGCAAGACATGGCAAATGCGAGCAATATTGACCCTATGCTGACGACAAGCGATGTAGCTCGTCTTCTCAATGTACATATTAATACCATAAGGCGCTGGAGTAACCAGGGAGTAATAAAGGCATATCGCATCGGCTCCCGGGGTGACCGCAGATTCCGGCAGGAGGATGTTTCTAGCTTCCTTTCAGAGCAGAACAATGATAGCAAGGAGTGAAAGGATAGTTTTTGTTTTGAGTATGGGCTCTAGAAAAATGATAGTAGGTAATCTAGCCAAGAAAAGTAAAATCTAGTAAAGAGGTGGCCGGATGAACGAAATTACAGTAGTGATAATTGATAAGCAGGCGTTTTTCCGGGCTGGCGTGCGCCAGGCACTGTCTGAACAGTCCGGGTTCAAAGTACTGGAGTGTGACCCTAATGATGAGTCATTAGAGTTAATCGAAACCGATTCCCCCGATGTTGTCCTGCTGGACATTAACTCTCCTGCCCTCAGCGGGCTTGAGCTGGGGCGAAAAATTACCCGACGCTATCCAAATAGTAAGGTGGTGATGCTAAGTCCCAATTCTAATGACGAGGAGCTTTTTGAGGTTATTAAAACCGGTGCCGTAGCTTACCTCAATAAAAACACCACTACCGAAGAGCTAGTTACTATTGTAAGACGGGCTTGTCAGGGTGAATATCCTATCAATGATAGCCTTATAGCTAGACCCGTGCTTGCTGAGCATGTACTAAAGCAATTTCGGGACATAGTATCAGTGGGAAAAATTATGGAAACGGTAACCGCTCCTCTCACCTATAGGGAGACACAGATTCTAAACTACATTGCCGAGGGCAACTCAAATAAGCAAATCGCCCATATTCTAGAAATCAGCGAGCAAACAATAAAAAATCATGTTAGCTCTATCCTTCGTAAGCTAAATGCTAATGATAGAGCTCATGCTGTTGCTCTAGCCATTCGCAACGGCTGGATTCCAGTGGAGGCAAAATCATGATTTTAATCAGATTTAAACGCCAGTTTTATGCACAGTTAATTCCAAACAGGTAAGATGAGGAACAGGTATCTTGAGTAAAGAGAATAAGCGAAACAGGAGTGGTGCTATTGGCTCTTGTCAACCAGGTAACTACACTTTAGCTGAGTGGTTGAGAATGGGGGGGTGACATGCACCAATTGAAAATTGACCCGGAGCTAAAGTCCCAGATTAGAGACTATCTGGAGAAGCAAGGCTATGAAATAACCGAGGGAGCCAAACTCTTGGGCAAGTCGGGGATTGAGCATACCTTTGACATGCTGGCCCAAAGGGATGATGGTTTTACTACTTATAATATTGCTATCTGCATTGCCGCTGGTGGTGATAGGGAGACGGAAGTGGGCACTATCTTTAGTTTTGCCAACAAAGCCTACGATGCCGGCATCAACAGCCGGGTTCTTGTCGCCATCCCTGAACTTGGCCAAGAGGCAAGACAGTTGGCTCAAAAGCAGCGAATAAAAGTCATTGGTGGGGAGCAGATGGAGGCATTGTTAGATTTGAAACCGGCGCAACCGGTTAAGCCACAGGAGCCCCTCAGGTTTGAGACCAAGGACCAATTAGTGGAATCTTTGGGCAATCTGGGCTATAGAGTTGAGGAAAAAGCCAAAACTCAAGGCAGGTCAGGGATTGAATATACCTTTGATATATTGGCTTATACTAACACTGACCAAGTTAGTCAGAGCCTAGGTATAGATTTCCTCAGTGGGGAAGAAGAAGTAGGTCTGGAGCAGGTATCCATATTTGATACCAAAGCCTACGAAGTGGGCATTGATGAGAAAGCCATTGTTGTCTCGCCGCGGCTTAGCCCTGAAGCGAGGCAATTTGCTCAGCACCAGCGGATAAAAGTGTTTGAGTTAGATCAAGAACCTGCTTCCCAACCCACGCCGACCAAAGAAAAGCCCGCTCCCCCAGAGGAGGAGCCAGCAAAAGCAGAAAAGTTAGAGGCTCCAGCTGCTGAACCTGAGCTCAAACGCTTGAGGCATGCGCCTCAGCCTGAAGCATTACAATTAATCCCTGAGGTGATGGCGAGAAGGTATAGCGCTATCCCTCTGGCGATATCTGGTAATACATTACAGGTAGCTATGTCAGACCCCACTGACATCTTTGCCCTAGAGGCTTTTTCCGCCCTGAGCCGGATGAGGATTAAACCTTTAGCTGCCGGTGCCAAGGAAGTCCGAGAGGCCATCGACTTTAACTATAAAGGCTATGGCGAGATTGAAAAGCAGCTTTCTCGCGTTTCTATTCCTGATGAGGCAACTGGAGAGAGGCTTGCCATTAGTGCTGATACTGATGCCCCGCTGGCTCAAGCGCTCAACCTTATTATTGAGGAAGCGGTCAAAGCTCGTGCCTCTGATATCCATATTGAGCCGGAAGAGGACAGGTTAAGGGTGCGCTACCGTATTGATGGTACTCTTCAGGATTTGATGTCTCTGCCGCTGAATATACATTTGGCTCTCGTTTCCCGAATCAAAATCCTGGCCGATTTGAATATTGCCGACCGTCATCGTGCCCAAGATGGCCAGTTCTCGGTTAAGGCTAAAGGGCGAGACATAGACATTCGTGTAGCTACCTCTCCCGCTGTTAATGGCGAGATGGCAGTGCTACGCCTGTTGGACAAGGAAATGGCTGCTTTAGGATTATCTGAGCTTGGCATGTTATCTGACAGCCTGGCCAAGTATGAAGCCATGCTCAAGATTCCCTATGGCATGATTTTGACCAGCGGTCCTACCGGGGCTGGTAAGACTACTACCATGTATGCCTCAATCAATTCTCTTGACTGCTTGGGGAGAAACATCGTTACCATTGAAGACCCTGCCGAATATCGGTTTAAGGATATTAATCAGATTCAGGTTAATCCTCAAGCTGGCATTACCTTTGCCACTGGGTTGAGGTCTATACTTCGTCTCGACCCCGATGTGATAATGGTGGGTGAGATACGCGATGCTGAAACAGCTAACATAGCGGTTCAAGCAGCCTTGACCGGCCACCTGATGCTGTCTTCCGTCCATGCTAGCGATTCTTCTGGTGTGCTGTCTCGTCTGCTTGACCTAGACATAGAGCCCTTCTTGGTCGCCTCGGCGGTTATCAGCGTTTTAGCTCAGCGGATGGTGCGTCGCGTTTGTCCTGATTGCAGCCATCCTATTGAGGCTCCGGTGGTAGAGCAGATGGCTTACGAAAAGGAAATCGGGGAGAAGCGGACTGAATTCATATACGGCACCGGCTGCAAGTCATGTGCTTATACCGGTTATCTGGGTCGAATCGGAATCTTTGAGATTCTAACTATGAGTGACGGCATAAGGACAATGCTCACCAACCGGGCTAGCAGTAGTCAGATTCGTGCCCAGGCACTTAAGGAGGGCATGGTAACGATGATGAACGATGGTATGCGTAAGGTAAAGGAGGGCATCACCACCCCCTCTGAAGTGCTGCGTAATGCCTACACTGAAGACTAGTGGTCTGGAGGTATAATGGATTTTCAGTATATAGCTTATACTGCGGATAAAAGATTAGTCAGAGGCAAGCTTTCAGCTACCAACGAAGAAGCAGCGACCAGTCTGCTCAGTTATGGTGGCTATCAGGTAGTTAGCCTAAGGACGGTAACTCCCTTTTTCAATATGGGAAGTCTGGCAGCCCGCTTTTCCCGGGTAAAGCCAAGAGAAATAATAATGTTTTCCCGTCAGCTGGCTTTACTCCTTGAATCCGGCACTGATATTGTTACCTCTTTAGAGCTATTACAAAGCCAGGCAACCAATCGCGCCTTGAGGGGGGTGATTGGCGAGGTAGCCTCTGACATTCGCGGTGGCACTTCGTTATCCTCAGCCCTAAGTAAACATCCACGGGCTTTCCCTGAAATCTACCACCGGACAATAGCTGCTGGTGAGCAGGGCGGCAACCTGGAAATAGTGCTACGGCAAATGGCTGATTATCTGGAGAGGAGTGTTACCACGGAAAAGAAGATCAAAAACGCCCTGACCTACCCCCTTATCCTTGCCGTTGTAGCTATGGTAGTGGTAATCATACTGATCACCTTTGTTATGCCCACCTTTGTTGACCTATACGCTACATTCGAAGCCGAACTACCTTTACCAACAATAATACTTATTGGCACAGCTGATTGGCTTCTCCAGTACGGGCTTTATCTCCTGGCGGCGGTAGTAGTGGCTATTGTTCTAGGCTATACTTACATCAAGACGCCAGCCGGCAAATATCAGTGGGATAGATTATCACTCGCTTTGCCCGTAGTGGGTCGAATTAATCTATTTAGCGAGCTTTCCCGCTGTTGCCGAACTATGGCACTCTTGTTCAGAGTTGGCTTACCTTTACCTGAAGTTATGACTCTGGCGATCCACGGCAGTAACAATAAGGCTATGGTCGAGGCGCTAACCGAGGTTCAGCAGGGGTTAATTAGAGGCCAAGGCTTGTCCAAACCTATGGCAAAGAACGAACTCTTTCTTCCCTTAATGGTGCAGATGGTTGGAGTTGGTGAGGAAACCGGCAACCTTGATAACACACTAACTACTGTAGCTCAGAGCTATGAGGTTGAGGCTGATGATAGGACTAGCGCTGCTGTGGGACTTATTCAACCAGCTATGATCGTAATTATTGCCGTAGTAATTGGTTTTGTTGCCATAGCTCTGGTTTCATCTATGTATTCTATCTATGGGCAGTTGAGTCTCTAGGAGTTAAGGTTGATGAAACAGGAAAAAGGTTTCAGTCTAATTGAGGTGGCGTTAGCCATAGCTTTGCTGGGCATAGTTGCTATTGCCTTTCTTGGTGCCCTAGCCACCGGCTCCAAGGCTATCTTTCTTGCCGATGAGCGAGCCACCGCTGAAAGCCTAGCCCGAACTGAGATGGAATATGTTATGAACCAGGAGTATAGTGCTGCTCCTTGGGCTTATGAGCTTCCGCTTCATACCCCATCTAACCCCCCACCTGATCCTCCATCGTGGTGGGTTACGAATACCCCTGCTCTTCCCGAGGGCTATGATAACTATACCGTTAATGTCAGTACTGAGCGACTGGATCCCAAAGGTGACGGGTTTGATAGTGATGATGGCCTCCAGAAGATAATAGTGAGCGTTAAGCATCTGGGAAAGCCAGAGGCAATAGTTATATTAGTGAACTATAGGTCACTGCGATGATGTTTTCTAAGTTAGGATTGATAAATAGAAACCAGTTAGGTTTCACCATGGTTGAGCTCATGATAGCTATTGCCATTAGCGGCGTTATCACTGGTGCCATTACTACCACTATTTTCCAGGTGGTTACCGGCAGTGCCCGCACTAGCAACCATATGACTGCGGTCACGCAGGTGCAGAGCGCTGGCTACTGGGTCAGCCACGATGCTCATATGGCTCAGGATGTTGATACTGATGATAACCTAGGCACTCCTGAGCTTGAGTTGGTTACCTTAACCTGGGCTGACTGGGGTAGTAATGAGGTGCACCAGGTTGTTTATAGTTTAGACGGTGACAAGCTCCAGCGAATCCATTCTATTAATGGAACCACTGAGACTGGTATTATAGCTGAATTTATTGACCCGACAGAGAAGGATGGCGAACCACAGACCAAATGTGAGTTTACCGGTGGTAAGCTTACTTTCACGGTAACGGCTACTGTGGGCAGTGGCTCACAGGAACAAAGTGAGACTAGAACATATGAAGTTGTTCCTAGAGCAAGCCAACAATAGTTAAGTTTTGGAGGAGAGAAGTGAGGAAGAGGACATTAAATAAATTGACAGCAAATGAGAAGGGGCAGGCGCTAATGTTAGTCCTGATTTTGATGCTTTTAGGCGGACTTATCATCGCTCCGCTTCTGGCTTATATGAGCACGGGGCTTAAGACTGGAAAAGAAGTCTTTGAGGAGAGGATGTATGGGCAGTATGCGGCTGATGCCGGGGTGGAGGACGCATTATACAAAATCAGAACGGATGACCCGGCACTGCCAGACGAGTGGGAGGGGATGTGGGATGCGAGTGATTATCAGGGTGACCCATATGAGTATTCCACACCTCAGCTCAATGGCAACAATGTAAATGTTACCATACAGCCGCAGTGGGCTCTTGAAGGTTTAGAGGACCCCCCTCAAGGGATGACGCCACATGTTGAACTTATGGTTATCGGTGATACTATTGGAACCATTGATGGTAATGGTTTGTATCAGATTTCAATAAACTATGAAGGTAGTGTAGGCGAACCGTTGAAGATAGAGAGAATAGGGGCGTGGCTGCCTGCTGGCTTTTTGTATGAGGAAGGCTCCAGTAACCTTGAGGATGACACAGGGGCGAAGTATTACTCCGTGCCGGCAGTCGAGGACTATCGGGGTGGTAAGGCTATAATGTGGGATTACAGTTCTCCTTACCCTAAGTTTGAAGACCTTCCCGGTACCGACGATAAGCGAATTGTCACTTTCCAGTTCACGCCAGACCAGAGTCCTGTTTCAGCTTTTTCTTGGGTAGTGGCAAGACGACAGGATATTTATCTCTCTTGGGATGTTGACATTAAGCTTTATAAGATTACCAGTCAAGCTACTGATACCGACACAAGCAAGGCTATCACTGTTGAGGCCTATACTTCTAAAAATGAGATGCGTGAGCTGGGCTCAGCCACATCAGGAGACTACTGTGCTGTGGGTGGTACCTTGTTGGAAGCTACCGGTAGCGGAGACGACGAGAAATACCGGGACTGGCTTTATATGCAAAGCAATGATACTATTATCACTGACGTCGATATCCCGGCTACTGCCACCGTGCAAGCTGCCTATCTCTACTGGTCAGGGTGGATAGACTACCACTATTGGTATTGGAACGACCCGAGACAGCGGTGGGAATGGAGGGAGATATCGGAGCTAGAGTATCCCAATAACCCCACCCATTCGAAGCTGATCGACCTGGTTGAGAACGAGGCTAAGGTTAATCGGGTACTGTTTGGCAGCGGTGACCCCTTGACTGAGGTAACCGCTGATGAGTGGCAGGTAAAGGAAAACGAGGACCAAGCGGGAACGTGGTCCTACTCCTGCTTTTATGATGCCACTGACCTGGTCAGGCAGTTCATTAATGATAATAAAGTTGATTCCAATGGCAGTGGCACTTATACTGTAAGTCATGCCGTGGTTGAACAAAGGCTAGGCTATCCCACATATTCGTTCGAACTCGAACCCACCAGCGACACGACAGGCTATCCCCTGGGTACTCCAGCCCATAAACGGCCCGACAGGAATTATTATGAGGGCCGCTATGAATGGGCTTATGCTGGCTGGTCGCTAATTATCATCTACTCCAGCGCCGAGACCAAAGGGCATCAGCTCTATCTCTACGATGACTTTGTTTACGCTGCTGAGAATAGCAATGTTGATTTCAATGGCGATGGCAATCCTGGGGGCACTATTGGCGGCTTTCTCGCTCCGGAGGAGATTATAGATGAGCTCTACGCCGCCCATCTGACGTGCTTTGTCGGTGAGGGAGACGAAGTCTACAGTGGTGATTATATAAAGCTCAACGGGACCAGTCTGTCAAACGGGGCAAGCCCGGCGAGTAATGTGTGGAATTCAAAGTCCCCTGGTCTAGCCGTGGATGGGATTGATATTGATACCTTTACTGTTGTGTACCCGACCATAGAACCAGGAGACACCTCGGCTCAGGTGGACTTGCTTACCGAGGTTGACTCCTGGAACCTGGTGTATATCATTCTTTCCTTCCGCAGCGAGGTTACTACCAGTGGTACTATGAGCTATGTATATGTGGGAGGGGGGTAAAAAATGAGGTTAAGTAGAACAGCCTTGTTAGTTTTAGGAATTGGCGTTTTCGTTATTGCCTTCGCTACCCTATTTACTATCTATTCTGGGCAGTCGGGAGAGCAGGAGCAGTTAAATGACAGCTTGGCTGCGGCTCAAGGTCTCTTGCCTAAGCTTATTGCTGAGAGGGAGGATTTGGAAGGTCAACTGACCCAATGGGAAAGTGAACTGGCTAAAGCTACATCATCGCTTAGTAAGAGCGAGGCAAGATTCCCTAAATCGGTGGAGAGCATTGAATACGACGAAACATTATTTAAGATTGCTGATGATTGTGACCTGCAGGTAATTGAGCTCACTGCTTCAGAGCCGGAGAACAAAAAGGTGGAGGATATTATCTACGCTGTTACCACTTTTGAAGTGGTGGTGCGGAGTAAGGAATCACCCCCTAACATAATGGGGGATTTTGAGATGTATATTGATGAGACCGTGGCTAATATGCTCGAATTCATTAACGTCGTAGCCACCAGCGAGGAATTTAACGTTGGTACCGTAGAGCTGGTGGATATGGAGAATCTTGAACCTCCGGAAGAAATAACGGGAGACGAGGACGGGCCGGAGGCTACCGTTCAGCTTATTATCTATGGATTTCCAAGGTGAGAAACTATGGCTAAAAAAGTTAAAACTTTATTTATTAGCGATGATGCGGTTAACCTGGTGGTTGTTGAGGGCAGGCGGATAAGGAAGTGGGCTAGCTTGCCCCTGGAGCCAGGTCTGGTCAGCCAAGGGCTGGTTGTTGATGAAGCCCAGGTAGCTGACAGGCTTAAGGAGCTATTTAAGCTGATAAAGGAAAATGCGGGGAAGGTTATCGCTGGTTTAAGCGGTCTTAATTCTCTATATCGTCTGATTTCCCTGCCTGAATTGCCTGAAGCCATACTGCCTGAGGCGGTAAAGCAGGAGGCGAGCAGGGTGATACCAGTACCTTTAGACGAGGTCTACCTTTCATACCAGCGTATTCCTGCCTCGCCGGGGGAAACACGTATTTTCTTAGCCGCTTTTCCTCGCAATGTGGCTGACGCTTTGTATCGCACGCTGCGACAGGCAGGTGTTGAGCCATATATTATGGACTTGGCCCCGTTAGCCCTATGCCGAACCCTGGATGAGCCCAGGGCTATACTTGTTAATACCAGGTTGGATAGCCTTGACATCGTAGTTATGGTGGATAGGTTACCCCAGCTAATCCGCACCCTATCCCTGCCCGGTGAGGCGGTATCGTTATCGGAAAGGTTACCCACTATCACTGAAGAGATTGATAGAACTATTGCCTTCTATAATTCCAGCCATAAGGAAAAGCCTTTAGATTCAACCGTGCCTATGTTTGTTTGCGGTGACCTGGCACAGGCACCGGAGAACTGGCAATCGCTATCTGGCAAGTTAAACTGCCCGGTATCAATATTGCCATCGCCTATGGAATCACCTGAGAGCTTCAACCCCAGCGAATTTATGGTCAATATCGGGCTGGCATTTAAGGAACTATTTCCTGAAAAAGAAGGGACTAACGTTTCACTGGTGAATTTTAACGTCTTGCCTGAGATTTACCTGCCCAAGGCCCTCCCCTTATCCACCATCCTTGCCCCGATTGGTGTTATTATCGGCATTGGCTTATTGGTCTATATGGGATTTATGCTCCGGAATAGTATGGCTCATACCTCGGTATTGGGTTCTGAGCTAGCAGCTATTGAGAGCAGTATTGCTCAGGAGCGTAAGGAAATAGTGGTACTGAAGGAACAGGTTACGCAGCTAGAAGCCCAGATCGGGCCACTGGAAGCTAGGACGAACATTTTTGAGACTACCTTCACCTCTCTGGGTGCGGGTCGTGAACTGGTGGATAGAAACATGAGCGACATTGTAGGACTGTTGCCGGGGAGAGTAGATTTGACTGAGATTAATCACGGCGGTAAATCGGTAACTGTAAGTGGCATAGTCAAAGAAGAAGTGGATGCTGAGGATGATATTTTCACATATGCTAGAAATTTAAGAAGCCATTTTTCTAGTGTTATTATCTCGTCTATAGAAGCTGTGGAGGACGAAGAGGGAGAAATCGAAGGGTTTGAATTTGAGTTTCTCCTAGAGGAATAGGTAGGAGATATGGATATTTTTTCATTACTTCGTACAGCTAAGTTAAAGGCTGCCTCTGATTTACATCTGGTGGTCTCCAGTCCACCGTTACTGCGGGTTAATGGCTCCCTGGAGGCAGTAAATAGTATAGCGCCCTTAACCGCTGAGGAGATAAGCCAGGCTTTTCTCCAGATGACTACTCCTGAGGAAAGGGAAAATTTCCACCGCCATCTGGAACTTGATTTTGGCTATACCCTAGATGGTGTCGGTCGTCTGCGCTGCAACGCCGCCCAGCAGCGGGGGACTGTCAGTCTTGCCGTACGGCTGTTGCCACCGGAGATACCGACTGTAGAGGAACTGGAATTGCCTGGGATATATAAGGAGCTTGTCCTAAAGCCAAGGGGGCTGATAGTAGTTACCGGGCCTACCGGTAGCGGCAAGACTACCTCCCAGGCAGCTATGATTCGCCATTTGAACAGTAATGAAAGTCGCCACATCGTTACCATTGAAGACCCCATTGAATATATCCACCCCTCGATTAAATGTGCTATAACCCAGCGGCAGTTGGGCAGTGATACCCTTTCCTTTGCCCAGGCGCTGAAGTATATCCTGAGGCAGGACCCGGATGTGATTCTGGTGGGCGAGATGAGGGATTTGGAGACTGCGGCGGCGGTGCTTACCATCGCCGAGACCGGGCATTTGATACTATCTACCGGTCATGCCCCCAGCACCTCCCAGGCAGTAGAGAGAATAATAGATTTATTCCCCCCTCATGAGCGCTTTTTGGCTCAGACGCGGTTGGCTTCTCTGCTGGTTGCTGTGGTGTGCCAGGTGCTTGTCCCCAGGGCTGATGGCTCAGGGAGAATAGCTGCGGTAGAGGTTATGCTGGCTAACCCACCGGTAAGGAACCTCATCCGTGAAGGCAAAATCTACCAGTTACCCAATGTAATCCGCACTCACCGGGAAATTGGCATGATTTCGCTGGATGAAGCCCTGGTTAACCTCTATCTTAAGCGAGTCATCAACGGGGAAACCCTGCTCGCCTTCTGCAACGACCGCCAGGAAGTAGAAAAGCTCATCGGCAGGGTAGAGATTAACTAACCCCCCTACCTCTTTTCCCCAGTGTCTCGGCTGATTTTCGTCTGCCTAAGAACATTTTATTAAGGTGACCCTATCCCCTTTATCCCCTTCCCCTTATCAAGGGGAAGGGGAAGAATTTAAAAAGAGGGGCTGACGCCCCTCTTAAACTCCCTGTAGTATATTTGGGGGTCACCCCTCTTTCATCCCAGTTCAGAGGTCGTTTACAGGGGAAGGTTTGGGCTAATGCCCCTCTTACATTCCAATGCAGGAGTTGTTTGCAGGGGAAGTTTGAAGGGGCGAAGCCCCTTCAAAAACCTATACCTCCCCCTCTCCTTTGAAGGAGAGGGGGATAAAGGGGGTGAGGTTGATATAGAAAATAGAAAAGCTCATCGGCAGA
>JAUWYK010000094.1 GCA_030615865.1 Dehalococcoidia bacterium
GGCCCTCTTTCTTTACCTCCCCCCATAATAGGAATACATATCCATATCATGGAGAGGGGATTAAGGGGGTGAGGTAGATAGCTACTTCACCGCCGGTAGCTCTTTGGCAAACTTCACACTGGGCGGCTCAATCTCAGTCCTGGCAACCTTCCTCAGCTCGCTAATGTTATCCCTGAAATCCCGGGCAAAGGCATTATATTCCATGGCAAACCGGTTATACAGGTCTATGGTTTCCCGCGGCATCTCAACATTCTCCGCCACCTCACAAAATTGCTCTACAAATTCATAATAATGGCTGTTTATCAACCATAGCTCATCCAAATAGGTGCGCAGGTAAACATCAAACCTCCTGGTTCTAATATCACTCTCCACCCTGCCGATAAAGCTACTACACCAGGTATTAAAAATCCGCTGCGCCACCTCACACTCCCTAGCCCAAGCCCACACTTTAGCATTATCAGTACTGAGCAGACTGCGGATAGCAACAAAGATAGACAGTGACGAATCGCCCATAAACCGGCGATTAAAATATCCAGCTAATTGCCTGAGCCGTTGCGAGGCAAGCTCAAGTTCCTTCTCCTTGGCACCGGTTACCGCCATGATTAAACCGATGATAAAGATAACAGCCAGAATGGTGGCTAGAACCCAAATTGGCCACTCATATTCATAACCAATCAGAGCCAGCACCCCTATCAAAACGGGACACCAACCCCAGTTTACGATAGTCTTTAATACATACATACTATCCCCCTATCTATAGCCAGCCAGTGGTATCTCCAGACCTCCCAGTATTTCCGCCAGCAGCGCTTTCTGCAGGTGCATCCTATTCTCAGCCTGGTCAAAGACCACTGACTTAGGACTATCTAAAATGCCCTCATCTACCTCCTCACCATGATGAGCTGGCAAGGGGTGCATCAATATGGCGTCTTCCCTAGCTAAAGACAGGAGTTCACTATTTACCTGGTAGCTAGCAAATGTCTGACGTCGCTTCTCAGCCTCAGCCTCCTGCCCCATACTCATCCACACGTCAGTATAAACGACATCAGCCCCACTAACCGCCAGGCGCGGCTCCTCAGTGCAAACTATCTCAGCACCACTATCCATAGCATAATCTTGAGCCAGACGCAATATTCTGTCCTGAACAGCGTAGCCAGCCGGGGAAGCAATCCTGAAATTCATCCCAGTAAGTGAGGCTGCCAGCATAAGACTGTGAGCCACATTGTTACCATCACCGACAAAGGCTAAGGTCAAGCCGTTTAGCTCCCCCTTCCTCTCATAAATAGTAAGCAGGTCAGCCAGAGCCTGGCACGGGTGTTCCAAGTCAGACAGGGCGTTTATCACCGGTACCCTGGAGTAGCCAGCCAGAATCTCTAAAGTCTGGTGAGAAAAGGTGCGGGCAACAATAGCATCTACATAGCGACTGAGCACTCGAGCTACATCTGGAACCGACTCACGCTCACCCAGACCAACCTCAGCCGGAGATAAGCAAATGGTATACCCGCCTAGCTGTCGCATAGCTACTTCAAAGCTAACCCGTGTCCGCAGAGAGGGCTTCTCAAACATGATGGCTAAAGTCTTTCCGCTAAGCATAGAAAGCCAGCCCCTGGCTTTCATATCTACTGCGTTTGATATGAGTAACCGAATATCCTCGCTGGTGAGGTCGGATACCGAAAGTAAGTCCTTCCCCTTCAAATCAACCCCCAGGTAAAAAATGCTCTATTATACTCTACAGTATATCACGAAAAAATAACTATTCAAGCAGAATGCTTGACACAATACGAAGAAACTATCTAATATGCGAAAAAGCTAAGAAGAAACGGCGACAGAAATAAGGGTTGACAAAATGACACAAATTATTTTGGCAAGACACGGGGAAACTGAATGGAACTTGTCAGAGGTATTTAGAGGAAGAATTGATGTTGAGCTGAATGAAACTGGAATGAAACAGGCAAAACTGTTAGCCGAACATTTAAGCGACTTAAAGATAGATGCCGTTTACTCATCTCCATTAAAGCGAGCGTTAAAGACGGCGGAAATGATTGCTGGCTATCATAAACTTGATGTAGAGGTTACCGCCGGTCTTATAGATTTTGATTATGGAGAGTGGCAAGGCTTGCCTCACCAAGAGGTAAAAGATAAATATAAAGAGCTTTATGCGGAATGGATTAACAACCCTCACCGGGCAAAAATACCTGCTGGTGAAAGCCTAACTGAGGTCAGGAAAAGAGCCGTTGCTGTGGTGGATAGTGTAATAGCCAAATATGAGGGCACTGTAGTCTTGGTATCTCACCGGGTGGTGAATAAAGTTTTAATATGTGCTTTGCTAGGGCTGGACAATTCTCACTTCTGGAGCATAAAACAAGATATAGGTGGAATTACAATTTTTATTTATGAAAACAAACGATTCATACTTACTGAGCATAACAATACCTCTTATTTGAAACCTATTCAGAAAGCTCTGCTCAGTGATTTTTAATCACTCTTTAACCCAGCAGCAATAGATGATACAATAGAGTAAAGTACTTGTAGAAATGGAGGCGCTAGCTAATGGGCATCGATTGGTTCCGGGACTTGATTATTTGTATTTTGGGGCTGGTGGCAACGGGAGTGCTCATCTTCATTGCTGTGTTATTATATTTATTTTACCGCAGGACGAGGTCTATACTAGATTCAATAGAAACTAGCTCCAGAACTATACGAGGTATTACCTCCTATGTAGGGGGCGAGGTAGCTAAACCTCTGATTCAGGTGGTAGCCCTCATTCAGGGTATACGTCAAGGAATCGACACAGTGAGTAAATTTTTTAAGAAACAGGAAGGGGGAAAAGATGGCTAATGATAATTCAGGCGCTGGTTTTGCTATCGGGTTCGTCTTGGGAGCAGTTGTTGGTCTAGCTATTGGGTTTCTCTATGCCCCAAAACCAGGGGAAGAAACAAGGGAGCTATTAAAAGAGAAGGCGGAAAAGGTAAGAGGGAAAGCAGCCGAAGTTGCCGAAAAGGTGAAGGAAACTGCCGCCGAGGCGAAGAAGAAGGCACAAGAAAAGCTGAAGGAAGTAAAGGAATAAGCAAAGTAAGTCTCTAACCATAAATGGTAAATTTGGTAATTAGGCTCACCTAAATGCCTAACCAGCCTGACGGGGGTTTATTTACATCGCTCGAGTTAGCCGCGTGGTAGGTTCCGCACCTTAAACGCCGTATAGTGCTCAACAAGCCTATCCCGTTGGCAACTCCCAACAAAACCATACAGGGACGGCAGAACTTGGACACAGCAAAGAGTGCATTCACAAGACATCGGCGCCTAATATTCTTTATTCTAGGCATAATTATAGTTTTTTGGCTTCTCTACGCTTTGAGAACTGCCATATTCCCCTTTGTCCTTGGCCTGGTGCTTGCCTACCTTTTGCTGCCAGTTATTTCCTGGGTTGAGAAAAGGCTACCTCGCCAGGGCAAGTGGCTGCAAACTAAGCGAGTCTCCTTAATAATGCTGACCTTCATAATACTTTTGGGGCTGGTTGGCTTTTTCTCTTACTTCATCGTTACGGCGGTGATTAATGCCTTTTCGGTTATTGTGCAGAATGCACCGGAGTATATCTCTGCTAGTCTACTCAGATTACGGGAGTGGGCTGGATTCCTTCGGCAACAGTTCCCTCCAGAATTCCAGCAGCAGGTAGACCAATTTGTTCTGGCGGCTGGAGTAGCACTGGGTAATGTAATACGAGAAACCTTCATAAGAGGAGTTTCGTTTATACCATCCACCCTTAGCATGATGTTTGGTTTTGTTGCCCTACCCATTTTTCTCTTTTACATCTTGAAGGACTCGGAGAAATTAAACAGAGTTTTTTATTCGGCTCTCTCACCCTGGGTAGCTGAGCACATTAAAAATATTATCTCAATTATTGAAGGAGTACTGGGACGATATATTCGCGCCCAGTTAATGCTCGGGTTTATCGTGGCTTACTTTTGTCTTGTTGGGTTACTTATTCTAGGGATAGGGATAGAGTATGCCCCAGCGCTAGCTGCCTTTGCCGGAGTAACCGAGCTCATCCCAACGCTAGGACCCTGGATTGGTGGCGCCGCCGCAGTAATAGTCACCCTGGCTATAGCCCCGGAAAAGGCAATCTGGGTAGCTCTTCTCTTCCTTGCGGTTCAGCTGCTAGAGAACAGTTTACTTGTGCCCAGAATTCAAGGTGCTTACCTGCGGATACACCCAGCCATCGTTATTTTTCTGCTTGTTTTGGGAGCTTATATTGCCGGCTTCTGGGGGATATTACTGATTGTCCCGTTGACAGCCACCATCGTGGAAATCTACAAATATGTGCGTCAAAGCATAAAAGTGGAGGAAGCTCAGTAACCGCCGACCTTGAATTAGCCGATGAAGGAGATTAGAAATGACTACTAACGAAAAGTTTACCATTTCAGGAAGCCAGCTAGTAGAGAAGATTAAGCAACTGGTACATGAAGGGAACATCAGAAAGGTCCGCGTGCTACACGAAGGGCGCACCATATTAGAAATTCCACTATCGATAGGCGCGCCAGCGGTAGCAATAGGAATTCTGGCTGCCCCGGTTCTAGCCGCCCTAGGTGCTTTTGCCGCCCTAGTAACCGAATGCACCATTGAGGTGGAGAGAACAGAAAAATCCCAGAAGGAATAGACTCCTTCTGCCATGCCTCCCACTCTGTTATAATTAAACTATGAAAAAGCCACTTTTAGTACTGTTTGATGGCAATAATATAGTCCACCGTGCCTTCCACGCTTTTCAGACCACCAAACCACTGACGGTAAGTACCGGT
This sequence comes from Dehalococcoidia bacterium, assembly GCA_030615865.1. The sequence continues at coordinate 4,791 of JAUWYK010000094.1, forward strand.
GAGATAGTAAGCGCTGTTTACGTCTTTGCCCTGATGCTGCTCAAGGTAATAAACGAGCTAAAACCCACCCACTATGCCATCGCCTTTGATATGGCAGCCCCTACCTTCAGGCACCAGCTCTTTGACCAGTACAAGGCACAGCGACCCCCGACCCCTGATGAACTGGTCAATCAATTGGGTCGGGTAAGACAGCTAGTTGAAGCCTTCCACATCCCCATCTTTGAGCTTGAGGGCTATGAGGCAGACGATGTCCTGGGCACCCTCAGCCACCAGGCAAGCCAGCAGGACATTGATACTATCATTGTTACCGGTGATGCTGATGCTATGCAACTGGTGTCACCCAGGGTAAAAGTGCTTACCCCGAGACCAAGGGGTACCTTTAGCAATACCATGCTCTACGACGAAGCTGCGGTAAGCGAGAAATATGGCGTTGAGCCTGTGCAGGTTGCCGACTTCAAGGGACTGGTAGGTGACGCATCGGATAATATCCCCGGCGTTCCCAACATAGGTCCAGTCACCGCAGTTAAACTTCTCAGGCAATTCGGTTCTATAGACCAAATCTACGCCCATATTGATGAAGTAACGCCACCTAAACTACGCGATATACTGCGTGAAAATGAAGCCATTGCCCGCCAGAGTAAGGAGCTGGCGACTATTGTTACCGAGACACCGGTTAGCCTCAGCCTTGATGACTCCCGGGTCAGCCAGTATGACCGCCGTAAGGTAGCAGAGCTCTTCCGCGAACTTGAGTTTGTTAGTTTACTGCCCAAACTGCCCGAGATAGAGACTCAGGTTGAAACCAAGCCACCTCGGGGAGTTTATCATACCATCACTACCACCTCA
>JAUWYK010000072.1 GCA_030615865.1 Dehalococcoidia bacterium
GCTACCGGGATTGGTCAGCCGGTGAGCTCATTCCTGAGGCGGGCGCTTGGCTCAAGGGTTTCCCCGGTCACCTTTACCCAGCGGTCGAAGTCAGAGTTAGGCTTCAATTTGCTGGCTGCCATTAACTCGGGCAGGTTGAAAATGTATTCCGGGGATGGTTCTGAAGAGGAGCAGGAGTTCTGGTTTGAGATGGAGAAGGCTAAGAGCCAGTATCGACCAAGCCAGACGATGAATTTCTATGTTGACCCGGCACAGGGGCACGACGATTTCCTGATAAGCCTGGCACTGGTAGTTGAGGCAGGCAACCAATATTCTCCACGGGGGGCGAGGGGGAGCCTATTATAAAAAGGGTAAGTATACCTTGAAGTAACGTAATATAGGAGTGAATCATATGAGGGGCAGGAATATACTCCATTTTTCTGATTGTGCAGTTTATAATGGGCCTGCATATATACCTGGGCCGTGTGATTGCGGTGCCGCTAAAGCTCACAAAAGATGGTGGACATACCTTTATCACCTTTCTGGTATCCGTTACGCTCGCCTACGAAGTGTTCTTCGGTCACAGTTAAGAACTCTATTTGGTCTACCCTCATCAGCTTCCAATCGGGTACATTACCAGAACGAGAGGTACCACCCGTTTGATAGCAACGGATTACCTCGTTTAGTGCCAGACTCAAGCCATAAGCATGAGGTTCTGCTACACGAGGATGCCCCTGATAGGTAAATTCCAGCACGCACCTATTATAAATAGCGTCACAAATTATTTGGTTCACTGCCCCCCCCTCTAATGTGGATTATACAACTAAAATAGGTGGTGTCAAGGAATAAATTGACAAAAGGCGGAAAAAACTTGACAAATGTTAAAAATGTGCTTTAGGGGTTGACAAACATAGAAAATTGTGAAATAATAATAGGGATGAGGGGTTCACTCCGCTCAACAGGTAATCCGATAGTTTTGGAGGGCTATCGGAACCCAAGTGTTGGGCTCCCCTCATCCTTATGTGTATAGGATAACATCATATATACCCTAATTGAAAGAGTGTTTCCCTCAAAGAAACCTAAACAATTTTAAACAAAATTAAACGAATATGAACGGATATAAAACAGACCAAATTGAATATGTTGATATAGATAGGTGGCGTAAAGCTATTCGGAACTCTCGATTGCACTACGAAGCGGAGGCGAAAAAGCTAAACGGGCGTGTAGAATCTATCTCCATTGAACTGGAAAGTGTCGAACGTGAACTAGAACGTATCAGAGCTGAGGAAGAACTAATTTCTCAAACGACACGTGCATATGAGGAACGAATGGAACAGCCTTCAAAACGTTCTACCTTACAAGGCAATAACTTACGTGAAACGCTAATTATTCACTTTGCTAGCCTTAGTGGCGTAATTATAGGGAAAGAAGCATCGAAAGCACTAGTAGAGCTTAGGTATTTCTCCGACCGGAATTCTGCTGATGGTGCTGTATATACCGCATTGGGGAAGTCACCATTTCAGAAATTAGATAAGGGAATATATATCATTCCTACAGGTTCCCCTGTATGGAAACGTCTTAGGGGCACAAATGGGAAAATTCTCGATGCACGTGCAATAGCTCAGCTAGGTCTAAAAGCACAACATAAGACTGGCCTCGTGGGTAAGGTAAAGAGTATGTTAGTTGAGCATCCGAATATGAATATTAAACAGGTTACTAAAGAACTTCAGAGACAGAGATGGGACTTTGGAAGTAAGAATCCCATTTCTGCTGTTAGTGCTGCCTTTATGAGAAGAGCGAAAGACCAAAAGCGGGTGTCAAATCAGACCTTACTGCTTCATCTCCGCAATACCTCCTAATTCTTGTATTGTCAGATGTTTGGCTCTTTGCTAAGTTTAACACTTTGTCAATCGCAAGGAAAACCATGGTTACAAGTATTGCTGAAGTATCCGTGTTCTGCCTATTGGAGCGTGCAATTGCAGTTAGACGCTGACTAGCGCCCGGGAGATTTCTGAGAGAATAACCGTGGTGGGGGGAAAGAAGAGAGTTTAAGAGGGGCGTAAGCCCCTCTTTTATAAACAAAGTCCCCTTCCCCTTACTAAGGGGAAGGGGATACAGGGGTTAGGGTTATTAACCCTAATAATAAGCGGTCCTTCTACCCAGCCAGAAGCCAAGGGCAAGGATAGCCAGAGCACCAATCCCTATTAGTGTATATAGAAGCCAACCCTTCATATCCGGCCATTGGAAGCCGACATAAAATGAGCTGGGAGTTGACCACTCGCTCTGGTTAGAGGCACCATCTACAGCCTGTACCCTCCAGTAGTAGGGTTCTTCCTTTTTGGTTGACTCTAGCCTCTCCTCTTCGGTGATGGCGTATTTCGAATCGGTTAGCCCCTCCTTCTCCAGAACAATGGAAGTCCCGGTGAAGTCCTCATCAGTGGCAAGCTGAAGGGTATAGGTTATGCCGCTGGGGTCTTCGACATCACCCCAGTCAAAGTATGTTTCTGCCTCGGCCTTAATGCCCTCCTCGGGTAGTAGTGTCAGTGGTATTAGCGGTACATCTGACTCCATAGTAAAGGTAAAGGTTTTGGTGTTGATGCCATCGCTGGCGATTATGGTATGGGTGCCATGCTTGCTAACCGGGATTTTGAAGGTAGCCTTGAAAGCTCCGTTACTATCGACAGTAGCTATAGCTACCTCAACACCGCCATAGGTGATAGTAACCGTTGCGCCAACGGCAAACCCGGTGCCGTCAACCGTAGTCTCCGTCCCGACATTACCAGTCGTTTTGTCAATACTGGCACCAGGCATAACCATGAAGTTAGCACTATCCCGGTTAGTGCCATCGGTGACTTTCACTGCATAGGTACCATTAACAATGACGGGCACAGGGAAGCTGCCGGTAAGGCTGCCATAATCATCGGTGATAACCGATGGCGGGCTGGTAGTAACAGCAAGGACATCAAAGGTGATGGTTATTACCTTTCTAGCCTTAAACCCGGTGCCGCTGACCGTTACCACATCAGCTGCTGCCCCTGAGGTTGGGGTGATGGTTATTGACTGCTTGGTAGAAAAGCTATCGGTATCAAAATTACCATAATTATCTTGTGCCTTTACCGTATGGCTCCCGTTATAGCTCTCGGGGACAAGAAAGGCAGCATTGGTAAAGCTGCCATTGGCATCGGTGTCAGCAGTTCCAACCTCTTTAGTAACGAAGTAAACGGTTATATCTGAATTAGCGGCAAACCCGGTGCCATCAACAGTAACCTCATCGCCGACGTAACCAGAAGATTTATCTAGGTCAATCTTTGAGGTTAAGGTGAACGTGCCAGTCCGTGATTCGCCAGTAGTCCCAAAAGTTTCTACCCGAATAGTATAGGCTCCGCCAGGAATTTCTGGAATTACGAAGGAGGTAGAAAGTATAGCTCCGCCAGCACCAACAGTGCCGCTGCCAATAATTCGTGAGAAAGTTGTACCATAGGCAAAGGTTATCTGGTAGGTGTTAGTGGCGGTAAAGCCTGTTCCAGAAATGGTTATCGTTGTTCCCACAGGACCAGACGATGGATATGTAGTCACTATCGCAGCCAGAGCTGGCGTGGCTGGTATGGCTATTAGCAGCAGGGCAAGGATAATAGCTATAGCCAGAGTGCGGAAGATTTGATTACTTTTCATTTGACCACCACCTCTTTTTTATTTTCCCCTATATAAGTTTTTTTCTGGCACCGCGTTTAGGGATATAGGTCCCGGCGAAGTTATCAAGAACGTCCTTAGTAATTAGCCAGGTATTATGAATCTTTACCGCCGGTAAATCTCCCTGCCGGCACAACCGCTTTACCGTCTCAGGATGGATCTTAAGACGGCGGCTGGCTTCTATTACATTAAAATAGTTATTCAAGAGTGTCATAATTTAATATTACTTTATTAAAACAATAATAAACGATAATGTTAATTTTGTCAAGTCCTTCTTCTGAGTTTGTTTGTTAATCTCAAAAGCGACAAAATACTGTTGACTGCAATAGAACATATGTGCTATTCTAGCATCATGAATTGTGTTTTGAGAGGTAAGCTATGGAGGAGATTGAGCGTGATTTGCCACCGGAGTATTACCGCTATCAGGATGGGGGTTGTGAGTTTGCTAGTTTCTGTCTTAATTGTCCGTTTCCAAAGTGTATTTATGACGAGCCGGGGGGCAGGCAGCGCTGGCTAAAGGGATTGCGGGACAAAGAAGTGGCAGGGTTGTTCGCTACCGAGAGTAAAGGGGTAAATGAGCTGGCAGTGATGTTTGGCGTCAGCCAGCGCACTGTGCAGCGAATATTAAAGAGGGCTAAAAATGGATGAGACTTCTATCACTACGCAGCTAACCCGCTGGGATATAGACAGAATCAGGGGCTATAAAGAGCTTCTTGATTTCTACCACGGTCAGCATTGGGAAAGCAGGGAAAGGCGGGGGGAGAAGCGCCTGACCTTTAACTATGCCAAGGTGTTCATAGATAAGGTTACCTCATATTTAATGTCTGGCATTAACTTTGCCGTCGATGCTGTTGAGGACTCTGATGAGGCTAGAGCTAGAGCCCAGAGGGCAGAGCAGGCCTTATACCAGGTGTATGAGGATAATAACCTGGAGCAGCTAGACCTTGAGACTGAGATTGATTGCGCCATCCTAGGTGATGCCTGTTACAAGGTTATATGGGATGCTCAAGCCAAGCGGGTCAGGGTTACTGCTCCTGATGTTCAAGGTATCTATGCCTGGTGGCTGGGGGATGATATCTCCTGGGTATGGAGGGTAGCCTCTAAATATAGTCTATCCGCTGAGGAAGCCGAGCTACTCTATGGGGTTAAGCCTAAAAGCAAGACGGCCACTATCGTTGAGCTGTGGACAGACTCAGAATTCGAGCTTTACCTGGATAATGCTCTGGTGGGGAAGAAGCCCAATCCCTATGGCTTTATCCCGTTTATCATATACCCTAACCTGAGAGAGCCAAAGAAGTTCTGGGGCATATCCGATTTGTCCCAGATTATGGAGCCGCAGCGGGAGCTTAATCGGGCGATGTCGCAACTATCCAGAATATTAGAGCTATCAGGTAACCCTATTGCCGTTCTGGAGAATGTGGAGGAATCGGAGGATATTGCGGTCAGACCGGGGGCAGTGTGGAATCTACCTGAGGATACTAAAGCCTATTTGCTTGATCTGCTACAGGGTGGTGGAGTCAGGCTACATATAGATTATATCAATTTGCTGTATAGAATCCTGCACGATGTATCAGAATCGCCCCGGGCTGCCTTTGGTGGGACAGAGAGGGATTTGTCCGGGGTAGCCCTCGAGATAGAGCTTCAACCGCTACTGCAGAAGGTGAGTCGAAAGAGGATTATCCGAACCGCTGTCTATAATTGGAGAAACAAGATGATTCTTAAGCTGGTGGAGAAGTACCGGGGTGAGAGCTTTGGCGATAACCATCTGCGGGTAGTGTGGAGTCCGGTGCTACCCCAGGATATGACGAGGCTGGTTTCTAATGAGCAGACATTGGTTCAGACCGGTATCCACTCAAGACGTAGGGCTATGGATGAAGTGGGGGTTAAAGACCCTGAGATGGAGTTTAATCGGTGGCTTGAGGAGAGGGAGACAATCCTGAGGATGAATAAGGAGCTTAACGCCAGGTCAACGAGAGGCGGAGAGAGAGTGAGAGCTTTAGCCGCGGAGACCGAAGGCGTTGAGGAATCTTCGCCATAAGGAGGACAAAAGTTGCCTAATAATAATGAGCAAAACTCGGTAGAGTCCACGCCGGAGGAAGAGCTAGAGCAGGCCAGAGCCAGGATTGGTGAGGTTGAGGGTTTGTTAGCTCGAAAAGACGAGGAGCTAACTAAAGCTAATACCCACATTTCAGAGCTGGAGCAGGTTTTAGCTGATAGGGATAACCAAATCGCTACCCTGAAGCAATCTGTGGCTGAGTTAGAGCAGAAGCTGACTGATGTCAATAATGCCCTGACCGAGGCAATATCAAGCTACAGGGCTCTGGTGGTCAAAACAAATCCAGGGGTATCCGAGGAGTTGATAACCGGTGATACCATTGAGGAGATTGATAAGTCCCTAGCCAGTGCCCAAACCCTTATTGAGAGGGTGAGACAAGAGCTAGAGGCTGAAATCGCAGCCGCCAAGGTCCCGGCTGGGGCTCCACAGAGGGCGCCAGTTGACCTTTCAGCTCTGTCCCCGCGGGAGAAAATTGAATATGCGATAGGAGGTAAAAAGTAAATGGCTTTAACATTAGCTGAGGCATCTAAACTTTCAAATGATATGCTGCTTCAAGGGGTGGTGGAGACCATCGTTAAGGATTCGCCTATCCTCCAGCAGCTCCCCTTCATTGAGATTATAGGTAATGGGTTGACCTATAACCAGGAGAAGACCTTGCCTAGCGTCGATTTCTATGATGTAGGTGACACCTGGGTTGAGTCCACACCAACCTTTGAGCAGAAAACGGCAAACCTGAAGATTGTGGGTGGTGATGCCGATGTTGATAACTTTCTGAAGGCAACCCGAAGTAATATTCAGGATTTAGAGGCAGCCGTGGTTGAGCTTAAGGCTAAGGCGGTCAGGGATAAGTTTGAGGACACCTTTGTCTATGGTGATGCCACCGCCAACCCCAAGCAGTTTGATGGTCTAAGGAAGCTTATTGATACTACTACTGCCAGCGACCAGGTAATAGCTATGGGGGACACGGGGGCTACCCTGACCCTGAACAAGCTGGACGAGCTCATTGATGCACTAAAGGGCGGCAAGCCCGACCTGCTGCTTATGAGCCGCCGCTCACGGAGAAAGATTAATGCCCTAGTCAGAGCGGCTGGGGGAATGATGGAGACTGACCGAGATAAGTGGGGTAACTTCATCCAGTTCTGGGATGGCGTGCCTATTGGCGTCAATGACTGGATACTTGATACCCATGTTTTGACTGATGGTGTCGAGACGGCAACCACCGGCGGCAGTTGCTCCACTATCTATGTCTTCCAGATGGGGGAAGGGGCACTAAGTGGCTTAACCAGCCCCGGTCAACTCCAGGCGGAGCCCATCGGCTCGCTGGAGACCAAGGATGCCACCCGAATCAGAATTAAGTGGTATGTATCCCTGGCTCTATTCAGCTCTATTAAAGCAGCCGCTTTAATCGGGGTTCAGGACTAAGATTAAGTGATTAGGGGGAGTCTTCTCGCGAGGGCTCCCCCAAAGGAGAAGAAATGAAAAAGCAAGATGTAGCCCGATGGCTCTGTCACTACAAACTCAATAAATACCACGAGGACATTGAGCCCTACCGGGGTAGAGAGGATGAATTCCATAAGTTGTTCAAGCCCTATGAGGTCACTGAGGGGGAGGGCAATTGCCTGCTTAACACTGGCATCGACGAGATGTGGGATTTGATTACCGGAGTCGTCTCCGGGGCTGACCATATCTACGACAATTCCCATGCCCAAATAGGTGTCGGTGATAGCAGTGCAGCCGCCGACCCTAGTCAGACTGACTTACAGGCAGCCACCAATAAGACCTATAAGGGTATGGAATCCGGCTATCCCACTTCTACCAGCCAGAAGGCAACCTTCAAATCAAGCTTTGGCAATGACGAGGCCAACTATGCCTGGAACGAGTGGGTAGTAAAACAGAGCACCAGTGCCATTTGTCCCAACAGGAAGGTTGACTCGCTGGGGACTAAGACTAGCGGCACCTGGACACTGGAAGTTTCAATAACACTAAGCTGATAAGAGGGTGTAATGGACGAGAAGCTGAAAGAGAACATCCTCGCAGGTAGGAGCTTTGTTGACGAATACCGTGGAGAACATACTAAGCTCTATGACAAGGGATGGCATAAGGGTATTTCTCAAGAACACACCCCATTGCTTAATTCTTTACTCAACAAGCTGAACGCTAAGGGCTTCAGTTCTCTTCAGGAGTTCTTTGATGCCAGTGAGTTATTGAATATTCAGGAGCTTGGCTTTGCCGATAGAGAAGCCTTTGGGGCTGATGCTACTGAAGCTGATAGAGTGCTTTTAGAGGAGAAATGGAAGTGAGCGTCCTTCACGAAACTTGCCTTGAATACTTTAGAAGACGGCTAACTGAGGGCTGGAAGTGCATCAGCCTTGAGGGGTATAATGCTGTCCTCTTGTCTCCAGAGGGTATCAGGCGTGAACTTGACCTTCGGAATGATGTTGAAACCCTAAGACCAGATACTGCTGGGGATGAGTGTAATATAAGTCATGAGGTAGGTGCAGCTTGCCCTAATCATTACCAGAATGTTGATGAGGTTATACCTGATGAAAATACTACTCTTGTCTATGTTGATGGTCTCCATGACTGGGAAAGAGACCTCTACAGTATAGAAAACCACAGTGTGGGCAGTGGCACAATAAACTCAGTAAAAGTCTATGGTTATTGTGCGTCAACATCCAACAATCCTACTCAAGCAGGGTTGATGCTTGCAATTAAAACTGGTGGGGTAGTCTATGAGAGTACTCCAGTATTAGTACCTTTGGGTTGGGCTTATTTTAGCAATACCTGGGCACAGAATCCTGGCAATGCACATGCTTGGACTTGGGATGAGGTAGATGCTCTACAGGCTGGCATTGCCCTGAGAGAATGCCTGGGTGATGGCGGTGGAGGAGTTAAATGCACCCAAGTCTATGTTGAGGTTGATTACACGTCAGTTACCGAGAAATCTTCATCAGATACTGGCTCTGGGGCAAATGCCTATGTTTCACTGGAGACGGGGGAGATTAAAACTTCATCCGATGCTGGTTCTGGAGCAGAGGGCACTCCTATGCAATCGGCTACCTTATTTGGCGGCGAAACTGGTTCTGGGATTGAAGCCTATGTTGCCCGGCTATTAGCCGCCTTTGACACTGGCACCGGCGCCGAAGTCAGCGGTCTGCTTAAGGACTTGTTTGCCAGTGAACTTGGTCAAGGTTCCGATTCTTTTGTTGCCAAGATAGAAACGCCTACCAAGGGGGGAGGTATGAAATTATGGATCTAAGCACGATGAGAACTATAGTCAGGCGCGACCTAAAGGATGAGGACTCGGGGAACTACCGCTGGACCAACGATGAGCTGGACAGGCATATCGCCCACGCGGTTAAGGAACTATCTGAGGCGGTGCCTTTGCCAACAAAGGCGACCCTGTCCACCACCATCGGCTCCAGACAGATTGATATATCATCTTTGACAGATAGGGTTATGATAGAAGCCGTAGAGTACCCAGTGGGCAGATTCCCACCCCATTACCAGCAGTTCGCTCTGTGGGGGGATATACTGAGCCTGTTTGGCGATGAAGTCCCTGATGGCTCTAACTGTTATATCTATTACGGCAGGCTCCATACCCTTGATGCTCA
>JAUWYK010000062.1 GCA_030615865.1 Dehalococcoidia bacterium
GAGCTACCTGCCTCCTCCATGGCCTTCCTGACCTTGTCAAGGGCTATTACCATTTGCTCTTCAAAAATATTCGTCTCTGTTCTGACGGTTTCGTCATTCTGACCTTGACAACCGGAGACAAAAATCAGATTGCCGACCACGACAGACCTAGAAAATTTAGGTGCTTCGGGAGCTACATTGGGGTAAGCCAATTTCTTACCACCCCAATACTCTGGATATTGCGTTACTTCCCAGTCCATTTCATCGCCTCCTTACAAGAATCGTTTCCCTTTATCTTTCTTAGGAACCCCCGTGCTAGTTTGGGGAAAATACATCATCGTCCGGTGGCTAATTGTAACAGGGAGCGGTAAGCTCGGGTCCCACGTATGAAGCCCATAATACCTTGTGGTGCCAGCAACATTATGATGACTAGTAACGCACCCTGTATAAGTAGGCTGATTCCAGTGTATCTGGCTAGCAAGAAGTGCAAAATGACAACGATAGCCGTTCCAATAATCGGTCCCTCTTTAGTGCCTTCGCCCCCTATGACAGTAGCGATGAGTGCTATAAGTAGCCACCGTATATTGAAGGCGCCGACCGGCTCTATATATCCGCTGTAAGAATAGAAGACGGCCCCAGCTATTCCCATTACGAAGGCGGCAATGAGAAAGGAGTACAACTTTAGTTGGAAAACATTTACCCCAGAACTTGCAGCAGTGTTATCATTATCGCGAATTGCGGCAAGCCCCAGTCCTAGTTTTGAACTCAAGATTATTTGCATAAGGAAAATTGATGCTATCCCGATAACAAGAGCCACCCAGTACCACTCCACCAAGGAAACCCCGGCTACACCTTTTACGGCGTAGCCCGCACCCCTACCGACCATCTCCCCCCCGACAGGTCTCCAAAGCAAAAACCAAGCCCTCAGTATTTCAGGTAGAACCAGTGTCCCGATAGCAAAATAGATGCCTCTCAGCCTAAAGACAGGGATAGAGATGAGTAGAGCAAATGCTGCCGTTGCTATAGCTCCAGCTATTATTCCCAGATAAAAAGGCAAACCGACCCATGTGCTTATTGCTACGGTGTAGCCTGCCAGCCCAACAAAAGCAGCCGGGCATAGGCATATCAGACCACTATAACCAGCAAGCAAATTCCACATATTTGCCAGAGCTAGGTATATAAAGAAGAGAAAGAGGTAAAGGAGCCAAGCCCGGGGCACTCCTAACACCGGCAGCACCGCCAGCACGACTACGACCGCTGCAAACGGTATCAATCCTCCTCTCAATCGTGGAATGGTAACCCTCATGTTCCTCCTAACGGCCAAATATGCCTTGTGGTCTTACGGCTAATATTACAAACACCAGGATATAGGCAACAAGCATCTGAGCCACAGCACCCAAGAAATAGCCACCAAGAGTTTGGGCTAACCCAAAGACCATACCCCCAATAAATGTCCCCAGTATGCTGCCTAAACCACCTATTATAACCACGCCAAAGGCAATAATCAGGAAGGCGACTCCTGATGTCGGGGTAAACGGATAAGTCAATCCAAGGAACACGCCGGCAATAGCAGCGATTGCCATGGCGATAGCGAAGGCGAAGGCAAATACGCGGCCAGGATTTATCCCCATCAGCTGAGCTGCTCTCCTATCCTGAGAGGTGGCATTGATTGCCTTGCCCAAATATGTTCTCCTGAGGAATTCGCGGAGGAGAAGCATCACAACTAAAGCGGCAACAAAATCCAGCAGATATACTAGCGGAATATGAACTACGCCAATACTAAAACTTTCCAGGGCGTAAGGTGGTCTCAAACCCCTGGAGAACGGAGTCCAGATGATCTGGCAAAAATTTTGAAATATTATGGAAATCCCGAAACAAACTAGCAGTGCAGCGTCCAATGATACTGCAAAAGCTCGGTTGAGGAGAAATCTTTGAACACCGAAACCGATTACAAACAATAGGGGTATGCCTATGACTAAGCTTAGAAAAGGGTCTATCCCCAACATGGTCATTGCTGCATAAGCAAAATAGCTGCCAAGTATGACCCAATCTCCGTGAGCTACGTTTATCACCTTCATCACCCCGAAAACTAGCGAAAGACCTAAGGCAATTAACGTATATAACCCACCTAATAGAATACCCATCACTATAGGGTTAGATAACCCAGCTAAAACTTCCATCTATAGCACCCTAAGCGACTTTATACACCAAAGTATGCTTTTTTAACTTCCTCTTCCTCCCGGAGTTCCGCTACATCCCCGCTTAAGACAACACGCCCCACTTCCATAATATATGCCCTGTCAGCTTCTTCGAGGCTTCGCTTTACATTCTGTTCCACAAAGAGGATAGTAATGCCCCTTTCTCTAATTTCCCTTAAGGCTTTATACAGGTCATTAAGAACTATGGGGGCAAGGCCAAGAGACATTTCATCAAGAAGCAAAAGCTTTGGGTCTGACATTAAGCCCCGCCCTAGGGCTAACATTTGTTGCTCCCCTCCGCTTAGTGTTTTAGCCAGTTGATTCTTCCTCTCTTTTAGTATAGGGAAGAGCTCGTAAACCATTTTGAGGTTTTGTTCTCTCTTGGATCTCGCCTTCCGATTGTATGAACCTATGATGAGATTATCTAGCACGGTCATATTAGGGAAAATTCTTCTTCCCTCTGGAACTTGGGAAATGCCCCGAGCCACTATTTGGAAAGGATCCAAAGTGGTGATGCTCTTCCCCTCAAATTCAATGCTGCCCTTAGCCGGATGCAGTAAGCCCGATATTGTATTGAGCAGGGTGGATTTACCTGATGAATTGGCGCCAATAAGAGCCACGATTTCGCCGGCTTTAACTGCTAATGATACATCCCACAGGGCCTGAAAGCTACCATGAAGTACATCTATGTTGCTAATTTTCAGCAATGTCTCTTGAGGCATTCCCTGGCCTACTTTTCCATGTTACTTTTAATACCAAATAACATCCCCGTTTATACTTCCTCACCGAGGTAGGCTTTAATTACCTTCCTATCTTCCATTACCTCTTTCGGCGTGCCTTCGGCGATTTTCACGCCTTTATCCATCACTATAATCCTATCAACTGCCACCACCATTACTCTCATAACATGTTCGATTAATATAATTGTTATGCCCATTTCGTGTATTCCTTTTAGGAGGTCTAATACTTGTGGGATTTCCGCTTCGGTTAAGCCCGCAGCCACTTCATCAATTAGCAGTAGTGTTGGGCTGGTGGCTAAGGCTCTAGCTAATTCGAGCCTTTTCAGAGTTATCGACGCCAAATCTCTAGCGAACACGTCTTTCTTTTCTAATAGATCTACCATATCAAGTAGTTTGGTAGCTTCACTCTCAGCGGCAGCTTTACCAAGACCTCTTCCATATCTTGCTGCCACTGCGATGTTTTGCAGAGCGGTTAAATTGACAAAGGGCTGAGGAATCTGATAGGTTCTAGCAATGCCGAGGTGGCAAATTTTATGCGGGGGGAGACCCGTGATGTTATTTCCTTTAAACTTTACTGTTCCAGAGTCAGGCTTGTATTCACCAGCTATGACATTTAATAGTGTTGTCTTGCCAGCACCGTTTGGGCCCATTAAACCAATGACTTCACCCGCCGGGACATCAAAACTTAAGTCGCTAACAGCAACTACTCCCCCGAAATGCTTATTTACTCCATCGATTGCGAGAGTCGGTGTTTCCACATTATCCCCCAAATGTTAGTACCAATTGTATAACAGGAACCGATATGATGACAATTTGTCATCATATCGGTCCCCTCAGCCCGTCCCATACCTTAGTTTATAGGTCAGGGATACAGCTCAGAAACGGGGAATAACTCGCTGGTCTCTTCCGGTACGTAATCCAGTCCGGAACAGGTTATATAAAGTGTCCACGGGGGTGTTTTCTCAGGCTCATAAAACCACTGGCCAAAGGCGAGCGGCATGTGGCTGAAGTGTGACTCTGGGTCAAACTTCACCCGGCCATCAATGGTCATCATATCGGTTTCCGCCAGGGCGTCATTAATCGCATCTCCGTCAAGGGTGCCGGCTCTCTCGATGGCATCAAACATGACTTGAGCTGCCAGATAGCCATGTCCTATACCCCGGTTTAATGCTTCGCCCGTGGCTAAGAATTTGTCAGCGAGCGATGCTGCGGTTGTGCCGCCAATACCGGGGAAGTCTTCTGGCGGATATGCTGGGCTCCACCATACCTCTGTCCCGACACCCCACCCTAGGGGTGGCTCCGTACCCCAGGCGATTACATCTACAGGGAAAAGGGCTGCCCTTCCAACGCAAGATATCTTAGGCCTAAAGCCCTTCGCGTAGCATTGGCTCCACAGGGTACCAAAATCAGGGCCAGGACAATTGCCCCAAAGTATTTCCACATCATTGGCCATCCACTCGTCTATGATAGACGTGAAGTCTGTAGTCCCCATAGGAAACAGGCCTAATTCTTTTTCTTCACCGATAACATTGTAACCTTTATCTTCTAGCAGCCCAGAGAATAGTGCATACCAACCTATGCCGTCTGGATCATCCGAGGCGAAGATCCCCGCTACCCCGTTAGTGTTTGCCAGGGCACCGACCCTATCCATATACATAAACCACGTATCCACTAGGGTAAATCCCGGAACATCGCGAGGCGGTGCCGCTGGGGTAGCTATAGCAAAACCGGTAAACCAGGTGTAAGGCCAATGTCCTTCAACCTCCGCCCGCATACCGTGATACCAGGGCTCAAAAGGACCACCGGCAATGATCTGTGGGATCCCATACTTGTTACCTACGCGAGATATATCGTTGTGCAGCGTACAAGGTTCATCAGGTGATAGAAGGACGTGTACCTCATCGCGGAGAACCAGGTCTTCGGTAAGAGACCCTACCTTTGCCGGGTCGCTCTCGTTATTGGCGACTATAAGTCTGACGGGCAGTTTCTTTCCATACTCTGCCACATAGACTCCACCTAGGGCATTGATATCGTCCACAGCCGCTTGCATCCCAAATGTTTGCTGACCGAAACCAGCGAACATGCCCGTCGTTGGTACACACACGCCTACTCGGATTTCTTTTTCAACTGGCGCCGCCTTACAACCACCGAAAATCAACCCGCTTACCAATACAATCGTCAAAACTATCAAAGAAAGCTTTTTCATTGCCATTTACTCCTTTCCATAATATGCCAAGATTCGCCTGGCTCCTTTGTCACCTTGTCATAAACATCACCCCTCTCCCCAATCACGGTTGCGTTCAAAAATTGGTTATTCTCAATCCCTTGGTTTATAGCATTATCGTCCCCCTTTGTCAAGAGGATGGCGGTTAGGGTTCTGCTCGGAAGTTCGCTGGCTCTGAAGACTTCATCAGCAACACTGCCATTATCTGAGTCCGGCCAAGAAGGGGAAAGGATAAGCGCTGGATTGCAGAATAGGTAATAGTATTATAAAATAACCGCTAGTCGCAATAAGTAAAAGAAGTTCTAGAAGAGGAGTTAAATATGACCGATTTATTTGATTTGACAGGCAAGATTGCTATAGTGGTTGGTGGTGCCGGTGGCATCGGTCATGCGCAGGCTCTGGGCCTGGCGGATGCTGGCGCTGATGTTGTCGTGGCTAGTCGCAAACTTGAGCATCTTGAGCCAGTAGCCGAGGAGATACGAGCTAAAGGTAGAAAAACTCTGGCCGTTTCTGTGGAGGTTACTCAGGAGAAATCGGTAGCAGCTATGGTAGATAATGTCCTGAAGAAATTCCCTCACATTGATATTCTGATAAACGCTGCCGGTCTGGCGATTCGCAAGCCTGCTGACAGTTTCCCAATTGATGAATGGCAACAGGTAATGGATATCAACGCTCGTGGAACGTTCCTCTGTTGTCAGGCGGTTGGGCGGGTGATGATAAAGCAGCGTAGTGGTAAGATTATAAACGTATCATCGGTGAGAGGTAGATATGGCCTCCCGGCAGACTATGCGGCTTACTGTGCCAGTAAAGGAGCAGTGGATACTCTGACACGGACGCTGGCCTGTGAGTGGGCTAAATATAATGTGCTGGTGAATGCGGTTGCTCCCACCATTGTGGAGACCGAGCTTACCCGTCCTGCCTTAGCCAACCCCCAGTTTGCCCAGCAGATGAAGTCCCGCATCCCTCTTGGCCGCTGGGCGATGCCAGAGGATATTGTTGGGGCTACTATATTTTTTGCCTCAAAGGCATCAGATTTTATTACCGGCCAGGTCCTTTACATTGATGGTGGTGTGACCACCTGGTAGCAGTATATTAAGCAGTTAAAACTTAAAGGAGGTATTTATTATGGGTAAAGTAAGACTTGTTGATTTGAGTCACCCCTTTGGTGACAAAGTGCCTTTGTGGCCCTATTTTGCCGATGTCAAGATTGAGCGTATACATTATCATGCCAAATCTGGAGTGCTCTCTCAGGTGATTACAACCACCATGCACTGCACAACTCATGCCGATTCACCGGCTCATGTGTTTGAAGGCGGCATGTTTACTGATGAGATTCCCCTGGAGAAGTACTACGGCACTGGGGTAGTCGTGGACATCCCCAAGAAGAAGTGGGAAAAAATTATGCCGGAGGACTTGGAGAAAGCCAGGCCCAAGATTGAAAAGGGCGATATTGTGATAGTTCATACAGGATGGCATCATAAATACTCGGACAGTGTTGAGTATTTTTGCTATTCGCCCGGGCTGTACAAAGAGGCAGGCGAGTGGTTTGTTGACAAGGGGGTAAAGGCAGTTGGGGTCGATCAACAAGCACTGGACCATCCTCTAGCTACCGCTATTGGTCCCCATGGCCCCGGCCCACTACGACCAGACATTTGCGAAGAGTATAAGCGGGAAACTGGACATGATGTATTAGAAGATTTTCCTGAGTGGGAGCCCTGCCATAACATAATACTACGTAATGATATTATGGGATGGGAAAACGTCGGTGGTGACATAGATGAAGTCGTGGGCAAAAGGGTCACTATTGCCGGCTTTCCTATCCGATGGGTAAAAGGTGACGGGTCTATTGTGAGATTGGTAGCCATCGTGGATGAGGGTGACCAATAGCTCCGTTGATTGGCTCATTTTGTTATTAGGAGAGGAGGAACATATGAAGAAGATCCGGTTGGAACAGGTTAAGCCCTATGAGGCCCCTGGGCATTTCAATATGGTTGCGCTTAGGCTAAGCGGCAAAGATGAGACCGGGGCTGAGAAGTTCTGGGTAGGCCTCTCTCATTTCCTTCCCGGCGGTGGAGCCGAATTCGGCGCTACGCCAGCGGAGAAATACTATTTTGTCTTGGACGGAGAAATCACGGTTAAGACCAAGAAGGAAGAGGTAACCCTAGGCCCGTGGGATTCGGTTTACATCGCTCCCAATGAAGGGAGGGAAATCATCAACAAGACCAATAAGCCAGTGAGTATGCTGGTAGTTATTAGCTATTAGGGTAGTTTCCCGTTTGGGTGGATATCTGTGAGACCCAGGTTACGGGCGCTGTGCTGAACAACAACGGAGGTAAAAGTGGGCATTTATGCAAGCTGAAGATATTAGGAATATTTCTGTGATCGGCGCGGGTTTGATGGGACATGGAATTGCCCAGTTTTTTGCATCTAAGAATTACAATGTTCATCTGTTAGATGTCAAAGATGAGTTGCTGTCAAAGGCTGTTGAAAATATCAGGGTAAACCTCTCCATGATGGCCAGGAAGGCAATCATCTCGGAGAGTGTAGTCGATACAGTCATAAGCAGGATAAAAACTACTACGAACATGGCTGAGGCAACTTTAGATGCTCAATTAGTTATCGAGGCCATCCCCGAAGATCTGGAGTTAAAGCAGAAGGTTTTTCAGGATTTAGACCAGCTTTGCCCTCCGCAGACCATTTTGGCTACCAATACATCTGTAATTAGTATCACGGAAATCGCAGCCAAGGCCCGCAACAGGGGGAGAATTCTGGGGACTCATTTCTGGAACCCCCCTTATATGATTCCGCTGGTGGAAGTAATTAAGGGAAAGGAAACTTCTGAGGAGGCCGTAGAAACGACTTGTCACATCCTCAAAAACGCTGGTAAACACCCAGTAAAGGTGATGAAGGATGTACCAGGGTTCATAGGTAACCGGCTTCAGCACGCGTTGTGGCGAGAAGCTATCTCTATTGTGGAAAATGGTATTGCTGATGCAGCCAGTGTTGACGAGGTGATAAAGGAAGGATTTGGCATTCGGCTTCCGGTCTTGGGGCCACTGGAGAACGCTGACATGGTGGGGCTTGATCTAACCTTAGCCATCCACGATTACATTCTAAAGTATCTAAACTCTTCTCCCAGCCCCTCGCCCCTTCTAAGGGAGAAGGTAGAAAGGGGGGAACTGGGGTTCAAAACGGGGCAGGGTTTCTACACTTGGTCTGTTGAAGAAGTACAGAGGTCTAGGGAACGTCTTTTAGAGTACCTGTTGGATCGGGTGCGAAAGGAACCGAACAAAACAACATAGAACTTGATTACTGGCTTTACCATTATGTAGGTGGTTAGTTTTTGGGCTTACTAGTTCAGGAGACCACCGTAAAAAACGAAAAAATTTAGGAAGGGTAAAATGGAAAAACTGATTGTAACAGCAGCAGTAACAGGCAATCTGACCGTTCCTACACAGACCCCTTATCTACCGATTACCCCTGAGCAGATTGCCGACGATGCTGTAGCATCAGCTGAGGCTGGGGCGTCAATAGTTCATATTCATGCCCGTGACCCTAAAGACGGCAGGCCAACCACCGATCTAAGTATAATGCGAAGCATATTGACTAAAATAAAGGAGCGAAGTGATGTAATCATTTGCCCAACCACAGGGGGTGTATCCGGCTTCACTGTACAGCAAAGATATGCGGTCCTTACCGAATTAAAGCCCGAGATTGCTTCCTGCGATGTGGGCAGCCTAAACTTCTCCGTCCACCCGATTGCTGAGAGAATTAAGGATGAAGACTGGAAATATCCCTGGGAAAAGGAGCACCTATTAAAGACAAAGGGCTGGGTCTTTACCAATACCTTTGCTGACTTGGAGGCAGCAAGTTCACTTTTCAAGGAAAATGATGTTATGCCTGAATTCGGGATTTATGATATAAGTTATCTTTATAACCTTCGTTATCTGATTAGAAGGGGCTTTTTTGAACCACCTCTCCAGATGAACTTCGTCTTAGGAGTATTGGGAGGAATTGGTGGCGATGTTGGGGATATCGTCCACCTGAGGAATACTGCAGATAGGCTATTCGGGCCTAACAACTACCACTGGGGCACTATTGGGCTGGGTTACCCGCTAGAATTTCACGCCGCAGCGGCGACAATGGCAATGGGTGGCAACGTCAGGGTAGGCTTTGAAGACAATGTATTCATCGAGAGGGGAGTATTAGCTAAGAGCAACGCTGAGCTGGTGGAAAAGGTAGTAAGGATAGCTAAAGAGCTTGGCCGGGAAATAGCCACCCCAGATGAAGCCAGGGATATCCTCAAACTCAAGGGAAAGGACAAGGTTAACTTCTAGAGCCCATGATAAACAAGATAATGCCCAGCATTGAATTAGCAATAGCCGGGATCAAAGATAGTGCAGTCATAATGATCGGTGGCTTTGGACAGGCAGGGACACCGTTTAACCTAGTCCAAGCGCTGGTTGAACAAGGAACACAAGGGTTGACAGTAATATGCAATTCTATTTCGCAGGCTGTCCCCTTAGTTGAAAATAGGCGCGTCAGAAAGCTGATTGCTTCCTTTCCCATTTGGGTTGATCGAACCAGACCTAACCCGCTAGACGAGCAGATTCCGGCAGGGAAAATTGAGCTGGTAACCATACCTCAGGGGACCTTAGCTGAGGCAATTAGGGCTGCCGGGGCAGGCATAGCTGCTTTCTATACCATCACTGGAGTAGGAACATTTGTTGAAGAGGGAAAAGAGAAGAGGATTTTTAACGGGAAAGAATGCCTGTTAGAGCTAGCCCTTAAGGCAGATGTGGCTCTGGTAAAGGCATATAAGGGTGATAGGATGGGCAATCTTGTCTATCGCATGACAGCCAGAAACTTTAACCCGCTAATGGCAATGGCGGCTGAGCTCACCATTGCCGAGGTTGAGGAGATTGTAGATGTTGGGGAGTTGGCCCCAGAGTTTATTGTTACTCCTGGGATTTTCGTAGATCGAGTTGTGAAAGCCCCGAAAAGGGGAGAATGGATGTATCAAAGTGAAAGCAAGCTTAAGTAGAGAGCTGATTGCTCTCAGGGCAGCTAAAGAATTGTCTGAAGGTATGTATGTTAATCTAGGCATCGGCTTACCTACTTTGGTTTCGCAATTCATCCCCGAAGGCATGGAAGTTATGCTTCATGCTGAGAACGGAGTGTTGGGCTACGGGCGCATCACCATTGAAGACAAAGAGATGGATATCGATCTGGTTAATGCTGGATTACAGCCTATCGTTTTACGACCCGGCGCGTCATTTTTTAATCACGCTGACAGCTTTGCCATGATCCGAGGTGGACACATTGACCTAGCAATTCTTGGTGGTTACCAGGTGTCAGAGAAGGGAGATTTGGCAAACTGGACAACTTCTTTAGAAAAGGTAGGTGCCGTTGGCGGAGCAATGGACCTAGCTTGCGGAGTCAAAAGGGTGGTAGTGCTTATGCAGCATGTCACTGCTTCAGGTAAGCCTCGTATAGTAAAACAGTGTACCTACCCGCTCACTGCCAGAGGGGTGGTTGACACTATCATTACTGATGTAGCTGTCATTGAAGTCGGTAGAGAGGGGCTTGTTATAAAAGAGATTGCTCCAGGTTGGACACCTGAGGAGGTTCAATCCCTGACCGAGCCGAAACTCATGGTGGCTCCCGACCTTAGAGAAATTGAGCTCTAACCTCTTAAAACAACAGGGCCTTTGCCAGGGGAAACTGAGGTGTTAGTAGTCTTATCCTTTTCCCCAACTGGTTTAAATATTTTACCTCCGCCTCTCGTGTTGGGTTGCCTTAGCTGTAATCGGGCAAGTGGCATCCCGCCTTTTTGATTATATGTTTCGTCTCATACTGAACAATGGCCCAGCATTTATGAGGTAACAATCGCTTGTTTTGTTACTTCCGTCGTTAGCTTGAACGTAGGCTACAAGGCACCAATCCTTGTTCCACTTGCGAAGTTACACGATGGCATTTGTTGAAGCCTATCAAGGCCTCCGTCATAGGAAGCTAGTTCATCTTATTATCGAGGTAAAGTTGATTGATGCGCTCGGCGAGTTTGTGTCGAGCGTCAGCATCGGTCAAAATGTCAGCATTGTGCTGAACCCAGTCTTGCAGTACATATGTAACGAGTCGATTCACCGGGATTCCCATGATTGCAGCCAACATCAACCAGCGAACCTTTACCTTTTCTGGTACGCGAATACCCCAGATAATTGTTCTTATTGGTTCTTTGCCTTTTCTGAATATCTCTAATAGGTTCTTCATCGCAATTATTCCTACCTTTGAATATAGGCGTGATTGTTAACAGATGTTAACTATATTACATTCGATTCAATTTTTGCACATGCTGAGGCAGAAATCGTTTAAACTGTGCTTGGCCAAGTTACCTCTAACACCTTGCAAATTGCATCACCTCTCGTTAAGCAATTATCACCTAGGATGTGCCCCTGCTCCATAGCCTTTCATACCACTGTTGGTGCTCCTCCCCCGCTACCTTCCGGTACTTTGCTGTGGTGTTGAAGCTTACATGACCGAGGTGCTCCTGAAGAAGCCTGAGACCATCTCCGGAGTCATCTTGTTTCACCGCATGTACCGCAAAGGCATCTCTGAGACGGTGGGGGCTCACACCTCTAATTCGCCCTGTCTCTGGGTTAACCAGGGTGGGAAGTCCGGCCCTGGCGGCAGAGTGCCTTACTATTTGCCAGGCACGATGTCGATTGACAGGAAATACTAACTCCTTTATCTTTTGGCTGCTGATGTAATCAGCCAACATCTTAAGGGTATCCTGGTCTACGGGGAGAGTTCTTATTCGACGGTGCTCATATTCTTCGGTCAGATGAACCTGCACCTTAGCC
>JAUWYK010000021.1 GCA_030615865.1 Dehalococcoidia bacterium
GCCTGGTAGGTCCGTATCAAAGCATCCTCTGGGTCAGTGACATAGAAAGTGACACTGCCATCGTAGGCATCAATAACTACTTTAACGCTGTTGCGAATATAGTTAAGCCCACCCCCAAGCGGCTCAGAATAGGGATAGCGGTCACTGGTGGTATAGGTGTCCTGTATCCAGAATAACCTTCCATCCATCACCACCAGATAAGGGTCACTGTCCAACTTCAAGAATGGTGCCAGTTGGTTCACCCTCTCCCTGATGTTCCGATAATAGAGGACCCTGCTCTCAGGGGTTAACTCGCCACTGATAAGGATATTCAAGTCACCAAATTGCCAGGCATAGACTAATCGGCGCATGAAACTGCCTAGGCTAACCCCATCCTTGCCCTGGTAGTAACCATAGACATTCTCATCACCCATAGGATAGTCAAATTCCTGCGTCTTCGTTTTCACTATTACATAATGATCCGTCTTCTCCCCAAAGTATATCTGGGGCCGCTCTATATTGAAGTCGCCAACGGGGGGTATATCCTTGACCAGCAATACCGGCAGCCCCTCAGCACTGACCTCATTAACCGGGCTCAGGGCAATACCGTAGCCATGGGTGAACTGTAGCCGACGGTTGACCCAGGTCTGCGCCTCTCCGGCCAGTTTCTCCACAGATAATTCTCGGGCCGATAGCATGACCTGCCGGTAGTCGCCATCGATGATATAGCGGTCAACATCGACATCATGGAAGTCATAGTAGAGCCGAATGGCCTGTATCTGGTTATAGGTATCCTTTAGCGGGCGATGGTCCCAGAGCCTGATGTTGTTAATAGTCACCTCGTTCTCGGCTACATCCTGGTGGCTTGGTGCATCCTCTGCAGGAAAGGACTGCTCCTCAATCCGGTCAAGAGCGAAGGCGTCTCTGGTAAATTGGATATTATACTCGATATAGGGCGTCTCTCGAGCTAGCTCGTTGGGCTCCACCTGAAAACGCTGGACTATGCCGGGGAAGAGCCCTCCGATGATGATGGCAGCCACTATCCATCCCACAATGCCGTAGAGGGGCCATCGAGAATTGCGCCGCAGTACAGAAACCAGAATGACCCCCATAAAAATGACTACTACTGCCAAAAGAATCCACTGTGCCGGAAGCTTGGCATGCATATCGGCATAGCTAGCTCCAAAGACCACTCCCCGTGTGGAGAAGACCAACTCCCAGATGCCAAGCCAGTAACCCCAGGCAAAAAGTCCCAGGATAGCTATGACCAGTCCACCAACATGGGCTAACACCGGCCTGGCACGGTCAAACCTGAGCCGCTGGGCTGCATAGGCGAAAAGATATGTCGCCATAGTGCCAATAAGAATAACAATCAATGCCCCCAGGAACCAGCCTCGCAGCATATGAAGGAAAGGTAATGAGAAGATGTAGAAGCCAATCTCCCTATGGAAAACCGGGTCAGCGATGCCAAAGGGCTGCGCGTTGAAGAACCGAAGCACAACCTGCCAGCTGCCCTGGGCCACCAGACCAAATATCAGGCTGAGCAGTGCCGTTCCCAGGATAACGTTCAACCTGAGTATCTGCTGTAGCCGGCGCACTATAGCCCAAGGCCAAAAGTGTGCTCCACTTTTGGGTGCCAGGCGTGTAGCCAGCACCAAGTTCCCTAAGAACAAGATGCAAAAGATGATAGCCGCAGAGAAGAAGACTAGCACCTTGGTCTTCAGGATGGTAGCAAAGACACTACCATAACCCAGGCTGTCAAACCAGAGCCACTCGGTATAGACCCCCTTCGATATATTTATCAGAATAAACAGGGTCAAAGCCCCGGCCAGCATTAAGATCATCCTGCCGGTTGTCCATCGGCGGCGGGCAGGCGGTACAGCCTCCTCGCCTCTATCTTCGGGAAACCAGCGCTGCCACTGTCTATCAAATGAACTCAATCTACTCACCTCAATCTTTCTTAAACCATGGCTGGCAGGGTTACACTGCTCTCTGACTTCCTCCTCACCTCCCATAGGCTTTCATAAATTTATTTTACTCTTGTTCAGATTGTTTTTCAACTTTACTCCTCATGCACTGCCCATATCCCCTTACCTGCCTGCTTAGCCTCTGCCTCCAGTTCCTCCAGCTTATCCTGGTGTTTAATATCAGGAGGATAGAGTTTAGCCCAGGCAAGCCCCTCTCTTACCAGCTCAGCGTTAACGAAGATATTGTCTACATAAACATAGCGGAGAAGCCTCCCATAGTTGTCAGTTCCGGAGACATCCTTCTCTAGCTGAACCATTTTTCCTTCTACTAGCTCTCTATTTAATCTAGTAGCTTCTTGAGCTAGGGCACAAAATTCGGGTCGTTTATCATCCAATTCTGGCGTATCTATACCAATATAGCGAACTTTGTATCTCATACCAACAATATCAACCTCAATGGTGTCGCCATCAATCACCCTAGTGGCTAGAGTAGCAGTAGGCGCTGCACAACTAATCACTGAAATTAGGAGAAGCAGGGCCAAGATACTGCTGAGATATTTCATTTTCATATTCAGCCCCCTTTTATGTTACGTGAGTGGTCTTTTTGCTGGTATGCCGGGGCGACGGGGGTATCGCCCAGGTGTTGGTGATACCTTATTGATTATTACTAACCGGCGCTCATCGGTAAACTCTTCAAGGTCAACCCTCCTCACCTCTTTAAGGTTACCGCCCAGTAGGCTAATCGCCCTAGCCGCCTGGCTTATTTCAGTGCCAATAGCCCCCTTTTTCTGGGCAATAAAGCTACCACCAATAGCGCAAAAGGGTAGGGTTAATTCAACAAGGGTGGGTAAGGGGGCAACACCACGGGAAAGCACCATGTCAAACCTCTCCCGGTATTTAGTTAGATGGGCGATTTCCTCAGCCCGACCAACTACGATTTCAACATTGTCAAGCTCGAGTTTATGTGTGATGTGGCACAAAAAGGCTGCCTTCTTGGCTGTAGCCTCGAGTAACACCAGCTTAATATTAGGTAACACAATTTTAAGGGGTATTCCCGGTATGCCAGCCCCAGTGCCGACATCAATAAGGCGGAAGTCAGCGTTAGTTATTGGTTGTTGCCAGGCTAAAGTCACCGTCAGTGAATCGAGGAAGTGCTTTATTTGCACCTCTTCATAGCCGGTTATGGCAGTAAGGTTCATTCGCCGGTTCCAGTCCAGGAGCTCCTGATAGAAGATTTGGAACTGGTCAAGCTGGTTTGAGTTAAGGTGTAGCCCTAATTTTTTAGCTCCGAGATTAAGCTTTTCCATATATAGAATTATATCATTGTTGCTGTAGGTGCAGAAAGCATTCTTCTTAGAAATGAGAGTGAAGGGGCGAAGCCCCTTCAAAAACCACTCTCCCCCTCATGATAGGAATATATATCCATATCATGGAGAGGGGGATAAAGGGGGTGAGGTTGATAGATTAGAAGGCACATTTGCATTTTGGGTAAGCTTATGTTATATTTCAATTACAGAATTTAATAAGTTAACCGCTAGGGGTGCTTAAAGGCTGAGAGGCGGTTTGAGCCAACCCTTGGAACCTGATCTCGATAATGCGAGCGTAGGGAAGCGGCAGTGACTCAGACCAAGGGTCTAATAGTAACCGCCGAAACCCTTGGTTTTATTTTGTGGAGGCAGGTATGACTCAACTGGAATCGGCAAGAGAAGGTATAATTTCGCCACAAATGAGGCTGGTGGCAGAGCATGAGGGAGTAGAAGCCGAGCTTATTCGGCAGGGTGTGGCTGAGGGGACAATAATTATCCCGGCCAATATTAAGCACACAAACCTCGTCCCCTGTGGCATCGGTCACGGGCTTAAAACCAAGGTCAACGCCAATATTGGAACCTCTTCTGACTTTGGCAATATGGATACCGAGCTAGAAAAGTTGCGGGTGGCTATTGACTCAGGGGCAGACACGGTCATGGATTTATCTACCGGTGGTGATACATCAGCTATTCGGGGAGCTATCATTGCCT
The DNA here is from genome assembly GCA_030615865.1 of Dehalococcoidia bacterium. Next base: position 3,965 of record JAUWYK010000021.1, read on the forward strand.
CTAGCCCGTTGCCGATAGGAACAGTGCCTATTTATCAGGCAGGGATTGAAGCGATAGCTAGACACGGCGCTATAGTCAAAATGACTACTGATGAACTATTTGCCGTAATTGAAGAACATACCCGGGATGGTGTTGATTTCATAACAGTACATTGTGGTGTGACCCAGTCAGCCATTGCCCGGCTAAAGCAGCAGGGGAGAGTAGCCGATGTTGTCTCGCGAGGTGGTGCCTTCTTAATCGGCTGGATACTCCACAATGAGCGCGAAAATCCTCTTTATGAGCACTATGACCACTTGCTGGAGATAGCTAGGGAGTTTGATGTAACCCTCAGCCTTGGTGATGGCATGCGCCCCGGTTGTCTAGCTGATGCTACTGACCGGGCTCAGGTTGAGGAATTGCTTGTTATTGGGGAGCTGGTAAACCGGGCTCAACAGGCTGGAGTTCAGGTAATGGTTGAGGGTCCGGGACACCTACCCCTAAATCAAATTGAGGCTAATGTTCAGTTAGAGAAGGCTATCTGCAAGGGGGCTCCTTTCTATGTGCTAGGTCCGCTGGTGACTGATGTTGCTGCCGGCTATGACCATATTACCGGAGCTATCGGTGGAGCTATTGCTGCCGCTGCCGGTACCGACTTTCTGTGCTATGTAACGCCAGCTGAGCACCTGTCTCTGCCAGACCCTGAGGATGTGAGGCAGGGGGTAATCGCTTCGCGCATTGCCGCCCATGCCGGTGATATAGTTAAAGGAGTAAGGGGTGCTCAAGAGTGGGATATGAAGATGTCCAAGGCTAGGAAAGGGCTTGACTGGGAGGAGCAAGCTAGGTTGTCCTTAAACCCTGAGTTGTCTCGTCGCGTTCATAGTAAGCATGCTTCGGCTGGCTCTGCCTGCAGTATGTGTGGCGAGTATTGTGCTATGGAGTTAGTGGAAAAGTATTTGGGCATCTCAGCACCAAAATGCTGAGTGCGGCGCGATAGAGAGGAAGCATTGCAATCAGAGGATATATATGCAACTTGATGATATAACTATATCCAGGGCAATAACCGAAAGCTTTATGAAAGACTTCCTAGAGGTGATGGAGGTTGAGGTGGCTATAGGTGGGGCAGGGCCAGCTGGCATGACAGCTGCTTACTATCTGGCCAAGGAGGGGATAAAGACGGTGATATTTGAGAGGCAGCTCCGCGTTGGCGGCGGCATGCCTGGTGGTGGCATGATGTTCAATCGCATTGTGGTGCAAGAAGAGGGAAAGAAGCTACTGGATGAGTTTAACGTAAGAACTAGAGAGTATGAAAGGGGCTACTATATTGCTGATTCTCTGGAGGCTACTGCCACTATTTGTTCTGAAACAATAAAGGCTGGAGCAAAGATTTTTAACTTGATTAGCATCGAGGATGTGATGATAAGGGAGAATGATAGGATAACCGGTTTGGTGTTGAATTGGAGCGCTGTTTCCTTAGCCGGGTTGCATGTGGATCCATTAACCATACGGGCAAAGATGGTGATAGATGCTACCGGGCATGCTAGTGAAATCTGCCATATCGTAGTGAATAAAATCGGTGGCAAATTAAGAACGAAAACAGGTGAAGTGAGTGGGGAGAAACCAATGTGGGCTGAGATAGGGGAAAAGGAAATTGTAGAGAACACCAAAGAAGTGTATCCCGGCTTAATAGTTGCCGGCATGGCAGCTAACGCTGTCTTTGGGGCACCCAGGATGGGTCCCATCTTTGGGGGTATGCTCTTGTCTGGGAAGCAAGCCGCCGAGGTTGCCATAAAGATGCTCTAGCACCTGAGAATAAAATAAAAGTGCCTTAGTGCTTATGCCGTCTGCCTTTGAATCAATCATGAAGTATAGAGATGTCAACCGTCTTGCCCAGACTAAACAGACTCCCTTTCTGGTTATGGACAGGGATGTAATACGGAGCAAGTTCAGGGAGTTTCAGGAGGCGATTGGTCAAGCTAGGATTTTCTATGCCCTCAAAGCTAATCCGCATAGGCAAATCGTGAGGCTTTTGCTGGAACTTGGCGCTGATTTTGAGGTTTCCTCGCAGGAGGAGCTGAGTTTTCTACTCAGCCACAGCGTTCCACCGCAGAGGCTTATTTCCAGCAATCCAGTTAAAACTGAAGGTTTTATTAAGGCAGCCTATGCCAGCGGCATTGAGCTTTTAGCCTTTGATTCTTATCCTGAGATTGAGAAGTTAGCCCAACTTGCCCCTGGTAGCAAGGTCTATGTGCGCCTGACTGTGTCTAACGAGGGCAGTCAGTGGCCACTAAGCAGAAAATTCGGTGTGGAAGCTGAAGAGGCGGTTAGATTGCTTATGGAGGCTGGGGAGAGGGGGCTTAAACCATATGGCATAACTTTTCATGTTGGTTCGCAATGTACTAAGCAAGCCACTTGGGTCAGCGCCCTAGAGAAGAGCAAGGAGGTCTGGGACATAGCGAAAGCCCGTGGTCTAAGGCTGCGGATGTTAAATATCGGCGGGGGCTTTCCCATTAAATACATAAATCCTACTCTCTCCATTACGCAAATTGCAAAGGTGGTCAGAGATGTGGTTGAGAAGATGTTCCCTAAGGACATCGAGATTTTCGTCGAACCAGGCAGGGCCCTTGTAGGTGAAGCTGGTATTTTAGTAGCCAGTGTTATTGGTAAGGGCACGCGGAACGGGGAAAAATGGCTCTATTTAGATGTTGGTGTATTCAACGGCTTAATGGAAAGCATAGGTGGCATTCGGTACCCAATAGCAATGGCAAGGAATGGTCCGAGGAGCAGATGGGTGTTGGCAGGGCCTTCCTGTGATAGTTTCGATGTAATCTCAACCGAAGTTGAGCTTACAGAGCCGGAGATAGGAGATAAAGTCTATATTATGTCGGCGGGTGCTTATACTACTGCTTACGCCTCTAGTTTTAATGGCTTTTGTATTCCAAAAACATATTTCGTATAGGCAAGTATCTACCTTTTTCCTGTGCATTTCTGGCAGCTAAATTAGCCTATAAGCTCATTGGTTATACATTTTATGCCAAGTAATTGAAAATGAGTAACGCAATCAATCTAGGCAAAATCTTTGGCATCCAGTTTAGGTTGCATTATTCCTGGTTTATAATATTTGTTCTTATAACCGTCTCGCTATCGTGGCAGTACTTTCCTATTGTCTATCCTGACTGGTCTCGTCCAATTTATTGGGTTATTGGCGTAGTTACCAGCCTACTTTTCTTTGCCTCAGTAGTCGCCCATGAGTTAGCTCACAGCCTTGTAGCCAGAATTAATGACATCCCGGTAAAAAGCATCACCCTTTTTATCTTTGGTGGTATTGCCCGGATAACTAGAGAGGCAACACGGGCTGGCGCTGAGCTAAAGATGGCAGCTGCCGGTCCCGCCTGTAGCTTAGTAATTGGTGGTCTATTCTTCCTGCTCCACATATTGATACGAAATACAAATGAATCTATAGCCGCTATGGCCTTCTGGCTAGCGCAGATAAATGTGATGCTGGCTGTATTTAATATGATTCCGGGTTTCCCTCTTGATGGGGGGCGTGTTTTTCGTTCCTTTCTGTGGCGAGTTACCGGCAACTATAAGCGCTCAACCCGAATTGCCACCCGAGTAGGGCAGGGCGTAGGTTACCTGTTTATAGTGGGTGGTATTTTAATAATGTTCCTTCTCCGTGAGTGGTTTAGCGGTCTGTGGCTGGTCTTTATAGGCTGGTTCTTGGGAAACGCTGCCTCAGCTAGCTATCGTCAAGCTCAATGGCGTGAAGCACTACAGGAATTTACCGCTGCCCAGGTGATGAACCGTGACTGCCCGGTGATACCACCAGATATCACAGTTAACTGGCTGGTTCAAGGATACGTCTTGACCAGTGGGCACCACTTTTTCTTGGTGGCTGATGAAGGGGAGTTAAAGGGGATATTAACTTTACATAATATCAAATCTGTTCCCCAGCAGAATTGGGATGTGGCTCAGGTCAAAGAGATAATGACCCCGGTTGAGAAACTAAAGGTGGCTCATCTTGACCAGGATGCTCTAAGCATACTGGAGCAAATGGATGAGAATGATATAAACCAGATGCCAGTAGCCAGCGAGGGTAGGGTTATTGGGCTGATTTCTCGCGATAGCCTGATAAGGTTCCTCCGCACTCGCTCTGAGCTAGGCATGTAACTCACCTCTCCGAGCCTGCCTGATACTTCTTTCTTAGCTCCTTCTTCAATATCTTCCCCGAAGGGTTCTTGGGCAGGGAATCAACAAATTCTACCGATTTAGGTGCTTTATAGCGGGCTAGTTTCCCCTTGCAAAAAGTGATAAGTTCATCGGCAGTGATGCTTGCTTCCTCCTTCAAAGCCACCACAGCATGAACCCTCTCCACCCAGAATGGGTCAGGGATGCCAATAACAGCCGCCTCTAGGATTGCCGGATGCTGGTAGAGAACCTCCTCCACCTCCCGGGGATAGATGTTCTCCCCACCGGAGATAATCATGTCCTTCTTTCTGTCCACAATGTAGATGTAGCCCCTCTCGTCATAGCGCCCCATATCTCCGGTGTGCAGCCAGCCATCAATAATGGCTTCACGGGTATCATCCGGCTTGCGCCAGTATTCAACCATGTTATGCTTACACTGGGCTATTATCTCACCCACTTTACCAGGCTCAACATCATTGCCCTTATCATCCACAATCCTAACATGCACCCCGATATCTGGTCGACCACAGGAAGCTAGCACCTCCTGCTCCTCAGCAGGCTTATCCAAGACCTTGTGGTCTTCTTTAGGCAGGGCAGCAATATTAGGCCCTGATTCAGTTTGACCATAGCCCTGAATGAAAATAGGACCCCAGGTCTTTAGCCCCTTCTTTAACAGCTCTACCGGCATGGAGGAACCCACGTAATATATCCGTTTCAAGCTGCTAAGGTCATACTTATCAAAGTCAGGTAGGGTAAAGATAGCTGCCAGATGGGTGGGTACGATTTGGATATCGGTGGCTTTCTCATCCTGAATAGCCTGTAGGGTGGCTGCCGGGTCAAAGGATTTCATGATAACACTGCTGCCCCCGATATAGAAGTAACCCTGGATGTGGTCAATACCACCTATATGGAAAAGGGGCATGATTATAATATGCTTATCCTCTGGCTGTAAACCCTTTGCTATAACAAAAGTCCTAGTATTATCCATGGCAGAGCGATGAGTATACAGTGCACCACGAGGGAGACCAGTAGTGCCACTGGTATAAGCGATGAAGAGTGGGTCATCCTCCTCTACCTGAACATCAGGCTCTTCTCTGGGATAGGTAGCCAGCAGGTCACGGTGACATGTCATATCAGGGGCAGAGCCCTCAAAAGAGATATAGTTTTTAATATTGGGGAGGCGTGGTCGTAACCAATCAGCCATCTCCACTAATTCGGGACCTACAAAGAGGGTATTGGCTTCCGAATAATTAATAAGATAACCTAGCTCATCTGCCTGCAACCGGGGATTGAAGGGTGATGCAATAAATCCTCCCTTTTGTGCCGCCCCATAGACATCAGCATACTCCAGGCAATTCCAGGACAAGACACCGATACCATCTCCCTTGTTGACCCCCATTGACTGCAGGGCGTGTATTAAGCTATTTACCCTGGCATTAAATTGGGAAAAGGTTATCCTCTCTGCCTCGCATATGAAAGCTTCCCGGTCTGGATATAAGAGTGCATTTCGGTAAATAATGTCGGCAAAGGTGCCTATTTTATACCGACACAACTCTTTTAATACCAGCCTTGTTGACACAGCCAGCTACCTCTCAATTATAATTAAACGAATTTGTAATAAGCTAGCATAGCCTTTCAACGTTGTCAACAGCTTCTGTCAGCTCTAGAGTAGCTATAGTGTATAATGAAAGCGAGGTAAAATGCCCTTGTATGACGTGGCAGTTATAGGTGGTGGACCGGTAGGGAGCTATGTGGCTTATCGGCTGGCTGAGGTGGGGTATGGGGTAGTGGTGCTGGAGCAGCATAAGCGGCTGGGGGAGCAGGTCTGCTGTACCGGCATTATTGGTCAGGAGTGTGTTAGCTCCTTTGCCGTTGAGGATAATGTTATTTTGAGGCAAGCAAATGGTGCCAGGTTATTTTCACCTTCGGGGAAATTGCTCAGAGTATGGCGGGAAGAACCTCAAGCCTATATTATAGACCGGGCTGCTTTTGATGTGGCAATGGCTAATCGGGCTCAGGATAAGGGGGCAGAATATATATTAAACAGCCTGGTCAGAGATATAGAGGTCAGGGGTGATAGAGTTAGGGTTGAGGCAACTTGCCGGGAGGAAAGGTTGAACTTTGAGGCAAGAGTGATAGTCATTGCCACTGGCTTTGGCTCCAGACTTCCTGAGCAGTTGGGATTGGCTAAGGTTGGCGACTTTGTTATGGGAGCCCAGGCTGAGGTGGAAACCATTGGCATAGATGAGGTGGAGGTCTATTTTGGTCAGGAGATAGCCCCTGGCTTTTTTGCCTGGCTGGTGCCAACCTCACCACAGAGGGCTCGGGTAGGGCTGTTATCCCGCCATAGTCCCAGACTCTATCTAAGGAAGCTAATGCCATCTCTACTGGCTCAGGGGAAGATAGCTTCGGCCGAGGCTGAACTAAGCTATGGCGGGATTCCACTAAAGCCGCTGGCCAGAACCTATAGTGAGAGGGTGGTAGTGGTGGGAGATGCAGCAGGGCAGGTAAAGCCAACCACCGGTGGCGGTATCTACTATGGTCTGCTGTGCGCCCAGATAGCAGCTAACAATTTGCAGCGGGCATTGCAGGCTGATGACCTGTCGCTCAGGAGTCTGGCTGGTTATGAGCGGGAGTGGAGAAAGAAACTGGGGCGAGAGCTGAGGATAAGCTACTGGGCTCGAAAATTTTACGAGCGCCTGAGTGACAAGCAGATTGATAGGATGTTTGACATAATAAAATCTAATGGCATTGATGAAACTTTGCTTAAAGCGCCGGATTTGTCTTTTGATTGGCATAGCCGGGTGGTGCTGAGGTTGATAAGGCACAGGGCACTACTTACGGCTATTATGAAGATTCCGTTTCATTTTAGGAGGTAAGGCTAGCATAGATTGACTAGTATATAGTTAACATTTAGAATAGGTGAGGCAATAGTATTTATAGGGGATACCTAGAGGTGAATAGCAATAGCCATAGTCCAAGCCTTGGTGAGACAGCCACCCAGTTCCTTGCCAGCTTATCGTCTGAGGAAAGGGGAATAAGCCAGCAGGAGGTATATAAGTTTGTTCGCTGGTATAGCTGGGAGCGACCCTTTGCTAGGCTTACCGCTCCTGAGGTGGCTAACTATGCTGAGCGGTTATCATTATCAGATGCCGACTACATTAAAAAGCTTGAGCTAATCCGAGCCTTTCTGGTTTATGCCAGGAAAGAAGGGTGGAATAGAAGTAATCTAGCCGCTCATCTTAAGCCTAGGAAGGGGAAAACTAGTCTGCGGTCTTCATCTAGGCAAGGGTTACTACAGACTGTCTCTTTAACTCAGCGGGGATATGCCAAACTAGAAACTGAACTTACTGCCCTTAAACATAAGCGCCGTGAGTCCATTGATGAAATGCAAAGAGCAGCGGCAGACAAGGACTTTCGTGAGAATGCGCCTTTGGAGGCAGCTAGGGAGCAACGTGGGCAACTAGAGGGACGAATTAGAGAGTTAGAAGAAGCCCTGAAGTCGGCGGTGGTTATTGGTGACAAAGACAAGGGCACACTCAAGGCAAGCATTGGCAATAGCGTTCTCCTGCGTGACCTGGTCTCCGGCGAGGAGCTACACTATATCATAGTTAATCCCAGGGAGGTAGACCCAACTAAGGGTAAGATTTCCACAGCTTCACCTATAGGTAAAGCCATTATCGGTCGATACCAGGGAGAGATAGTAGAAGTAACAGTCCCGGCAGGCAAGCTGCGCTATCAGATAAAACAGGTTGAGCGTTAACCGGCGGTAGTGATGCTGAGCATGGCTGTTGACACCAGGAGACAAGCCCAGTTATAATTTCTTTAGTTTGTTGCTAGTTTAGTTGCCTCTTTTTATGGGCTCGTAGCTCAGTGGTAGAGCGGTCGGCTCATAACCGATTGGTCGTAGGTTCGAACCCTGCCGAGCCCACTTGTCTTGTTGACATAATGTTTTAGAGAATTATATTATTTACTTTCCTATTATTACCTGCTCTTCGCCGATAACAGCTATAGCCTCGACCTCAACTAGAAGGTGGGGATGCCATAGCTGAACAACCTCAACAGCAGTCATTGCTAGATTAACATCTTTTAGCAAATGGGAAATTGTGTTTTAGAGAAGTGGACATAAATAGAGCAGAATTAGCTATAAAAAGCTATTTATCTGACATAACATATATAGTGCGACCCAAATAATAACTATATACCACTCATTTACATAATCAGAGCCACAATAAGAGGCATAAGAATCTTTTTGGGTATCAAAACACTTCAGGAAAAGCTGTATCCTTATAATCACGCAAATGTTCAAATAAAACAATTATCTTGTGTGTTATTTCGTCGTAATATTCTTTAGAATATTTGTCATGCAAATCATCATATAAATGAAGACGGAGAATGGATATATCCAGCTTCCCCGCTAGATCTCCCTTACCAACATAATTTATACAAGCTTTTACAAATCTATAAAAATATTCTATATCAGCCGGGTGATCTAAAAGTGTTGGTCAATTTATCCACTTCCTATAATAAGTTTGGACAATCTCGTTATCCATGTAATTCTTTGCCATTTTCCACCACCCTTTTCAGAATGACATTATTATAAATCAATCCAATGAAGCTAGCAACATAATTATACCTTTTGTCGCTTAACTTTATGTTAAGTGATAGCCTTTTCTCGCTATCTAAATACCCCTCAGCAAAACCCAAACCAGGGGCAAGGGGGAGCCGGGTGTTTAAGAGGGGCGAAGCCCCTCTTCTTAATATCCTCCACATCCTCCCCCCCTTCCTTACCAAGGGAGGGGGATAAAGCGGGTCCCCGGGAAAATCGAAGATTTTTCTGGGCGCTTAAGGGGGGAGGGTTACCAAAAACCCAAAAAACTTCAGGGGCAAAAATGAGGGGCTAATTGTGTCTTATTACTTCAAAAGGTATCTAACCATTCAAAAGAACTTTTAGGGGCCTAGATTTTGATTACAGAGCGTCATATTAGAGGGCGCTAAACTGGGGAGACAATTTGGGTCAGGGTGTGGTTAATCAGTTCTAAGAGTCTGGATAATCCCCATCTTTTGGTGGCTGAAATAAGCACCGAGTTTTTATCCACCGCCTCACCCTGGTCGGAGAGATAACCTATGGCTGTTTTCTCATCCCAGGTCTTGGCACTGTCCAGTAACAAATCAATTTTATTTAGCGCCGTAATCCGGGGCTTATCCACAAGGTTAAGTTCACTAAGAACGTCCTCTACTGTTTGACATTGCTCTGGAGCGTTAGGACAGGTCAGGTCAACTATATGAAGAAGCAAACTGGCTTCGGCTAACTCTTCAAGAGTCGCCCTAAACGCAGTTACAATGGTGAGAGGTAACTTCCTGATAAAGCCGACGGTATCGGTAATTAAGACCGCACTCTTATCAGGAAGGGTCAACCGTCTGGTAGTTGGGTCCAGGGTGGCAAACAGCTTGTCTTCTACAAAGACATCAGCCTCGGTGAGGGCATTTAATAAGGTACTTTTACCGGCATTGGTATAGCCAACCACGGCTACTATAGGGATACCGCTCTTCTTCCGCTTTTGACGGTATAGCTCGCGGTGTTTTCTTACCTGTTCAATCTGTGCCTGCAGATGATGTATCTTCTGGCGGATAAGGCGTCTATCAGTCTCAAGTTGTGATTCACCAGGACCTCTGGTGCCGATGCCACCGCCAAGCCTTTCCAGGTGGCTCCATTGCCCGGCAAGACGAGGCAAAAGGTACTGATGCTGGGCTAGCTCTACCTGCAATTGACCTTCGTGCGTTCTGGCACGCTTGGCAAAAATATCTAAAATCAGTGCTGCCCGGTCAATTACCTTTGCCTGGAGGGCTTCTTCCAGGTTTCGTTGCTGTAACGGCGAAAGCTCATCATCAAAAATTACTACATCGTATTTGGCGTTATCCTTTAGACATATTAATTCGTCTAGCTTGCCTTTGCCTAAATAATGTGTTTTTGATGGCTTAGCTAACCGTTGGATGAGTTTCCCCACCACCTGAGCCCCAGCTGTCCCAGTCAGTTGAACCAGCTCTTGTATAGAGACATCAACTGGCCATCTACCACCACTCCCTTTAGCGGTTACCGCCACCAAGAATGCCCTCTCTGGAGACCCCCGGGTAAGGATTGTTCCTTTGGTAATAATACCCCCTTATTTTTCAGTAGAATACTTTATGTCAAGTTACTCTATTTTGAGCCCGCTTTTACTACTACGCCAAGTTGCCAATCGTGACAAACCCTTTACCAGCCCGGCGTCAGGGATAGTTAAGGACAATCGTACATAGCCCTCACCATTCTTACCGTAACCTACCCCAGGGGTAACTACCACCCCGACCTTGTCTAATAAATCAGTAGCAAAGTCTACAGATGTATAGCCTTTAGGAACCTTAGCCCAGATATACAGACCTGCCTTTGGCGTTTGGGCTTCAAGCCCAATATTGTGTAACATTTCAATAACCAGGTCACGGCGTCTCTGGTAAATATTATTGTGCTCCTGGATACACTCCTGGGAGCTGGTCAAAGCCTCAATAGCCGCATATTGGATAGCCTGAGGAATCCCTGAATCCAAATTCGACTTAACCCTCTTCAGGGCATCTACCATCACCGCATTACCTACCACCATTCCTATTCGCCACCCAGTCATATTATAGCTCTTGGACAGGGAATGAAACTCAACTCCAATTTCCTTGGCTCCATCTGCCTGCATAAAGCTAACTGGTTGATAACCATCGAAGGCAACCTCTGAATATGGTCCGTCATGACACACCGCCAAGTTGTGCTGTTGAGCAAATTTAACTACCTTGTTGAAAAAATCGAGGTCAGCCACAGCACCGGTAGGGTTATTGGGATAGTTTATCCACAAAAGTTTAGCCCTTCTCAGGATATAATCAGGAATAGTATCTAAATTGGGGAGAAAACTGTTCTCCTCAACAAGTGGCAGATAATAAGGTCTACCGCCAGCAAACCTAGTGCCTGCCGAATAAACGGGATAGGCCGGGTCAGGCACCAGAGCGGTATCACCGGGGTCAATAAAACACAGAGCAATGTGGGCAATGCCCTCCTTTGCCCCAATAAGGGGTAACACCTCTTTATTGGCATCAAGGGAAACGTCAAAGCGTCGTTTATACCACTCAGCTATAGCCTGACGCAGTTCAGGCAAGCCCTCAGTCTCTGGATAGCGATGGTTAGCCGGGTCTTGTGCTGCCTGGCACAGCCTATCAATAATATGGGGTGGTGTTGGAATATCGGGGTCACCGATGCCAAAGCTAACTACGTCCTCACCCTTAGCTTTTTTCTCAGCAATCTTCTTAGTGATTTCAACAAAAAGATAAGGGGGCAAATGTTCAACTCGTCTTGACATTTTCATCTTACCTAAACCTCACCTAACCATTCTCCGGTAAATACTACCTCAGCCGGACCGCTGAGAAATACCTCCCCTACCCCATCCCACTCTACCTCTAGTATACCACCCGGCAGCCTTATGTCTACCTTATCATCAATATTACCATGAAGTTGAGCTACAACAGCCACAGCGCAAGCGCCACTACCACAAGCCAGTGTTTCCCCTACCCCCCTCTCCCACACTCGAGCCTCTATCTCCCGTCGGCTTATTACCCTCGCCACCTCAAAATTTACCCGGTTGGGAAAGAGCTTATGTTGCTCAATCTTTGGGCCTATTTGTGATAATGGAAAGTCGGATACCGGGTGTTGGTGTAAGAGAACGGCGTGGGGATTCCCCATTGAGACAAAGTTCAAAAGTAGCTTCTTGCCGTCTACAGTAACAGGATAGTCCAGTATTGGTTTTATGTCAACTATATTCTTCTCCTGCTCTACCACTACTGGAATGTCCTTAGCGCCAAATTTTGGTATACCCATACCAACTTGGATTCTAGTCAACTTACCCCCAGTCCTGAGGAGGCTGATTTTCCTTATACCACCCTCCGTTTCTACCGATATTTCCTGAGCCTCGGAATTGGCTAACCCCCTATCTACAACATATTTAGCCAGGCACCTTAATCCATTACCGCAAGCCTCAGCCTCAGAGCCATCGGGGTTAAACACACGCATCCGAAAGTCAGCAATAGCTGAAGGCAATAGAAGTAGTAAGCCGTCGGCGTCGACACCAAAGTGGCGGTCGCATATAACTGTTGCCATCTGTGACCAGTTCTGGTCTATACCACCAGCTTCAACTAGGATAAAATCATTTCCGGTACCCTGCACCTTGGTAAAATTCATAGTGAACCCTATCCCCTTATAAATTCAGCCGCTAGTGCTGTGATTTTAGAGTCTGCCTGGTTCTGTATATCAAACCACTTTATTCTATCATCTTTCAACCGAAACCAGGCATACTGATGTCTAACGAATCGGTGGGTTTCAAACTTAATCTGTTGTATGGCGGTAGCCAAGGTTATCTCACCTTTAAGAAACATGCCAATTTGCTTATAGCCTATGCCAGACATAGCTGGCAGATTAAAGTCATAGCCCATGTCCACTAACTTCTGCACCTCGGCTACTAAGCCGTGCTCTATCATTTGCTCAACCCTCAAGTCAATTCTACGATATAACTCTTCCCTGTCTGTGGTTAAACCTAATATAAGTCTATTAAAGGTTGGCGCCTCTTTATGCTGAAGCTGAGAAAATGGGGTTTTAGTACCTCTATATACTTCAAGAGCCCGTATCGTGCGCCGTACATTTCGCGGGTCAATCTTCTGTGCCGCTACCGGGTCAACCTTCATCAGTTCCTGATAAAGCTTCTCTTTCCCACCTTCAGCTGCCCTCCTTTCCAAGCTATGTCTAAATTCCAGGTCAGGTGGAACTTGTGGCATTCCCCATCCTTCCAATACTGACCACACATACAATCCGCTACCACCGACTAAAAGGGCTAGTTTACCTCGTTGTTGGATGTCGTCAATAGCTCTATAGGCTAGCGCCTGGTATTGAGCCAGGCTAAAATCGTCATCAGGATTAACTATATTTATCAGGTGGTGAGGGACAAGGGACAGGTCTTCCCGACTGGGCTTAGCCGTGCCAATATCCATATGGCGGTATACCTGTCGGCTATCACCGCTCACTATCTCTCCACCAAAAGTCTGAGCTAGGCGGAGAGCCAGCCAGCTCTTGCCTATGTCAGTAGGACCAACTATAGCCACCAGATGGTTCATGTCACCTGCTTAATCTCTGAGGTTTGCTTCACAATACTCAAAAACTCGTTTGCTTTCAGGCTTGCCCCACCGACGAGAGCACCATCTATCTCTAATTGCCGCATAAACTCAGCAGCATTGTCAGCAGTTACGCTACCACCATAGAGAATGCGCAAGTCCTGCGCAATTTCCTTATCATATTTTTGGGAGATAATTCGGCGAATAAAACTAATGGTCTTATTTGCCTGCTTACCGGTAGCCGCTCTGCCGGTGCCAATAGCCCAAACTGGCTCGTAGGCTATTACCAGTCCGCTGAGATGCTCTATGCCGGCTAGAGATGACCTTAGCTGCTCGGTTATTACCTCTTCTGTCCTTCCCGCCTCATTTTCCTCTAATCTTTCCCCGATACACAAAATAGGCTTTAGTCCTGCCCTGAGTGCTGCCTGCACCTTCTTATTAATCATCTCCCCGGTCTCATTGAAATACTGCCTGCGCTCAGAGTGTCCGATGATAACAAATTCACACAGGTCAGCGAGCATTAGCGGCGAAATCTCCCCGGTGTATGCCCCCTTCGCCTCAAAGTATATATTCTGTGCCCCTAACCTTATTGAGCTTCCTCTAATTAGCTCCCTTACCGTAGCTAGGGAAACAAAGGGGGGACAAATCACTTTGTCAACATTATCTATCTCATCAAGCCCTCGGCGAAGTTCGTTGACCAATTCTATAGCCTCACTTACTGTGGTATTCATCTTCCAATTACCAGCAATCATGGGCACACGCATTTTAATCTCCCACAGAGGTTGTTTATCAACCTCAGCCCGTTTAGGTTTTTGTTTAGAACCCCATCCCCTTTAATATTTTCTTCTTCAACGGGGAAGGGGATTGGTTATGTAAGAAAGGATTTTTACCCCACAAAAACAAGGTTTTTGTGGGGACCCCGTATTCGCCTCTCTTTGACTCTCTTAGGCACCGAACTTGGTCAGCTTCAGAGCGTTAGCCATCGCCAGGGGCATAATCTGGGTAGCTGGAAACCTACCCAGTCCGCCAAAGATACAAGCTGACTCGGAAAACTCACCTACCCTATCAGGACGGCACCACTTAGAATACAAAAGAGTAGGTACTGGGTGCCAGCTATGCCCTTTGAGCAAGGCTGGTGTTGAATGGTCACCAGTAACCACAATGACATCAGGTTCCACACTTATCAGCTCAGCTAGAGTATTATCAATCTGCTCTATAATCCTGACTTTCCGGTCAAAGTCGCCGTCTTCACCGGCAGCATCAGTTTGCTTTATATGCAAGAAGAAAAAGTCATAATTAGCGTAGTTCTGCTTTAGTGCGGTAAACTCATCTTCAATAGTAATTCCTGTTTCCAGAGTTTCCATACCGACTAACTTAGCTAGCCCACGATACATAGGATAGGTGGCAATGGCAGCTGGCTTCAATTTATAAATCTCACCCATGGTTGGAAAGTGGGGGCGCTTGGAAAAGCCGCGGAGGAGAACCATGTTAGCCGGATAATGCTCAGCTAAGAGCCTCCCTGCCCGAGCTATAAATTCATTGGCAATATCGGTCATTCTGCTGGCTCCTGGATGTAAGGCAACGGTAATCTGTGGAGGTACTCCTATCTGTTGGGGGTCAGAATCGCTGACGTCTGAAGCCAGCTCCTCTCCACGAAATATCACCACAAAGCGGTGCTCCCTGACCGGACGAACAAGAAGTTTAACTTTATCTATTACCACTCCATCAAGTAGCCGGCAAAGTTCAGTGCACTTCTCGGTAGAGATACGACCTGCCCTGCGGTCACTAACCAGTCCTGCCTCATCTACCGTACAGAAGTTCCCACGGGCCGCTACGTCCTCCGGTTGAAGGTCGAAATCTATTCCTATTGCCTCCAGTACACCCCGACCAATGTTAAACTTGACCGGATTATAACCGAACAGAGCCAGGTGTCCAGGCGCACTACCAGGGGTTATTCCCGGGCTCACCGGGTCAATAAGACCACATATACCCTTAGCTGCTAATTGGTCAAGATTTGGCGTATTAGCTGTCTCTAGCTCTGTCTTACCAGTTTGGGGGTGTGGTAATCCGCCTATGCCATCAATGACTAGCAACACAATCCTACTAGATGAAGGTGTAGCGATATTCTTTATTAACTCCATGCTACTCTCTAAAGCCAAACTCTTCTCATGTAGCGCTTCCACCCCTGGCAAGGTTTCTCCTCCTAGAAATCTAAGTGAAGCCCCACCGCCGGTAGATATAAAAGTCATCTTACCGGCCAATCCCATCTCGATTATTCCCTCAGCAGTAGAGCCCCCTCCAATAACAGTAATGCCACCAAGATCAGCTAAGAGTTTAACCATAGCTCTGGTTCCCTTAGCGAACCGAGTTATTTCATATATGCCCATTGGTCCGTTCCAAAAAACTGTTTGACACCTTCGCAATTCTCTACGGAAGCTTCTAATAGTTTGCGGACCTATATCTACAATCCTCTTATCCTTCGGTATATTCTCTATAGATACAATTTCTCCTTTAGCTTTAGCCCCAAGTTCACCAGTAATAACCACATCAACCGGTAATAGTAAGCGCACACCATTCCCTGCTGCCCTTTCCATTAACCTGACGGCAGTGTCCAGCATTTCGGCTTCAATTAAGGACTGACCTACCTCATAGGATTTAGCCTTTAGGAAGGTAGCTGCCATGCCACCACCAATTAGGAGGCAGTCCACCTTACCTATAATATTTTCTAACATGCCCACCTTGTCACTTATTTTGGCACCGCCGAGAAGTGCAGCGAAGGGATGAGCTGGATTTTCCAAGATGCTACTTAAGGTATTAATCTCCTTTTCTAGCAGCAGGCCAGCTACTGCAGGAAGATAATTAGTAATCTCTACTATTGAAGCGTGAGCCCGGTGAGAAGTGCCGAAGGCATCATTAACGAATACGTCGGCTAAGCGGGCTAAGGCTTGAGCAAAGGAAATGCTGCCTGTTTCTTCATAAGAGTGAAAGCGAAGATTTTCCAAGAGCAAAACATCGCCACTCTGCAAGCTTGCTACTGAATTCTCCACTTCAGGACCGATACAATCTGTAGCAACTCCCACCTGTTGCCCCAAAATTGCTGATAGGCGCTGGGCAATAATATTCAGCCGCAATTTGTCAACTACCCTTCCTTTAGGTCGACCCAGATGAGAAATCAGGATAACCCTCGCCCCCCGGTCAATAAGATATCTAATAGTAGGCAGTGTAGCTTGAATACGGCTATCATCAGTTATAACCCGCATCTTTTTGTCCAGAGGAACATTGAAGTCGACTCTAACCAAAACCCTTTTGCCTTTAACTTCTATGTCCCTGACTGTCATCTTATCCATTGCTTACCAACCTTACCCCCTTCAATCTTCCTTTGATAAACGGCATTTATAAGCTCAAATACAAAAGTATCAGGCGCAAACTCGCTACCTGATACTTTATCCCACCTTCATAGTCCATAAAGCCATACATCCTCGAGACTATTTATAACCTCTCCCTTAAAGGAGAGGGGGCACAGGTTTTGAAGGGGGTTTCGCTCATTCATTCTTCCCTTAATAAATGCTCTCCTCGCCCTTGCTGGTGGGTAAGGAATCAGGGGTAGGAAATAGGGTTAAGACCTGCTGGACTATCCCTTTGGCATCAAGACCATATTTAGAGCGAAGAATAGCCTGAGTACCTTGCTCCACAAACTCATCAGGGATACCAATGCTTTTTACTCGAACATCAGGCATACCTGATTTTTGAAGGAGGGCAACTACGCTACTGCCAAAGCCACCGCTGAGAGCATTCTCCTCAACCGTAATCAGGCGCTTGATACGACTAGCCAGGTCTATTATAAGTTCAGAGTCTAAGGGTTTGGCAAAGCGAGCGTTAACTACTGTAGCCTCAATCCCGTTTGAGGCTAATTCCCGGGCTGCCTCAACAGCAGTAGCCACAGTAGCACCTATAGCTAGAATGGCTACATCCCCCCCATACCTTACTATTTCCCCTTTACCTATAGGAATTTCGTGTAGCTCTGTATCTAATTCAACTCCTAATCCAAAGTCACGCGAGTATCGTATGGCCATAGGATGGTCTAATTTCACTGCTGTGTAAAGCAAGTGCTGAAGCTCATTCTCATCCTTGGGTGCAGATACAATCAGATTAGGAATTAGTGTTAGATAGGAGATGTCAAAAGCACCCTGATGCGTCTTGCCATCATCACCAACAATACCACCACGGTCAATAGCAAAAACAACAGGGAGTTCCTGAAGGCAAACATCATGTATAATCTGGTCGTAAGCACGCTGCAAGAAAGTAGAATATATAGCCACAATAGGTATGAAACCTTGGGTAGCCAGTCCGGCAGCAAAGGTAACAGCGTGTTGCTCACAGATGCCGACATCAAACACGCGCTGGGGAAATTCAGCCTCAACGATACCCAAACAATTTCCCTCAGGCATAGCCGGGGTAACCGCCACCAGTCTGGGATTTTCGCGCGCCAGGCGGAGCACAGTTTGGGCAAATACCTCACTGTAAGTCGGTATCACCTTGGTGACTGCACCCTTAGCTGCCACACCATGAAAGTAAACGGCATCATCCTCCGCTGGGTAATAACCCTTACCCTTAGTGGTAATAACATGAACAAAAGCTGGCTTTACATGGTAATCCCGTGCCTGGGTAAGGGCTGTTTCCAGTTCAGAAATATCATGCCCATCAATAGGTCCCATATAGGTGAAGCCAAGTTCTTCCCAGAGTACCGTTGGCATAACTAAGCCCTTAAGTCCGTTCTGAATCCATTGACTTGCCTGCCACAGTTTTTTACCTAGGGGGAAAGCACTAATTACCTGCCTGCTTTCCTCCTTTGCCTGACGGTAGCGATGGTCGAACCGCACCCTGTTTAGCAACTTAGCTAAGGCTCCAACAGAAGGTGAGATTGACATCCCATTATCATTTAGAACCACGATAAGCCTGGAGCCTAAGTGCCCTACCTGATTTAGTGCCTCATAAGCCATCCCCCCGGTTATAGCACCATCGCCGATAACAGCCACCACGTGATAGTCATCGCCGGAAAGGTCACGGGCGATAGCTATACCAAGGGCAGCAGAAACTGAGGTGCTGGCGTGACCAGCGCCAAACGGGTCATGCTGGCTCTCACTGCGGCAGGTAAAGCCGGATAACCCTCCATATTGACGCAGCGAAGCAAACTGCTGCCTCCTGCCAGTAAGCAGTTTATGCACATAGCTTTGATGCCCCACATCCCAGATAATCTTATCTCTTGGGCTGTCAAATACCCGATGCAAGGCTATAGTAAGCTCAACCGCACCCAGATTGGAAGCTAGATGACCTCCATTGGCAGTTACTGTAGTCACCAGTTCCTGCCTAAGCTCAACAGCCAATTGCTTAAGCTCCTGCTGTGCCAATCCCTTCAAATCAGTGGGGTTATCTATTCTATCCAGTAATCTTGGCATCACTAGCCCGGTCACAATTAAATCTAACGACCTCATACTAACAATGTCGATAAATGATTGTCAAGCTGATGCCTCGGTAACCCCAGCTTGACGCTCTAGCGCCTATCTGCTACACTCCCGAAGTGTCATCTCTGGAGCAAGAGTTACTATATTTCATAAGTTATACCTATAGCCTGATACAATGGCCTGGGGTAGTGGTACTTATGGCTATAGAGAGTGCATGTATTCCCTTACCCAGTGAGCTAATCATGCCTCTTGCCGGCTGGATGCTTATTAAAGAAAAGTCTCTAGCCGCTATATATACGCTAGTAGCCGGCGCCTACGGGGCTTTAGGCTGCACTATTGGCTCAATCATAGCCTATGCGGTAGGTATGTGGGGTGGCCGCCCCTTTTTGGAGAAATATGGAAAGTACGTTCTCATATCTCGCCGCGATCTTGACCTAGCTGTCCAATGGTTTGATAAGAGAGGCAGTTGGGCAATCTTTATCTCTCGGCTACTGCCAGTAGTGCGCACCTTTATCAGCTTACCTGCTGGGATAGCCAAGATGCATTTTGCCCAGTTCTTAATCTACACATTTATCGGCTCT
This sequence comes from Dehalococcoidia bacterium, assembly GCA_030615865.1. Next base: position 23,343 of record JAUWYK010000021.1, read on the forward strand.
TTTATCTGGTGTACTGGGTTGGCCTACGGGGGTTACTTACTAGGCGAGCACTGGGAACAAATACGAACTGTCATGCGCCCTTTTGACCTATCCATCAGCGTTCTAATCATTGCCCTTATTGCTTTTTATATTTATAGACATGTAAAACACATTAAGCAAGCCGACTAAACGAAAAAAGCACCTGCCACGCTATATTTGCTAGTGACTCCAATCTATATTGATAACTTCATTAAGCGTATCATTATTATCTATATGACTAATCCGAAATCCAGTCCATTGTTCTGTTGGCAAATCGGTAGAGAACCCCACTCGATACCACACCACCGTCAGTGGCGGGAGGCATTACCTTAGAGACCCAAATAGGCTTTTCTGACAAGTTCTTCCTGCAGAAGCTCCTTACTTTCTCCCTCTAAAGCAATCCGCCCGTTTTCTAGCACGTATGCCCGATCAGCTATCTCTAGGGCACGTTGAACATTTTGCTCAACTAGTAAGATAGTAGTTCCCTGCTCACGCAGCTTCTTTATGACC
>JAUWYK010000097.1 GCA_030615865.1 Dehalococcoidia bacterium
GATAGTTGAGCCAGGGGCGGCGCAAGCCAAGCCGGCTAAGAAGGCTCGGCGGCGCAAGAAAGAGGTGACTGAAAGTGGCGCATAAGAAGGGTGGCGGCACCAGCCGTTTAGGTCGCGATAGTAAGTCCAAGCGGCTGGGAGTCAAGAGATACGCTGGTCAGCAGGTAAATGCCGGGACTATCATAGTTCGGCAGCGGGGCACCCGCATTCATCCCGGCAATAATGTCGGTGTGGGCAAGGATTATACCCTTTACGCCCTTATTGAAGGCGTGGTCAAATTTGAGCCCACCAGCAACAATAGGAGGAAGGTTAGCGTCTACGCTAGCTAAATGTTATGAAGCCCAAGATTCATCCTGAGTATTATACTGATGCCAAGGTAATCTGTGCCTGTGGCAATACCTTTACCACCGGCTCCACCAGGAAGGTACTAAAGGTCGAGCTGTGCAGTAAGTGTCACCCCTTTTTCACCGGGGAGCAGAGGGTGGTAGATACCTTGGGGCGGGTGGAGCGATTTAAGCGGCGCTATAAGTTGGAGGGTTAGATAAACATCTTCACAGGGGCAGGAGCGGGCTGGTAAACCGCTCCTTTTTTATTATGGCTAAGAGATTTTATTATGGGGGTCAGGCGGTTATTGAGGGGGTGATGATGCGGGGGCGGAAGGCTAGGGTAACTGCAGTGCGTCGTCCCGGCGGTGGGCTGGCGGTGGATGCTCAGCCTCTGGCGGGTATCTATTCCGGTTGGATGAGGAGAACCCCACTAGTACGGGGCATCATTGTTTTGGTTGAGGCTCTGGTTCTAGGAATCAAGAGCTTGCTCTACTCGGCTAATGTCTCGTTGGAAGAGGAAGAGGCGGAGATTTCTGGATGGTTAGTTGGGCTTGTGGTTGTAATTTCCCTGGGTTTGGCTGTCGTCCTGTTCTTTATGGCTCCCCTTTTCCTTACCAAGTTGCTTGAGTCCTATATCACTTCATCCCTGGTATTTCACCTGATAGAGGGCTTTATCCGACTGGCTATTTTCATCGCTTATCTTAGGTTAATAACTCTGGTGCCTGACATCAAGCGAGTATTTGCCTATCATGGTGCTGAGCACAAGGCGGTAAATGCCTATGAAGCTGGTGCTCCATTGGAAATAGAAGCCACCAGAAAATATAATACGGCTCATGTTCGGTGTGGCACCAGCTTTCTGTTTGTCGTATTGATGATAGCCATTATAGTTTTTGCCCTTGTTGGTTTACCATCGTTGTGGCTGATGGTGTTATCACGTATCCTGCTCATCCCGGTTATTGCTGCCCTGGGTTATGAGGTTATCTATTTTGGCAATAGACATATTAATAATCCCGTAGTCAGGGCTATTCTATCCCCCGGACTGTGGTTACAGAGGTTAACCACTAGGGAACCTGATGATAGCCAGCTGGAGGTGGCGCTATTGGCGCTGGGGAAGGTGGTGGAGCTTGACCAGGCTGAGGAGGCGACATAACCCCCCTTTCCCCAGGGGAAACAATTCGAGGGTGGGTGAGTTCCATTAATTGTTTTTCTGGTTATGTTAACTCCGCAGGGTTTTGGGGTTAAGACCTTTTGTTTTGGTCTCTCGGTTATGTTAACTGCATCGTGATTTTGGGGTGAGGGCTATTTGTTTTGGTTTCCCGGTTATGTTAACCTCAGGGCTCTATGTCCTGGTTGGTTAGCTCCTGGAAGAAGCAGGTGTCGTTGCCGGTGTGGCAGACCGGGCCGGTGGCTTTGCCCTTGATTAAGATGGTGTCGCTGTCGCAGTCTTTCCATACCGAGCGCACCTTGATGATGTTGCCCGATGTTTCTCCTTTGTGCCATAGCTCCTGGCGGCTGCGGCTGTAGAACCAGGCTTCGCCGGTGGTGAGGGTGCGGCGCAGTGACTCTTCGTTCATGTAGGCGAGCATGAGCACCTCGCCGGTGTCAGCATCCTGGGCGATGGCCGGGATAAGTCCTTTTTCGTTGAATTTTATGTCTTTTAGCATTTTCATTATTATATAACATATTGGGGGGTTGTTGCGAAACTCCTAATCGAAAAGCGCCTTAGATCTTAAGATACACTTGAGGCGTCAAATCTCTCGATGTAAGCAATGTTCTTTACACATTATGGCTAATTGTGATTCGGTGGTGTCCCATTCAGGTGATGAAGAGTCATAACTGGAGGTTAGGGAGCCTGAGCAGTGATCTCTTGCGCAGCTCATGATGCTCATTGACAAATCGTCCCTCAGCTACCAGTGACTCAGACTCGTTCTCCTGTTCAACTTGAGGACAGAAAATCAACGGCAAGTTGGTTGAATTTCTGCGACTGTTCGTCATGTGGGCAATGCGCGGCTCGCTCAAAGATTTCCAGGCGAGACCCCCTTAAGATGTTGTGCATCTCTTGTCCACGCTCAAGGGGTATGGTTTTGTCGTGGCGACCCCATACAATAAGGATAGGCACGTCCATCTCTCCTAGCCTGTGAATCTCATCCAGTAATTTGTTAAAAAACTGCTTGCGTAGGATTTTCAGTAAGACCTCAGTAGTACCTTTGATCTTGTGAAACCGAGTTACATTCTCAAAGTAGCTGTCAGTAATAAATCCTTTATCATAGATGAAGTTGGTGCCTAGACCCATTTTGCGGTAGAAATTACTCTTGAGGCCAATCAGAAACTCGCCTACCTTGGGCAAATTGGTTATCTTACCCATTAGAGGCAAAGGATTGGGCATCCCCGCCGGATCTACTAAAATCACCTTGTTGACTCTATCTCTATGCTGGAGAGCAAACAGAATACAGGTTCCCCCACCCATAGACTGTCCCACCAGAGAAGCCTTTTGAATATTGAGAGCATCCATGAATTTAAGAAGTTGGTCAGCATATAGCGGATAGCCGTAATCCATAGGCTCCCGAGTGCTGTAGCCCCATCCCCAGAGATCAAGGGCGTAAACCTTGAATCTCTCGGCCAGGGCATCCATATTCTTGTTCCACATATATGAATCATAAAAAAAGCCGTGAATAAGGATAACGGGTTCCCCCTCTCCCTTCTCGATATAGTGGGTAAGATAACCATCAAGCTTGATGAATTTTCCCGCGCTATATTTCTTGGCCCACTCATCTAGAGGCTGACTATTCCACGGTATAAATTCTGCCATTCTTAACCACCTTTGTGCACACCATCAGCATTTTTGACATAAGCCGTCTCTGAACAGCATAAGCTTGTGACAGGCTCTTGTCAAAGTCCTCCCCATTGAACAATATGACGAAGTGTTTCACAAAAAACTGTAGATAGATTGGCTTACTTCCCCATCCTCCCACCCTCGGGGGCAGTGCCCCCAATCTCCCGCTTTTGTTGGGGGGTTTTGCCCTCCATCCACCCCCATTCTTTAGCTTATCTCTTATTTCCCACCCAACCCACCCTACAGGGGCTAGCGCCCCTCTTTGACTTTCCCTAAAGAATAATAAGCAAAATGGCCAAAAGGCTATTGACAAATATTATTTCATATGAAATAATATTGATTAACAAGTGTAAGGCAATATGGATAATTATCTATTGACAAGCTATTCGTGAGTTGTGCTATAATGTAAGTATGGTAGATAGTCATATGGATACTAAGCAAACAATAGGAGGATGTTATGATTTTATCAAATATAACTTTCATCCCTTTGTATCCGGGTGAAGCTCCTGGTGACCCTGAACTGGGTGGGTGGCGACCTTGGCCCAAACGCCTTTATACACGCCAAGAGCAAGTAGTCCTATCATTGGAAGAGGTGGTTAGAATTACTGCTTTTCGATTACACGAATTTCAGCTTAGACAAGCGGTCGCGATTGTGGCTCAGCGCCTCGCCAGTTAACAGCTAACACTTAAATTTCCAACCATCGTTATAAGGAGATAAGGAGGTGGTAAACAATGAAATAGCTTATTTCCTAATATGGAAGCAATAAATAAAAAAAGGAGCATGAAATGACTACAAGTGAAAATACAATGGAAGCACTCCGTAAGTTTGCTGAAAAGGCTGAGAAGATAATGCGAGTGCCGGCACTCAAGGGACGCCTCGGTGGGGTGGATTTCTACATAATTACCCTGACCCTAGGTGAAGTGCCCAGATACATTATTGGGACGGATCCAAATCTCCCACCTAAACTCCGTGAGAATCGCAGGGCAAACCCAGCACGATTCGCAGAAATTGCCGATTACATGGTCTACAATCCAAACGACTATCGCTTCAGTGCCCTTACCTGCACCTACGGCAAAAATGATGGTAACAAGGAACCCCGTAACTGGGAACCTTTTAATCCAGATGCCCCTGTGGGGAGTCCGGGGTGGATGTTGGGGATATTGACACTCAACCAGGACGACCCACTCATAATCGTAGATGGTCAACATCGTCTTGGAGCAATAAAGAAAGCCATCGAGATAGAGTCTGAGCTACGCAACGACAGCATTGCTGTTGTGCTTTTCCCGTACATAGAGCTCAGGGTGAACCAGCAACTATTCTCTGACCTTAACAGAACAGCAAAGCCCCCTACCAAAAGCTTAAATATTCTCTTCAACTACAGGGATGTAGAAAACCGTGTGGTGCAGAGCGTGGTTGAAAGAGTGTCAGTATTTGAAAATCGGGTAAATGTAGAGCTAGTCTCTGTGGCTAAGAGCCCGACTGAAATGTTTACACTGGCTGGTGTTTATCAAGCCACTGTGCCCATCATTAAAGCAGCTTATAGGGGAGAGTTAATTGAGGAGCAACTTAGAGGAGAGAACCAATTGGAGAACGAGAAGGGGAATGAAGATGAATATGTCGAATTCCTTGTTGATGCATGGGAGTTCATCGCTGAACAGTTTCCTGAGTGGGGCAAGGTGGCAAGGGACGAGATGAACATTGCCCAGCATCGCCAGAATTATCTCCATTGGAACTCCGGAGTGCTTTCCTCAATAGGTGAGTTTGTGGGATTTGCCATGCGAGAACGTGGTGCTGACTGGAAAGACGCAGTCAAAACTGCTCTCACCCATCCTGATAACGGTAACT
>JAUWYK010000102.1 GCA_030615865.1 Dehalococcoidia bacterium
CTGGGGAACGTCCATGGTGATTACCCGAAGGTCAACTTTCCGCATATTCTCAATGAAAGGTATAATCAAGACCAGGCCCGGTCCTCTAACGCCCACGAATCTACCCAGTCGGAAAACGCCCCCTCTTTCATACTCTCGAACGATCTTGATAGCCGCCGACAGAAGTATTATTACTACTACTGCGATAATAAAATAAATGAACCAGTTCACTTTTCCTCCTTTTCTTTAGACTTTTTTGTCACCCAGAGTTTCAATCCTTCTACTTTGGTTATTATCACCTCCTCTCCGGGTTCTATTTTACTACCTTCGGCTATGGCTGTCCACAATTCTCCTTCAGCCAAAACCGTGCCCTTGGGGTTGAGGGTCGTTTGCACCACAGCTTCCTTCCCTATCATTTCCTCTACACCAGTGGAGAGTTTTAGCCTCTGGCCTTTTACGATGGCATAAATAACGAAAATGATAAAAGCGACGGCGAAGACTATGCTTACAATAATTGGGCCAGTCATTTCGATAGTGGGTATAGACAGTTCCATGAATGCTATCTTACTATTCTTTTAATTTCTTTGCCACCCATAATTTCAACTCTTCCACTTTGGTTATTATCACCTCCTCACCCGGTGCTACTCTGCCGCCTTCCGATGCCGCCGTCCATAATTCTCCGTGAGTTAAAACCGTGCCCGTAGGGTCGAGGGGTGTTTTTGCTATGGCCATTTTCCCTATCATTCCCTCAGCCCCGGTAGCCTTGCGTCGCCTTTGCCCGCGAACAATGGCCCCGATGACAAAGACAGCGAAAGCGGTAACGCCTGCCGTAACCCCGGCAATTAGCCCCTTACTTACCTCTATCCCCGGGCTGTGGCTGAACAATATCAGCGAACCTATGACCAGCGCAATCGTACCTCCGGCAGTCAATAGCCCAAAACTAGTGGTGAAGTACTCGGCGATAAAAAGTCCCACGGCAAGTAAAATGAGTGCTATGCCTCCCCAGTAAGCATCAAGCACACCCAGGGAGTAAAACGCCAGGAATAAGCTGATGCCACCAGCGACCCCGGGGAAAACCATCCCCGGGTTGGAAATCTCAGTAATTAACCCTATGGTAGCCAGGGTAAAGAGGATATAGGCAATGTTGGGGTCGCTGATGGTTTGCAAGAATTCTTCAATGGCATTCATTTCGTTTCTAGTTGGAACATAGTCCGTAGTATCAATGATAACTTCCTCACCACTGGCTAGAGTAACTTTCCAGCCATTGATTTGGGAAATAAGGCTTCCCAAATTGTCAGCTCGCAGGTCGATAAGGTTATATTCCAGTGCATCAACATCGGTGAATGATTTGCTTTCCGTAACTGCTAGCTCGGCTTCTTCCATATTGCGGCCACGCTCCTCAGCTATAGTCCTCATCCACTTAGCCGCGAACGCGACTATTTTTTTCATTTGGTCTTCTGGTATTTCCTCTCCTCCAGCAGCTACAGGATGGGCAGCGCCGATAGTCGTGCCCGGCGTCATCGCCGCTATATGAGCAGATAGAGTAATGAAGGTTCCCGCTGAGGCAGCCCAGGCAGCTTTGGGTGAGACGTAAACCACGATGGGCACGTCGGCATTCATAATGCTCTGGACTATCCTCTCGGTTGAGTCAAGAAGCCCACCAGGGGTGTTTAGCTCAATTATGCAGACAGCAGCGCCATTCCTCTCCGCCTGGCTGATACCCCGATCAATATAGTCAGCTATCACGGGCACAATGATGCCATCTACGGTAAGAACTTCCACAGTAGTAGAGCTGGCGGCAGCGATCAGGCTGCCTCCTAAACCCGCAGCTACGGGAATCACAAGCAAAGCGAGGAAGAAAATCTTAAGCCCGATTCTAAGCATCTCGCATTATCCTCAAGTTAATTATAAACTAAGTAATTAAAAGCAACAAACTTAGGGATCATAGGGATATGCGAAACTCTTCCCAAAGCTGATTCTACATAGCTCCGTTACTGTTCCCAGAATTCTGTATCCCAAGCTACGCTAAAGGTTTCAATAGGTGCTATAATGTTAGTTGGAAAGCAGAAATTTAGTGGCGGGACTGATGAAAGGGCCTAGAGGGATTAGGTAAGGGATTCTATCCTTTATGGGATACATCGCAATAGCTATTGGGATATTTCTTGGTTTCACAGGAATAGCTGTTGCCATGTTCTTTGGTTTGCGAGCGTTCCGAACAGATATCAAGGGTGAATTATCCACTATCAAGGAGAAAATTATAGCTATACAGGAAACAGTGGGAAGTGTTTGGGATGTGGTTAAGAGGAGCTCCATTTTTGGAGCGACCGGCACAGTGGAAAGAAACCTAAAAAACCTGGGTAAAATCAAGATTACGGCGGAACCACACTTGGCCCACTACTAATTACTTCCTCGCGGCGGAGAAACCAGTCTTGGATGACGCATGCATCGGTGCATTATCTAAGCAGCCGGAACTAGAGCAAAAGGAAGTGGAGTTTCCGTTAGGAAACTGGTTGGGCTCTTACTCCTGGTAATTGCACTAGCATTTCAACCATGGGAGTATCAGCAAACCAAGATAGCGAGAAGGAGGCACACATGGCATATGGGAGCACATCACAGCCGACAGAACTTTTCCCCCCGGATATGACTTGGGAGAAGCCCCTGCGGGTAGAGATAACCATTGATGTAGTCATTCCTGCGTTCAATGAAGAGAGCTGTATTGAACGCTTGCTGCATGATGTGATGATGGCAATGCAGCATGACTGGTTTCAAATCCAGAATATCTACGTGATTTCGGATGCATCGACGGATCAAACGGATGACATCGTACAACAAATAGCTGCCAGAGACCGAAGGGTAAAGCTAATCACTAAAGCGGAAAGAAAGGGCAAGAGCGACTCAATAAACTTGGCCTTCTCAATCACCAACGCCGAACTTATTGTTTTTATTGATGCCGATGTCCGGTTAGCGAATGAACATAGCATAGCCAAGCTGGTACAACACCTTCGTGATGGTAAGGCTGCAATGGCTCAGGGTGGCCTTGTCCGCCCCTGCCCTAGCTTTATCCTCAATCCGGCGAAGCAGGCGGCGTATTTTGACTGGATTTTGGTAGACAAGGTCAGAAGCAGAAAAGCTATCTCCTGGTGGAGCATAGATGGGCGGGTAATGGCCCTATCAAGAGACTTTTACCAACAGCTTGTTTTGCCACTCTCTCTCGCCGATGACCAGTTTATCTTCTATTCCTGCATTCAACAGGGTCGCAAGTTTGTATGGGCTGACGACGCTATATTCTACTATGGGCCGCCCGAGTCGATTGCAGACTTCAGTCACCAGTGGAGCAGGTACTTCTTCTACACCAATAAATCGCATCAATACTTCGGCAAGGAATTGATAGGCAGGGATATGAGTGTTCCTGGTCTGTGGCGAACGATCATGTCGAGCCTTCTTCGCCATCCTTTCTGCGGACTGATGTGGGTCTTATGCTACGCAATAAGTAAGATTGAATTTGTGCTCAGGCTTGATTTTGAGAGATACGAACGCGGTTTCTTCTGGACGAAATCCAGACCCCTGAAAACCCAGGCCAAAGATGTTGTTGGCGCAAAAGTACCGGGAAATCCAAGGCAAAGCGGAAAGTAGGCATAACTGGTCTTCAGATGGGTATCCTGAGTTGAGCGGGTTGAAATGGGAAATCCTGGACAATAGCATGCCATCTTTACCATCCATTCTTACCATCATCGGAGCTTTTTCTGTTGCGGTAGCCATTTTTACTTCCTCCTCCCAGCCCTTAATACGTTTTGAAAGATTCTTTTAACAGCACTTTAAGAATGAACAACCCTTGCACCAGGAATATCAGCTCATCTGTAGTGCTATTGAACAAATTTGTCCCCAACTGCAACCGAATTCGGGCTTATACGTATAACACTGGAGAGAAATCTGCCTATCTTTCTGTGTTCGCCCCTACATTCATATATAACATTACAATGGCATAAAACTATGAAAGGCGGTGTAACACTAAGATATTGGACGAGTACACACCATTGAAGCTGGACACAGCTTAGTGTAGAATAGGCTAAGGATGAAAAACCAAAAATGTAAGGGAATGCAGGACTTGCTCCCCGAGGACATGTTACGTTTTCGCCGTATTGAAGATGTCTTCCGGACTTGTTGTCGTAACTGGGGCTACCAGGAGGTGAGGACGCCAACCTTAGAATACCTCTATTTGTTTACAGCTACGGGAACACTTACTCCGAGCATGTTAAGCAAGGTATATTCCTTTCTCGATTGGGATGGCTGGAGTGGTGAGCGGGTCGTCTTGAGGCCTGATGGCACTATTCCTGTAGCCAGACTCTACATCGACAATCTAAGTGGACAAGAATTAGCCAGGCTTTTCTATGTGACTAATATCTTCGCTTTCGAGGGAACAGGGAAAGAGAACAGGGAGCGATGGCAATGTGGTGCTGAGTTTTTCGGTGGTGCCAAATCTGCTCCGGATGTGGAGATAATTCTGCTGGCTAAAGAGGTTATCCGCAGACTTGG
>JAUWYK010000077.1 GCA_030615865.1 Dehalococcoidia bacterium
TCGGTTACTGCCAGTGGTGTCTTTATGGTCATCACGGGGGTCGCCCTCGGTGGGACTGGAGTGGTGCTATATCGGTTGAGTCAAATAGTGTCTTAGAAGTTACCTCATGAACCTTGAGAAAGGCAGGTTACTCAAGGTTATAACTCTCCAGTAACAGGAACAACGGACTTTCTTCTTAGTTACCTTGAGAGCAATCAAGGGGGAGGTTTAGCCTACTAGCCGACTTTATGTTATACTTTTACTACCCAAAAGACTGATAAAATAGAATATGGCGTTAGCTTAGGGCTATTAGGGAGGTGAGGTTTGAAGGTAAGGGTAGATAGAGACTTGTGTATTGGTGTTGGTAATTGCGTGGCTTTGGCACCGACAGTCTTCACCCTTGGGGAAGACAACAAAGCCGTAGTCCTCGATCCTTCCTCTGTTGATGATGATACTATGCTAGAGGCTGCGGAAAGCTGTCCTGAGAATGCTATCATCGTCGAGGATGATGAAGGCCATCAGTTGTATCCCTGAGCCCGCAGACAGTTAATGCTATTCAAGTATGAAATGATTGCTGAGCCAATGAAGTGGGCTTGACGGACAGCTTCCTATCGCCCCAGAAATAATAAGGCTAGGTTGAGGGTATAAATAGGGAGGTGCAGATATGAGAAAGGTATACTTAGACCATGCCTCAACTACCCCTCTTCTCCCCGAGGTTCGCGAGGCGATGATACCGTTCCTGGATGAGGTTTTTGGCAATCCCTCCTCGCTCCATGACTGGGGTGATGCTGCCCGGGAAGCAGTAGATGTTGCTCGAGCCCAGGTGGCTCAGCTTATTGGAGCCGGTGCCGAGGAAATAATCTTCACCGGTAGCGGCACTGAAAGTAACAATTTTGCCATTAAGGGGCTGGCGCTGGCTCAACAAAATAAGGGTAAGCATGTGGTTGTCTCTGCTATTGAGCATTTCTCGGTACTTCACTCAGCAAGAACCCTGGAGAAATGGGGCTTTGGGCTAAGTCTGATTCCGGTGGATAAGTATGGCGTAGTTGACCCCGAGGATGTACGGCGAAGCATCAGGAAGGATACGGTACTGGTATCCGTTATGCATGCCAATGGTGAGGTGGGCACCATAGAGCCAATACAGGAGATTGCCAAAATAGCCAGAGAGAATAATGTGGTTTTCCATACTGATGCTGTGGCTGCGGCTGGAACCATCCCGGTTAATGTAAAGGAGTTGGGGATAGATACCTTGAGCCTGGCGGGAAACCAGTTCTATGGTCCAAAAGGAGTGGGCGCTCTCTGGGTGCGGAAGGGGGTACGTATTATGCCTCTTCTTGATGGTGGGGTGCAAGAGGGAGGACGTCGTGCCGGCACGGAGAATATCCCGGCTATTGTCGGTCTGGGTAAGGCTGCTGAACTGGCTAAGAGCACTATGGCTGCCCGAATAGAGCATCTCACCCAGCTCCGTGATCGCTTATTGGATGGACTGCCAAGTAGGATTGACCACGTGGTGGTCACCGGTCATCCTCAGAATCGTCTTCCCGGAAATGCCAGCTTCTGTGTAGAGTTTATTGAGGGTGAATCAATGCTCATGTTGTTAAATAGCCAGGGGGTCGCCGTCTCCAGTGGCTCCGCCTGCACCTCAAGGGCACTTAAAGCCTCACACGTGCTCATCGCCATGGGGATACCTCACGAGCTGGCTCAGGGTTCACTCCTCTTCAGCTTCGGTATAGATAATACCCCCGAAGATATAGACTATGTCCTGGAAGTGCTGCCCCCTATTGTAGATAGGTTACGGCAGATGTCACCACTTTATTCCAAATTCATCAAAGCAAGCAAAGGAGGCAAGTAACATGCCAGTCTATAGCGAAAAGGTAATGGAACACTTCATGAACCCCCGTAATGTGGGTGAGATTGAGAACCCTGATGGGATTGGCGAGGAAGGTAATCCAGTGTGCGGGGATATGATGACCTTCTACATTAAGGTCAAAGATGACCGGCTAGAAGATGTTAAGTTCAAGACCTTCGGTTGCGGGGCAGCGATTGCTGTTTCCAGCATAGTTAGTGAAATGGCTAAGGGCAAGACGCTGGAGGAAGCGATGAAAATCACCCCGCGTTCGGTGGCTGACGAACTGGAGGGATTGCCCAAGAATAAGTTTCACTGCTCTAATCTTGGTGCCCAAGCTCTGAATAAAGCTATAAAAGATTACCTGAGCAAAAAGGAAACGGGAGGAGGGAAGGAGTGATGGCAGAGCAAAAAGAGAAAAAGGAGCACCTTTTCTGTCCCTACTGTGACGAGGAGATAATGAAGGCAGATTTTCCCTACTGCCAGGCTTGCGGGTTAACTATATTCTATTGTCCCAAGTGCCGAAAGCCAGTACCCCGGGATAAGAGAGTCTGCCCCTATTGCGGGGCTGAGATTCGGGGCTGAAGTCGCCCTGTTGTAAGAGGTTCGGACTATGGTAAATTTTAGGTCACCGAAGCAGGCTCATCAAATCTTAGATTGTATAGGTCTCTACTGCCCAATGCCAGTTGTAAAAACTAGGCAGGAAATGGACAAGCTCGCTATCGGCGAAATCCTAGAGGTATTAGCAGATGACCCTGCTGCGGAGGAGGATCTCAAGGCTTGGGCTAAGCGGACCGGGCAGAAAATACTTGAGATAGAGAAAACCGATGAGGGGATGAGATTTCTCATATTAAAAGAAAAATAGGAGGTAGTTATGGCTAAGAAAAAGCATATCCTCTACGTTCAAACAAGCGGTATTGATACACCAAAGCGTCTTTACTCGCCTTTCGTCCTGGGCATGACAGCCAAGGCGATGGATATTGATGCTACCATCTATTTCCTCGGTCTGGGAGTAACGGTGGTAAAGAAAGGTGAGGCAGAGAAGGTCAAAGAGGGCAACTTTCCCACCGTGAAGGAAATAATGGACCAAGCAGCGGCAGCCGGGGTCAAATTCCTAGTCTGTGAACAGAGTACCCAGTTGCTCAACCTCGACAGGGGAGACTTCGTAGAAGAAGCCAAGGTTGTGGGAGCTGCTACATTGAACGACCTGGTTCTGGATGCTGACGCCACTATGTGGTTCTAGGTAAAGCAAAACATAGACCTGCTCAAGTTCTCCATTCGATGCCGAAGGAAGGTATTTCCTCCCCAAGTAGACAACGCTTGGTGCAAGCCCACAAGGCACGAGTGGCTTGACCATAATTAGGGAATCCTATATTCACTTTTTCAGCTTCTTCCTCATCTCGGCTACTTCGGCTGCCTTCCGTCCGGCCAACTCCATAAGGCGTCCCAATACCTCATCGCGCTTACGTGTTATTTCAGGGTCCTCCTTTGGAATAACCCATCTGGGTGACCCCATATCTTGCTCCCAATCCTGTCTGGTTTTTAGCCAGGGGATAGAAGAGGGAGTAGCAAACGGCATAAATGTGGCCGGGAAAAAGTTACGAATATAATCCTGCCACCATTCGTAAGAAAAATTCCCTTCATCTATGGCGGGCCGGCTATAAAACCAGAGCTCTCGGCAAGACACCAGGGGAAGAGCAAGAATGTAACTGACACCATCCACGTAACCTAACATATTGGCAAATGCTCCCTCAAATATGGCTATCCTATTTTCAACATTGTACTGCGAGGCAGCGGCACAGGCCCAACTGCAAGCTGTTCCAAAATCGAGCACCTTCCAATTACAGGAAGGGCCTTGCCCTAATACTCCAAAATTGCGGTTTTGCCTCGCGTACTTATTGAACTCGGCGCAGGTTTTGAAACCACAGGCGCCACAATCCCATCCCATCTCCGACACGGTCAGGTCGGCACCAAAGAGAATCATGACCGGTGGTTCCCCGGCTTCAAATAACTTCCTGTATCCATTAGCCAGTTGAATAGCATGAGGTTGTATCTCTCCAAGCACCTCAAACATCTCTACTATCGGCAACATCTCCTGTTCTTGTGTTAAAACCACTACCTGGAGTTTTAGCCTGCCCGTTGTCTGAGGAGCTTTAAGGGCCGCCTGGGCACACTTGGCAGCCGTATCCAGCAATTTCTCATGTACCAGTTTCCTGCCATCAATGATCACTATTTGGTCCTCCTTTGTCTTGTCGGTCGCCTAGCCGGGTCCCATATGCGGTAGTCAGGGCTCGCCTGTCTATGCAATATATATTGTTTACGTACCTGGTCAATCACTTTCCCCATGTTGACTAGGTGATAATCTGGATTAATATCTATATAGGGATTCTTCGACCTGGCAGAAAGAGGTAAACCGACCACAAACGCACAGTTTGGACAGTAGCCCAACTTCTGCCCGGCTACCCCGATGGTCATAAAGGGACGTGTGTCTACAAATAATCTGCTTGCCATCCATAAAGCGGCACCCACCGAGAAGCCAAGGTCGACCGAGCGAAAACTACAAAGAGGACCATTCATCAGTCCTTCATACTTCTTTACTTTCTCCGTGGGGTCGATTATTCCCATCTTGCCACTTCGGCGACTGTATACGTAGCTGCAATCCGGCCTTCCGCCACATAAGCCGCAGCCTGCATCAAAGGGGTCGACCAGAGCACGATAACTTCCCAGAAACACTATTGCGTCTGATTCCCTGGCCATCACCGCTTCATATTTAAACAGGTTTTCCGTTATGCGATTTCCTTCAAGAGCAAGTTCCTCCATCTTCCTGGCCAGTCTTTCTATCTCCTCCTCATCCGACAGAATATGGCCCTCAATATGCGGGGCGCCACTGGCGCAGGGTGCTGTTAAAGCCGCATTCATCATAAGTCTTCCAGCAATCTCTACATTCTCCCTCCTGGCTCTATCTCCCGCCGTATAGGGCGGCCACTCTTGAATCCTTATACTAACCATACCTTTCTTCCTCCTTCTTTATTTTAGTCACTTTTATTAATTTGTCAGTATAGCCACGACTCTGGGTTGGGTTCAAAAGTTGGTCAATTTTTCAGCCTACCTAGAGGACATTAGCAAAACACCTTCCCCTTGTCAAGTAAGTGAAAGGGATTTACTCTTAGAAATGTGAGGTATGAAGCTAGATATTGGATAGATATTTTAACAAAAATAACCAAACTTATGTATAATCTGGATAAAAATAATTTCAACGTAGTTCTAGAATTACGAGGACGCAGGAGACCGTATTATACCAAGAATGCAAATGAATTGAGGCTTCCGCAGAAGGTTGAAGGTACTGATATATTTATGGAAACCAACTTAAGTTCGAACCAGATAGTAAACGTTTGTAAGAGCATTATTGCGTTATTTGGATATTCAGAACAAGAATTCACTATAGAAACTCATTAAAAAGCTAGATTAAAAGCAGTCAAGAACGACTGAAAGTCGGGCAAAGCCTTTATTCTTGACGGCTGGTGAAGTGGAAAATAATGAGAACTGGGGGGAGCTGTTAGTTAATTACCTAAAAAAGTTGACTTAAACCGACAGGTGCCTAAATTTACACGCATCCTGTTGGTTTGGGTACCCCTGCCCACTTACATGCAGAGTTTGCCGGTCCCTGCGGAAAGAGTTCATAGAGCCGATGCAGGTTGAAACCCGTTACCTTGATAAGCCTTCTTATCATTGGGCAAATACCGTTTTCGAGGTAATAATTTCTCAGGTAATTAATTGCCGTCCAGTGGTCTTCCGTTAGCTCGTTAACTTCTTCTAATGCGGCATACGCTCTGGCGACATCTTCATTCCACCTATCGGTTTCCTGCATAAAACCATTCTCATCGACTTCGTACGTATTGCCGGCCAGTTCCATCTGTGCCATGAAAATCAATCTCCTCTCGGAAAGTTTTTATTTTTAATACCACTATTCTACAGTTCTTGAGTTCTGGAAGCAAGAATGCCGCGCACCCTGACGACCGGTCAAAGCAACAGCGCCGTTATATTCCCGTTAACGCTCTCCCCATTTAATGAAAGGCTTTTTAATATCAACCATTGCATTAACAATCAATTCAGCAAGACCGCCGTAAATAATACTGGATTTTTCCCGTGCCCCATAGTACTCCAAGATATCACGGAATTGCAGCTTGCAGTTTAAGCACGGTGCACATATGTATTTCTTTACCTCCGGCCCGGGCTGGTCACCGAAGGCTTCAAGAATCTGTTTGAATTTCATCCTGCCGGCAACGTACACCTTCCAGTCCGTGAAGTTGACATCGGACATCACGCTTAAGCCGCCGCCGCCGCCGCAACAGTAGTTGTCCACTCCGTGAGGCGTCATCTCACGAAACTGGGGGCAGAGATAGCGAAGAATTCTTCGCTGGGGCTCAACTATGCCGAGGTTTCTCACTATATTGCAGGGGTCATGAAGTGTCACTGGGAAATCGTTCTTCGACGGATCGAACTCAATCTTACCGCTGAAAACCAGGTTCTCCAGGAAAGTCATCACACTCTCCCGTGGTATATTCAGGTCTCCGGTAAGCACCCTGTCGGCTACCGTCATAAAGGCCTTGTGCTGGTGCCCGCACTCTCCCATGACTATCTTTTTTACCTTGAGCTTTTTGGCAATCTGGGCATGCCTGATAGCAACCTTGACCAGTTGGACATCGTCATAGAACACACCATAGTTGACGCCATCGTATCCCGGCACTTCCGATGAGAGGGTCCAGCTGATTCCGGCGGCATTGCATAAAATGCTGAAGGAAATCGGGCCCTCCGGAAAGGAGACAATGTCACCGGCACTGTGAATTAACAGAATATCAGCGCCTTCCTTGTCCCACGGTGTCGAGACTTCAATACCGGTGGCTTCGGTAAAATCCTCATCCAGAAACTCAAAGTTGTCCTTGGCAACATGCGGCTTCAGCCCGGTGGGGGAGCCGACCTCAAGCTGGAGCACAGTGCCTTTCTCGTGGAGCTCTTTCGGAGCCCAGCCCAGTTCCTGGCTGAAGAGTTTGCGCAATTCACGGGTGATGAGAGCGTTATCAACACCCATGGGACAGGACTGGGCACAGCGCCGGCAGAGATTACATCGATAGCTCAGCTCGTACAGCCTAGTTATGGTGGTCCAGTTGAGCTCAATATCCTCCCTATTGAGCTTGGCTCGTAGCTTCCCACCGGGCTTTGCATATTTATTAACCAGGCGCCGGAAGATTTCCGAGCGATAGGTGGGACGATAGAGGTCATTCTTGCCGCTGGCAAGGTAAATTGGACAGGCATCACAGCATGTCTGACACTGGGCGCAATAATCTATGGAAAGCAACAGAGGCTGCAGAAATGTCCAGTTGTTCTCCCGGCTCAGGAGCTTTTTTAATCCCGAAACAAACTGCCCGACGTACTTCTTTTCTTCCTCTTTATTCTTCAGCTTGGGCAGAACTGAGGACACAACGCCATCGAGATTGCATACCAGTCTTTCTCTCTGGTCTTCGGTAAGCCGCTTAAACCCCGGCAGTTCCTCTATCTTATCATAGGGTGGTGGTAATGGTATCAGCTCATCAATATCAATTTCGGTGAGTTGAGTGTCTCCATCTTTGGAGAAATCAGTTAATTTAAGATTCTTTTTCATCACTCATTTTCTCTGTGGTAATGTCCACCCAGTTTTTCTTGCCATCGGCTTTTACATGGGTAGCCGACCAGCTAACCGGCTGAGCCAGAAGTCCACGCAACTCTTTTTCCATCTTCTCATCCTGTGGGGTATCATTCCACCGTATCTCATGATAGGTAAAGTACTTGGCAATAAAGTGAATCATATTTGTCCAGGGGAGATACAGAATGAACAATAACGATATAACTACGTGCAGCGATAGGGGAAAAGTAACGGTTACACCAGCATCAAGAGTAATGAGCCTTTTTATAAAAAAACTCATTTCAGATGCCAAATCCCCCGAATGTAACCAGGCATAACCGCCGCTGATAAAGACTGCCCCCAAAAACAGGAGATTAAAATACTTTGAGATGGTGTTGAATGGCCTGAGATTGGAATCAAGGGCACGTTTAAGGATTAAACCGATAGCCCCCAGGCTGCCGAGCAGATAACCCACCAGTGCCAAAACGGAGGCAATCCCCAGAAAAACATTCAGGACGGACAATGGTACTTCAGTAATGATGAACACGGCGCTTACCACCTGTAAGAGAAGCATCCCAACAATCAGGTATATGCCCATGTGAAAAGCAAATGTCAAAGGCCATAACGCCCGGTGATGCTCCCAAATGCCCCTCATCAGAAAGATCTCCTTTGCCATATATATTATTGGAGCGATACGGGACCTGTGTTGCGGCTTATTCCACCATTCATACTCCTCGAGATAGGAACCCCCGTATCGGCTCTTCCCCTTTTCATGCGGTATCGGCGCCAGTTCCCATCTCAGATGGACCGGTAACCTGATGATGGCTAACGTACGATACGTGATCACAATCAAAAAAATACCAATCGCAC
>JAUWYK010000101.1 GCA_030615865.1 Dehalococcoidia bacterium
ATTTGGGTAGTGAGGAGGTGGTGTGAAAATGTTGCTAGAAACGAAGAATATGAGAGTACTCTACCAAAAAGCAGAAGCTTTGAGGGGGGTGTCATTGTCTGTAGCAGAGGGAGAGATTATTACCCTAGTTGGTGCTAACGGAGCAGGAAAGTCCACTATACTGAAGGCCATTTCTGGATTGGTGAAGCCTAGTTCCGGGGAGATTTGGTTCAGCGATAAACGCATAGATAGACTGACTCCCCAGGAAATAGTTAGCAGAGGTATCAGTCTAGTTCCGGAAGGTAGAGGAATCTTTCGCGACATGTCTGTACACCACAATCTCAGGATGGGTGCATACCTTAGAAAGGGTGGTGGAGTCAGTAAGGATTTAGAAAAGATCTACGATTTCTTCCCAGTACTAGGAGAAAGGCGTACTCAGCAAGGAGGTAGCTTGAGTGGTGGCGAGCAACAAATGCTGGCGATAGCTCGAGCATTAATGTCGAAACCTCACCTATTACTACTTGATGAACCATCGTTAGGCTTGTCTCCATTGATGACGGCAACAATTGCAAAAACCATTACTGAGATTAAGCAGCAAGAGGGAGTGAGTATAATCTTGGTGGAACAAAATGCTCGAGTTGCCTTACGCCTAGCCAGTAGGGGGTATGTGCTGGAGAACGGCAGTATCGTGCTAGAGGGCGAAGCAAGCGAACTCTTACACAGTGAATACATCAGGAAGGCATATTTGGGCGAGTGAGCACTAGTTATCGAAGGGGGTGGTAATGAAGCAGGAGACAAAATTTTAATACGGAGGAGATATAGGCATGATTAGCGAAATTGAAAACCAGATATTGCGTAGTATATCAGCCGCTAAAGCCTATCAGCACGTTGAGAATATTTGTGAATTCGGGAACAGGTTAGCCGGGAGCGAAGCCGACAATAAAGCTGCGGAGTACTTTGCCAAAACATGCTCGGAATATGGTTTATCTACTTATTTTGAAGAGTTTGAAGCAGATTGCTTCGAGCCTATTACCTGTGAACTATCACTTGTCGAGCCCGAAAGCACGAACATTGAAAGCCAACCAATGATATTCTCACCTTCTACTTCAGAGGGAGGCATAACTTCAGAATTAATTGATGTTGGGTATGGGAATGAAGAAGATTATCAGGGAAAAGATGTAAAAAATAAAATATTACTATTTACCCGGGGCTTTGATAAGCATGCTTTCTTTACTGAAATTTGTATGGCTAGTAAACATGGAGCTTTGGGTGCTATCATGGCTAATTACCAGTCATGGCCTTTCCACGGAACTGTGGAGCCACTTTTTTTTAACCCTGAAAAGGGGCTCTTGCCAATTGAACCAAATCCAATCCCAGCTATTAATATTTCTTTAGAAGATGGTCACTATCTACGAGAATGTCTTCTCAAATACCAAAAGGTAAGAGTTCACCTACGTTTACAGGCAATTACTGAAAAACGCACTACGAAAAATGTAAGATGTCTTTTACCTGGCACTTCGTTGCCGCAAGAACGGGTGATACTTGGTGGCCATCACGATACTCAGAATACCCCGGCTGCAGATGATAATACTTCGGGTTTAAGTGTAACGCTTGAACTAGCTCGGGTTCTGTCAGCCTACCCCTGTAAAAGAACTATTGAATTCTATGCACCAGGATGTGAAGAGATTCGCTCGCTAGGCTCCTGGGAATATTGCAAACGCCACAAGTCTGACCTGCAAAATATTGTCGCTTTCCTTAATGTTGACGGAGTTGGTGGAGGGGGTAGCTTAAACATAATTACAGAAGGCTGGTGGCCTGACAAAAAGCTTATTACCCCTGAATGGCTATGCCTGTCCGTTGATAAGGTAGCTAAAGAACTTAACTATAAGACCAAGTTTAACGTTTGTGAGCTTGGAACCAGTGACGAAGGCAGGTTCCTTGACGCTGGAGTGCCGGCGGTATTCCTGTGGAAACCATGGGAGGAACATTATCACAGTATGCAAGATAAACTGGAATATGTCGACCCCAACACACTGAAAGTAGTCGGTGAAATAAGTGGGCTAGCTGCATGGCGGCTAGCAAACCGCTAATGTAGTCTAGATTCACGGTAGTATACAGACGGACAAAATTGTATCTGGTCGCCTCGCTAGTAGAGACAGAAGCTACCTGAAAAGTAGGGACAGGACAAAGAGGAATACAATGGTTTATAGTGGTGCTCCTGGTTATGAAGAGTTTTCTATACCGAAAGAGCAAGTGATAGGGGGCGTCACTATTGGGATTATCGTACTGGGTGTTTGGTATCCTCTGGTTCCAGGCAACGTGGCTAACGCAACTACCTTTAGCTTTCCAGTGCACTACAAAATACTAGAAGGGGGCTTTAGTGACAACGTACTATCGCCTGAACCTGTCCCTGCCCTTGAGAATTGCGGGGTTAATAACTGTTCTACTGTCATTATCGCCGGCGCTAAAGGATTGCCTCAAATGCAGAATATCCTTCAAGATATAGGGCATTTCAACAATGCAAAGCTTGAGCAGGAACTGGTTGACTTTTCAAAGCAAGTGGTTAACGAGAACCCGGATATTGGTGCAATCCTCCTTGAGTGTAGCAACATGCCACCTTATGCTCGGGCTATTCAAGAAGCAGTTAGGCTACCGGTCTTTGATTTTACTACCTTGATAAGCTGGGGCTGCAATGCTGTGGTTCGTCGCCCTTTTGCTGGTTTTATGTAAGAACTGGCGGGCTCTGCCAGGGGAAACTGAGGCTGACTCGGATGTAATAATTTTATAAGAGGAGGATTTACAATGAATCGTGAAACAGCTGCTCCTTCTATTAAGGTGACCCCACCTGGACCCATAAGTCAAAAGTGGACCGACTATAATATGGCCCATGCACCAGAAGCTATTTACTATCATCCCTTTGTTTGGGATAAGTCTGCACCAGCCATCGGGCCTTTCTGCACAGATCCAGATGGCAATGTAATTCTCGACTTTTCCAGTCACGGAGCTGCCTTCCCACTGGGCTATAATAACCCCGAGCTCATTGATATAGCTCAAAAGGCAGCCTCAGTAATGCCAGACCGACAGGGAATGGAAGTTCTCGGAGTCTACGGAGATGACCCGGGAAAGATAGTGGTTCCCACCCCGGCTCACTTGGTAAACAAATTAGCCCAGATAGCCAAACCTATTGGTCTGGACT
This sequence comes from Dehalococcoidia bacterium, assembly GCA_030615865.1. The sequence continues at coordinate 3,176 of JAUWYK010000101.1, forward strand.
GCACTTTTCTTTCCAATTCGGGCGCTGAGGCGGTGGAAAATGCCATAAAGGCTTGCTACGCTTGCCGCCGCAATCTGGGGTTCAATATCTCCTTTCAGGGAGCCTTCCACGGGCGTACTATGGGAGCTACAACCCTTACTCGTAGCCGTAAGAATATGAGGAAGTGGTATCCCCAAATCCCGAATCATATTGACTTGCCCTTTTGCCACTGCAAGGGAGAATGTAAATGCAGCTGGAAGGTTTATACGGTCAAAGGTAAGGGTATAATGACCCAGTTAGAACACCTACTTGACCCGGATATCGGTCTGCTTGACCCTGATGAAGTGGCTTTTATTATTGTGGAGCCTGTACAGGGAGAGGGTGGTTACAATATACCAGCACCTGGTTTCCTTGAGTCTGTGGAGAACACCGCCAAGAAATACGGCATACCACTCATATGTGACGAAGTTCAGTCTGGCCTGGGTCGTACCGGTAAATGGTTTGCTCTTGAGCATTTTGGGATAAAGCCAGATTACATCTGCTTGGGCAAAACTTTGGCAGTAGGTGCTACCATGGCTAAAAGGGAGATGTTTCCTCAGGAGAGGAGCCGACTTGGTGGCACCTGGGGAGGTGGTAACGCCGTTTCTACTGCTGTAGGTTATAAAAGGCTGGAGATTATTGAGAGAGACAATCTCTTAGAAAATGCTACCAAGATGGGAGCTCGTTTTCTCAATGGGTTCAAGGAACTCGAGAAACTACACCCACATACTCACGATGCCACCGGTTTGGGGCTGATGGTTTCCATCAGATTTGACGATATTAGCTTACCCTCAAAGGTAGCCGATGAGGCATTTAAGCATGGACTTTGTGTGTTTCCTTGCGGTTTTGAGGGCTTAAGGTTTATAGCGCCTCTGGATGTTCGAGCCAGAGAAGTGGATATGGCTCTGGAAATTCTAGACAAGGCAATAGCTGCTGTCTAATACAAGTTTAGTAGATATTTGTTTGGTAACAAGCGGGCTCTGTCAGGGGAAACTGAGGCTGGGGTTTAGCTTCCTCCCCGATAACCTCCCCCTCCCGTGTGGCGCCTCAGCCGTAATCGGGCAAGTGGCATCCCGCCTGAGCGAGCCACAGACAATATTTAGAAATTCCTCAAAAATTGGGAGAAAAAGGGGTTGACAGACTTTCTGACTTGTGATAGTGTAAAGATACTAGTTTACTGAGAAGTTTTGCAGATGAATGATGAGGTCAGAAAGTCAAAGAGCATCAAGATGAAGCTGAGCATTGTGCGAAAGGCGCATCATGAGGCTATTGAAGAAGGCAAATCACTTGGCCGGTGGATTGAGGATGCTATAGAGGAGAAGCTTGAAAGGAAACAAAAGAAGGCTAAATAGAAAGACCTG
>JAUWYK010000108.1 GCA_030615865.1 Dehalococcoidia bacterium
CTTGATGTTAGCCATACCGCTGGTGACATCATGTGCCGCGCCAGAGCCAGAAAAAGCAGTGCTAAAGGTAGCCGCTGTGGGTGCCCTTTCTGGAGAATGTGCTGACTGGGGCATCCCCATCCAGGAGGCTCTCTACTATTGGCGGGATGATATTAATGCCAAAGGTGGCATCACGGTAGGTGGGAAGACATACATGATTGAAGCCATAAGCTATGACGATAAAGCCGATACATCTGTTATGTTGGATTGTTTTAACAAGCTAATCTATGAGGAAAATGTAAAGTATATACTACCTCTTTTTATTGGCTCTAATGCGTATGCGGCTTTGCCCATAGTTGATGACAACAATGTCATAATCATGACTGCTGGGTGTGGTTTCGATGATGTGTTAGGCCCTGAACATCCGACTTGGTTCCGCAACTTTACTAATCCTCATGAAAGAAGCCCAGCAATCCTAAAATGGGTGAGTGAGAATCACCCGGAAGTAACGAGGTGGATTGACATTGTCTCAGACGATGAGTATGGGGTCGCAGTAGAGGAGACCTCGGCGAAAGTGGGACCTGGTTACGGCTTTGAAATACTGCCCACGGAATACGTAGAATGGGGAATCGTTGATATCACTCCCATAATGAGCCGGGTGGTGGCTCAGAACCCTGACATGATTCTCCTTGCTAATATAGACCTGGGTACCCAACCCCTGATGATAAAGGCGGCTCGCGAGCTCGGCTATACGGGATGGATGGGCACAGACTGCAGCGGAATTGTTGATGATGTCTTTGTTCCTGCGGCAGGTGGTGCTGAAAATGTAGAGGGGTTTTTTGCTATGAGCCTCACTGCCTATGGTGAGGGTGCAAAATTTGTAAAGCCTGAATACGCAGCCTTTCAGGAAAGGTACACAGAGGACCATGGTTTCTTTAGTGATTGGGCTGCCGACAACTACATGTGTCTGCAGATTCTTGAGCAAGCCATCATTAGAGCCGATAGCGTTGATACGCTGAAGGTGGCAGCCGAGCTAGAGGGCGGTAAGGATTACGACACACTCATAGGCATAGATTACTTTGGCGGTGAGGCGTTCTACGGGCGGGCAGGCCAGCTCATGCCCCCCTTGCCATTTGCCGAATTTCAGGACGGACATTTGGTAACGATAGACCTGGTAGTGCTGGAAGACCTGCCATAATGCAGTACAGTGTGAGCGCCTTGCCCCCGGCAAGGCGCTCACTTCAGGTAGTAGTAAACACGTTAAGATTACGCTAGAGATAAGCGGGAGCAGTTACAATTATGGACCTACAGCTAGGTGGACAAATTGTTGTTAACGGAGTAGTGCTTAGCTTCATGTACATTTTGATGGCATTAGGGATTGGCTGTGTGTTTAGCGTTCTGCGTGTAATTAGCTTTGCTCATGGCGAAATGTACATGTTAGGTGCTTATGTGACATGGATGTTAGTTACCTGGGCGGGAATGCACTATCTAATCGCGCTGCCGCTGGCCATAGTGGTCGTCTTTCTCCTCGGTCTGGCATTTGAACGGATGTTGTGGCACCCTATCCTAGATAACCCGATGGCATGTTTAATCATGTCTCTGGGATTACTTTTTGTCTTACAAGGCAGTGCTGCAACAATCTTTGGAGAAAGAGAGAAATCGTTACCCACACAATTTCCTGGAGTTTTAGATTTTGCTGGGGTTTACCTTTCCGTAGAAAGGCTTGTCATGGTCGGGATTTCTGTAGTTATAGTACTGGGAGTACTTTTTTTCCTGCGAAACCACAAGCAGGGGCAGGCAATGCGCGCTGTTATTGATAACCCTGAGGTAGCTGCCTTACAAGGGATATCGGTTCACCGTATACAGATGATAGGGTTTGGCATTACTTGCGCCTTGGCAGCAGCTGGAGGTGGACTAATCGCAACCATATTCTCTCTTACCCCCACGATGGGGCTAGCGCCACTATTCAAAGCTTTTATCGTGGTGGTGCTAGGAGGACTTGGCAGTATTCCCGGAGTTATCGTAGCGGGTTTTGTTATGGGATTCATTGATGCCGTTGGCCTTACTCTAATAGGGAGAATAGCCAGCTTGCTTGGTTTTGTCATCTTCGTGCTGGTGCTGCTCATCCGCCCGAGAGGAATTATGGGATATGAAACATAGAGTTATTTCAAGAAAGCTTGTCGCTTGTATAGTCTTCCTAGTAATTCTTGTGTTACTACCTATATTCCTCAAGAGTCCGTATGAGCTTCACCTTCTTATTACGATTATGACTACTAGTATTGCCGCACTGGGTTTTCGCCTGGTCTATAATATTGGCAAAACGTCTATAGCGCAGGGTAGCTTTGTAGCCATAGGGGCATATACCTCTGCCTTGCTGGTCATTAGATTGGGCTTGTCTTTTTGGCTCACTCTACCTTTGGCCGGGCTTGTTGCCGCCGCAATAGGAGGGATAATCGGCTATCCAGCGTTAAAGCTAAGGGGGGCTTACTTTGTAATCCTTACCTTTGGCCTCGCCGAGGCAATCCATCTAGCTCTGCTGAACGGGGGGAGCCTAACCGGAGGCTGCATGGGCATTCCAGGGATTCCTCCTCCGAACCCAATTGTCTTACCGGGATTGGTATCTATTGAATTTACATCCAAGGTCCCCTTCTACTATTTAGCTCTAGCCCTGCTCGTCCTTACAATAGTGGTAATGTATAGACTTGACCATTCTCGCATGGGCAGAATCTTTGGAGCCATACATGATAATGATAAGTTAGCGGAGAGTGTAGGAATTAACCTAGGGAAGTATACCACCCTAGCCTTTACTATAGCTTGCTTTTTCAGTGGCTTAGCTGGTGCCTTCCTGGCTCACTATGTAGGGGTCATAACTCCGTCGAGTTACGGCCTTTGGCAAGGAGTGTACTATCTCATCTACGTAATTGTCGGGGGTGCTGGGAATATCTTTGGCCCGATAATTGGTACCGCAGGTTTGTTCTATCTCAGCAGGTTCCTCATTGCCTTTGGCCAATACCAGCTAATAATATATGGGGCTATCCTGATTGTTTTCATGATATTCTTGCCTAATGGTTTATTAAGTCTGCTCGGTCGGCGACCAACCCACTTCCCGGGGATTGATAGAATTCGTGGGTATATTTCGAGGTCTAGAGAATAGCTAACGAGTTTGGAGGACAGTATGGCATTACTTGAAATTCGGGGGCTGACGAAGGTATTCGGTGGTTTGACCGCTGTTAACAAGCTGGACTTAACCGTGTCTCAAGGGGAAATAGTAGGGCTTATCGGTCCTAATGGTGCTGGCAAGACCACCTTCTTCAACCTGATTAGCGGAGTCCTGAAACCCACGCGGGGAAAGATATTCTATAAGGGGAAAAATATCACTGGTCTCAAGACCGACAGGATAGCTTCCCGAGGGATAGTGCGTACTTTTCAGGCTACCAACGTGTTCCCAGATATGACGGTCTTTGAGAACTTAGCAGTAGCTCATCACCTTCAGGCAAAGGCAGGTTTCATGGGAGCACTTTTTGATTCCCGCGCTGCTCGTGAAGACAACAGGGATATCGAGCAGAAAACCATGAGCATATTAGACTACATGGGCTTGATTCCCTTCAAGGACGAATTGGCTAAGAATTTGCCCCATGGGCATCTGAGATTACTGGGCATTGCTCTTGCCTTAGCAGCGAAGCCGGAACTATTACTGCTTGACGAGCCAATAACTGGAATGAACCCAGAAGAGGTCACCACCGTGATGGGCAAGATCGAGGGCCTATGGGAAAAGGGGATAACCCTGGTGGTTGTAGAACACAACATGAAGGCTTTAATGAAACTGGGCCACAGAATAGTGGTCATGAATTTCGGGAGGAAGATAGCTGAGGGTACGCCTGAGGCAATACAGCACAATAAAGAAGTTATCGAAGCTTATTTGGGTAGTGAGGAGGTGGTGTGAAAATGTTGCTAGAAACGAAGAATATGAGAGTACTCTACCAAAAAGCAGAAGCTTTGAGGGGGGTGTCATTGTCTGTAGCAGAGGGAGAGATTATTACCCTAGTTGGTGCTAACGG
>JAUWYK010000016.1 GCA_030615865.1 Dehalococcoidia bacterium
GCTCAACAGCTTAGCTAAACCGCCAACGGTAGGTGAAATTGACATCCCATTATCATTCAAAACCACACAAATCCTGGAGCCCAAATGCCCCGCCTGATTTAGTGCCTCAAGAGCCATCCCTCCAGTTATAGACCCATCACCGATAACAGCAATCACATGGTAGTCATCGCCGGAAAGGTCGCGAGCGATAGCCATACCAAGGGCAGCCGAAACAGAGGTGCTGGCATGACCGGCACCAAATGGGTCATGCTCACTCTCACTACGGCTGGTAAAACCGGATAGCCCTCCATACTGGCGAATAGAGGCAAAGCGCTGTCTTCTGCCAGTGAGCAGTTTGTGAACATAGCTTTGATGTCCCACATCCCAGATAATCTTATCCCGTGGGCTATCAAACGCCCGATGTAAGGCTATAGTAAGCTCAACCACACCCAGATTAGAAGCCAGATGACCTCCGTTAGCAGTTACTCTGGTCACCAGCTCCTGCCTAATCTCAGCAGCCAATTGCCCGAGCTCCTGTTTTGTCAGCCCTTTCAAATCTGCGGGATTATCTACTCTATCTAATAGTCTCGGCATCGCTACTCTGTTCACCAACCAAATTGGAAAGCCAACCTCATACTAGCAATGTGGCTAAATGATTGTCAAGCTAACCCCTTATAAGTAACCTACAGTTTGACGTAACCGTTGTTCATTTGTTACATTAGCTAAAATAGGGTCTTTATTAGGCAATGACTGTGAAGGGCAACTGTGTCCCCTGAAGAGCTTCTCAGCTTAGGTTTTTCTAAAGAATTAGTAGTGCTTATTATCTCCGCGCTACCTATTTTTGAGCTGCGTGGAGCACTACCGGTAGCTATAAACCTGTTTCATTTCCCCTGGTATTATGCTCTCCCGTTAGCTATCATTGGCAATCTGCTACCGGTGCCTGTTATTCTATTGTCCCTTGATGCCATTTCCAGATGTCTAAGCAGGGTGAGTTTCTTTGACCGATTTTTGCGGTGGCTCTTTGAACATACCAAGAAGCGGGGAAGAATTGTCGAGAGGTATGAACGAATTGGTTTAGCGTTATTTGTTGCTATCCCTCTCCCTGTCACCGGTGCTTGGACAGGTTCACTAGCGGCTGTCCTTTTTGGTTTAAAATTCAAGCATGCTATGTTATCTATCTTTATTGGAATACTCATTGCCGGTATAATTGTGACTTGCCTTTCTTTACTCGGCTGGGCCGGGGCTGTAATTGCTGGCATTGGACTCGGTGGTCTAGCTGCCTTTGGCTTGTGGAAAACCTGAGGGAAAATTTAACATCGTAATAGTTGCGAACCAAATAAGAATTGTCATCTTGACCTTTGCCTGTGCCTCATGCTACATTGGAGTGGTAAATAACTTGTCCCTGTAGCTCAGTTGGACAGAGCGGCTGCCTTCTAAGCAGCGGGTCGTGGGTTCGAATCCCTCCAGGGACGCCAGTCTAGCTACGAATTGAGGCTGTCTCAACCTCTGGATCCCGGGCAAAATCCCGGGATTTTTTGTTAAAAGACCCGCTGCTTCGGCAAAAAACGGAGGATAAAAATGACAGCCAATATCCAGGAAGAAGTTAACCAAATAGTTGAATTAAAGAACCGGGCGACCCGGCTTGATAACCTGATACAGGGCTACCGGCTCTGTGCCCGGACCGAGGGCAAGAGCGAGAAGACCATCCGGATAACCACCACCGCGCTCACCATACTCAGGGACTTTCTCGAAGGCAGACAATATCCCACCGATGTAACCGAAATAGGTGCTTGCGAGCTCAGGGAGTTCATTCTCCACTTACAGCAGGTCAGGGCCTTCGAACACCACCCCTTCATCAAACCGCAGGATAAAGGCCTTTCAGGACACGCCATCAATTGTTATCTGAGAGCGATACGAGCCTTCTGGTCATGGCTGGTGCGTGAAGAAATCATTATGCCAAGTCCTTTCTCCAAGGTCAGGATCCCTAAACCGCCAAAGAAGATCATAGCTACCTTCTCGGATAAGCAGCTTGCTGCCATGTTGAAGGCAATCAACACTGCCACGCCAGCTGGTTTCCGGGACTGGACGATGATTCTGGTGCTCCTTGACACCGGGCTCCGGGCGAGCGAGCTTGTCGGGCTTACCATGAACAATGTCAATCTGGAAGACGGCATCTTTATCTTTGAATCAGGGTTGCCGCACCCGGTTACATCCAATTTGGCATTGGAAGCCATATGCTCAGGGGTAGGTATCATAACTGATCGGACTGATTTTGCCGAAAGATATCAGGATCTCGTGACTGTAAGTCAGAACCAAGTCCTTGTGGTTTCCCCATTTGAGTCTGCTTCAGCCGCGGAAATCATTACACAATGGGTTCGAGAACGAGCGCATCATACCGGACAGCTTCCCTGCCAACTAGTCAGTTACCAAGAATACCTGTTCGCCACTGAAGCTGTTTACGCCGATCTGTTGAACGCTCGTTAAGCCAGGAGGATGCTGTAGGAGCCATCTCGGAATGCGTGTACGTTACGGCTCCCGAACTTGGGCTTTTCCTAAAAGTCCATAATGTACATTTAGGTAACAATTGCTTTTTGTTACCTCATTGCACAAGATGACGAATTGTTAGAACACACCGCGATGTAATGTGCAATGGTAGTCAAGGCTGACCTGAGTAAAGGCGAGCGCTATATCACGGCCACGTTTGGAGGCCTGTTTCCCTCCCTTCAGTAGCGCGAGTCTCCTACGCGGACTCGGGACACAGAAGCTTGGTAGGGCAGAAAGCAACGCCCATGGCGCCAGGGCCAGCTATATAGGCCATGATTGGGCTAAACTGACTGAGCCATACCTGTGTGCATGGCAACTCACCGCTAATTTGTGCCATGAGCTGCTCCACCTCTTTTGAGTAACCACTGTGCATGACGATAGCCGTCACCGGCGTGTGTCCTACTTTTTCGGACGTTACCTTGATGAGGCGTTGGATACCTGCTTCCATGCTCCTATGCAGAGAGGCCATCCTTACTCTTCCACTAGCAATGGTGACGAGGGCCTTGATGTTGAGTAGAGTTCCGACTCTAGCCAGCACCTCAGGAAGGCGCCCGGTTCTGGCGGTATATCGAACAGTCTTGAAGAGAAGAAAGAGGCCTGTTGTTGCGCTAGCGGCCTCTGCGGCAGCAATCACCTGCTTAAGCGAGTCGCCTGCCACAGCTCTGGTGGCCGCCGCCAGCACAATCAGCCCCTGCGCCCCAGCTAATGTGCCGCAATCTAGCACCTGTATTGACACCCTTGGCATAACCTCCTTAGCCATCTTCATGGCAATGCGGGCTGAATCAAACATCGTGCTCAGCTCTTTGGGGATGGTTAGGCAGACGATGGCGCTGGCCCATTGGGCTACCTCCCGGTAGGCTTCAAGATAATCATGCGGGGAACCCGGTGTCGTGAGGAAGGGTTTATCCTGCTCCAAGTAAGCATAAATATCCTCCATGGGAATATCTACCCCATCGCGGTAGGTACGGCCGTCCATAGTAAAGCTGGGAGGAACGAGGCGGATTTCATGATCCTGTATCATTTCATGTGGGAGGGCTATGGCACTGTTGGTGACGACAGCAACTCTAGCGTGCAGCAAATGACATCACCCCCTTGTTACTCGGGGCAACAGGGCGGATAGCAAGATGAGGATCGCAGCCCATATCCCCAGCCACATGTACATTCTCCTGGGGCATGTTCTTCGAAGGCAGCCAACTTCATCCTGACAGTTTCCGGCAGGAACCCTTCGTCCAACACAATTCATGAATATAATCCTAGCAGTTGCCATATGCTTGGTCAATGTGGAATCTCGACTCTCTTGTTTATCCACGGATTCAGCCCTATCCCACCTTGGAACAGATCTTACTATCTGTGTTGGCTCAACAAATTGGCTGATTGTTACTTTAGCCTCTTGATATTATAACTTGTTTGTCCAAAGTAGTAACTACATTCCACACGCAGGGTTCGTTTGTATTTTAGAGCGTTGACAAACTTTCATGAAATGATTAAAATCAAGCTCCAATATGTGAGTTGACCTATTAAAAATGGATATGGGATTACGGAGGATGAGGGGGTATGAAGAAGGGCACGGAATCACTAACTAATATGGCGGTGGCTGGTGCCCTTTTTTGTTATATTACAACTTGTGAAGCTAACTAATAGGGCATGCTACCGTGAATTCAGTTTATAAAATACTTTAGTAAGAACACAAAGACACAGAAAACCACTTATTGGAATATTGGCAGATGTCTAAGAAAATAGCAATAGTTGGCACTTCAAAATACAAAAGAGGATCTGCTGGCCATGGTGTAGATATAGTGACATACACGATGATTTGCAAACTAGGAGGTGTGCAATGTGACAGGATATGAACTAAAAAGCGGATGTAATATTTATATGGAGGTAAACAAATGAAAAAGAGACTATTGCTAATCCCGCTAGCACTGTTGTTAGCCATCAGCCTGGTTGCTATCGGCTGTCCGACACCAGAAGAACCGCCACCTCCGCCGCCAACCAACGGCGGAGAACCTCCACCACCACCGCCAACGGAGGAGGTATTTACGTGGAGATGGCAGTGTGGTGACGTTCCGGGTGAGACTGAATGGGAGATTACCGACCCATTGTTAGAGCAACTGATTGAAGAGGCAAGTGGCGGACGGGTTCAGGTCGAGAGGTACCCACATGGAACGATTTGTTACCTGGAGGAAATGGTTGGCGCTACAACTATGGGCGCTATCGAGATGTCCAACTACCCCGCCGGCTTTGCTTCTGAGAAAGTACCATCGTCTTTAGCTTCTGAGATGCCTGCGGGTGTCAGGGATGCGTATGAACTTTACGAGCTCCACCATGCTTGGGGGATGCTGGAGGTACAGAGGCAAGAGTATGCTGAACAGGGTCTCTACCTGCTGGCCCCACTCTACTGTGGAATGGGTGCTTTGGACACAACTTTCCCCATTAATACTGTCGATGACCTTGACGGTAAGCTGCTTTGGCTCATTCCCAACCTTCTTTGGTTAGCGGAGTTTGGGGCAGCCCCTACCGAAGTTCCCGACTTTGACATGTACATGGCGACGAAGCTTGGTACCATTGATGGTTTTTGGTGGCCTTACAAAGGGCTGAAAGATTACAACCACAGGGAGGTTGTGACTTATGTCATGCGTCCAAGACTTGCTGCTGCTGTGATGCATGCGGTGGTGAACTTGGATGCGTGGAACGCTCTGGGGCCGGAGCTTCAAATGAGCATTCAGGACCGTGTCGATGCCCATTTGTTCGAAGGTTTCGTAGAAATCGATGAGTTCACTGAGGTAGCGGTAGCTGAAGCCGAAGAATATGGGATTCAATTTATCACTCTGCCCGAAGCCGACGTAGCCAAACTGAAGGCAGCATCACGAGGTTTCTGGGATGAAATAACTGATTTGAGTCCAGCTACTGCCGAAGCGATTGGAATATACAAGGCCTGGATGGAGTACAGAGGAATACCTTGGTGAGTTGATGCTGGTGGCTGGGGGTTTTCCCCAGCCACCAGCCATATCTACAACAGGTGATGCCTACCATGAAGCTGATAACGGGTTTGCGCGTTGTCGATAATATTAATACCTGGGTGGGCAGGACTATGGCCCTCCTCATTGTTCCCCTTGCCGGCATAACCCTTTATGGGGTTGTCATGAGGTACCTGGTACGTGACCCCATAGTGTGGGGTGGGCAAGTCCTTTTACTCCTTCTTATTCCGGTGTTACTGCTGTCCGGGGGATATGTATTATTGGTAAAAGGCCATGTGCGACTAGATGCGCTGTATAGCCGTTGGAGTCCCAGGGGGCAGGCAATCGCCGATGTAGCTACATTTATAATGTTCCTACTATTTACCACTATGTTAGCCTGGGTAACAATAGAAATGGCTTGGGAATCAGTAAAAACAATGGAAACATCCTGGTATATTTTTAAAGGTCCGATTTACCCCAAGAAAATAGCCTTAGCCTTAGCTGTCCTTTTGTTATTACTTCAGGGTGTGGTTCAGTTTGTCCGCAATATCCGCCTCATCAAGGGAAAAGAGGTAGGAGAGGCTAATAGTGAGCGTTGAGCTTGCCAGCCTACTCCTCTTTGCCTGTACCTTTGCGCTTTTGGCTGCAGGAGTGCCCATTGCTTTCGCTCTAGGCGGGGTGGCGGTGGTGTTTGCCATTGCCTTTTGGGGATTTGACCACCTATTTGTATTGGCTACAGCTGGCTTTAGCACTCTACAGAACGTTAATTTGGTAGCTATACCGTTATTCGTCTTAATGGGGTGGATTCTTTATAAGTCTGGCATTGCCGATGACCTTTTCGACGCTATGTATGTGTGGGTAGGTGGTGTGAAGGGTGGCCTGGCAATGGGAACCATTGTCATATCTGCCCTTTTTGGAGCAATATGTGGCGACCTTCTGGCTGCTGTCTTCACTATAACCGCTATATCCTTAGCTCCGCTGCTCAAACGCGGCTATGATAAACATTTGGCTATCGGCGCCGTAATGGCTGGTGCCCTTCTGGGGCTGATTATTCCACCCAGTATAATTATCATTATCTTTTCCTCGGTAACTGGAGAATCAGTGGGTCAGATGTATCTGGGGTGTTTTGCTCCCGGCTTTTTACTTGCTGCTTTATATATATTGTACATAGGGGTAAGATGCTACTTGAGGCCAGAGCTCGGTCCCCCGGCGCCGGCAGAAACCAGAGTTGGCTGGGGGGTAAGGATTGCCAAGTTAAGGGGCGTGATAATGCCTTTAGCCCTGCTATTGTCTATGTTGGTAGGCATTTATTCCGGAGCTGTTACGCCGATGGAGGCTTCGGCGGTAGGCGTTGCCGGAGCATTTATATGTGCCGCCATAAAGCGCCGTCTTAGTCTGAAAGTTGTCTGGGAAGCAGTCTTTATGACGCTCCGAATTGCTTGTATGATAGGCTGGCTGTTTCTAGCTATCGGCTGCTTCACTGCTGTGTATGCTGGTATGGGTGCTTTAGACCTGGCGCGGAACATAGCTGCGGCAGTGCCTGGTGGGGGATTACCGGTTATCATAATAATGCAATTCGCTCTCGTCATCTTCGGGATGTTTATGGATGATGTTGCCATAATAATGATATTTGGGCCTATCTTTCTCAGTGTTGTTAAATCACTAGGCTTTGACACGTTATGGTATGGCGTATTATTCATGGTTAACATCCAATTGGCCTTCTTGACACCGCCCTACGGTTTCGGTCTATTTGCTATGAGGGCAGTTATTCCAACTGTTCCAGAACTGAAACCTTTTAACATATCTATGGGGGATATTTATCGCGCTGCTGTTCCCTTTATTGGGCTTCAGGTGCTTGCTCTTGCCTTGATTATAGTATTCCAACCGCTGGCCACTTTTCTCCCTAGTCTCTTGATACGATGATGTGAAGCCCCAAAAAGACTATGAGCTTACCCCACCAGCGGTAGGTCTTGACAAACTTGAATGGATTGGGCTAATTTTAAGCTCGTCCAGGATGTTAACTAGCGTAACTCACAAAGGTGGACTATAATATCTGTATGAAGCCCAGCGCTTCCTCGTCTATTTCCCTCTCCAAAAGGCGACGCGAGGTTTTAAGATGAGCATAGAGGAAAATAAAAGAATAGCCAAAGCCGATGTGCTCTGTGTTGGTCCCGACACGCTGGAGGAAAAGCTCTCCTACTATCATGACAATCCGACGGTTTGGGACTCTGTTATGAGGGTGCTGGGATATTCGGAAAACAACACGGTATCCGGGTTTGAGGAGGTGAAGAAGTTCTTCACTTGGTTAGCGAATCTGCCGCCGGTAAAAGTCAAAGTCCAGAACGTATTTGGCGAAGGTGATAAGGTCGCTGTCGAGTGGGTATTATCAGGAGGAGAGAGCACACAAAAGTTTGAGATACCCTGTGCTAACCTGTATGATTTCGAAAATGGTAAGATTAAGAGCGTAAGAATGCAATTTGATTCTGCCTATTTTGCAGAGATTATAGGAAAATAAGATTGCACCTCTATAGTGGCAACTTGAATTAGAATAAACACATGGGAGGTTATTATGAGTTCAATCCAACAAGATTTATCCATATTTAACAAATTCAATTTTGAGAGGCAGCCTGTAGGTGTCAAGTTCTTATTGAGGAAACCGCAAGGAATCGAGCAGCTGGACAAAAGTTTAGCTTTTTGTGAGATGCACAGAGAAGCGCAACTGAGAGGGCTCCCGTTTTACGCCGCTAGAGAGAATTTCGGTTGCGCAGGTCCGATACCACTGGGGATGGATGAAATTGAACCAATTTTCGCAAGTGGGCAGGTGGGACCAAAATTAGAAATCTTTAAGGGACCGCGGGCTAACAGAAGAATATATCAAGTTCTTCCAAAACTGGATAGGAATACTGTTAACTATGTCGTTTTCTCAACATTGGAGAAATTGTCATTCGAGCCAGATGTCTTGATTATTACGGCTAACCCCAGCCAGGCAGAAATTGTGCTGAGAGCATCGAGCTATACGAACGGAGAAATGTACTCCAGTAAGACAACTACCGTCCTGGGGTGCGCCTGGCTTTACGTTTATCCATACATAAGTGGCAAATTGAATTATATCGTCACTGGCCTTTGCTGGGGCATGAAAGCACTACGGGTATTTCCAGAGGGTCTAATACTAATATCTATTCCCTATGATTTACTACCCACCCTGGTACATAATTTGCAGGATATGAATTGGACCCCTCCGGCCTATACCGAAGGTAGAGACGCTTATTTCAATGGATTTCAGCGGTTAATCAACGAATTGAATCAAGAGCAGCAGGAATCTTAACTAAGTTAGGCAACGTTACCGAGCGAATGTCACAAAAGCTTGATTTGTTAGTTAACAATGTGACGGTTTGTTAAGTCAGACAAGGGCAGTTAGTGCTGTCTTCATTGTAACCTAGTTATTGGCTCTAAGCACAGATTTGTTAATCTTTTTACTTATTTGTCCCGTAAAAAATTGCAAACTGAATCGCTCGCAGCAATGGATACCCTTCTGGTACAGCGGATTGCATTGGACTGAGGTTACCAATGAATTGGGTAACCTCTCGAATGAACTCTGGAACCAATGTCACCTGAATATCCCTGCCTGCCACTCTTTTGCAGCTCCTGTATCAATCTTTGGTCAAGCTCATCTACCATCTCAACCTCGCAAGAAAGGTTTAATGATAAGTTTAGCACATTCTCGCTTTTTGGAAATGGTTTCAAGAAACAAATGCCAGCGAATTCAGAGTTCTGCTGGCGTGCTGCTCCTGATAATTACGATTTTCGTAAAAATCTCACCGTTGTTAAGCTTGACAGCTTACGAATTTGCTGTTAAATTCTTATAAACTATATGTTTGCTTGCAGTAGCATTCTGGGTTCAGGCTCTGGTTACAACAATTGAGGATGCTCGTTAGAGGAGCAATCGAATGAAGGCTTATGGAGGTATACTGTTTTGAGACATGATTTGCACTTGGTGGGCGAGATGAATGAAGACTTTACTGCACCCGAAGTACTATTGTTAGGTAGAAGCGAAATTGAAGAACTTCTTAGCATGGGTGAAGCACTAAAAGCAGTCGAACATTCCTTTAGGCTCAAAACTGAAGGTGGGACTACTATGCCCCCCAAGTTGTATTTGAACCTTCCCCAATACCAAGGGGATTTTAGGGCTATGCCAGTCTACATCGATGGAAGTGCTGGGGTGAAATGGGTAAGCGTGTATCCCGATAACTGGAAGCAGAACTTACCAAGCATAGTGGCTACCATCATCTTATGTGACCCCAACACTGGCTACCCCCTTGCCATCATGGACGGCACATATATTACCAATGTAAGAACAGGAGCCGCAGGGGGTGTAGCCGTCAAATACCTGGCTAGGAGAGATTTGTCGGTTATCGGGTTCATAGGTGCTGGTACGCAGGCCAAGACGCAGTTACTGGCCATAAGCGAAGTGCTTCCCCAGATTAAAGAGGTAAAGGTATTTGATCTGCACCGGGATACTAGCCTGAAATACGCCAAAGAGATGGGGGCAAGACTAAGCTTAAACATCAGTCCGGTGGAAACTATCGAGGAGGCAACGGAAGCCGATATTGTAGTTACCACTACTCCGTCAAGAACACCAATTGTCAAAAAGCAGCATATTCGCCCGGGGACTCACATAAATGCCATTGGCGCTGACGCCAAGGGGAAGCAGGAGCTAGAGGCAGACCTGTTAACGGGGGCAAAGATTATAGTTGATGACATTGAGCAAGCTTCTCATTCCGGGGAGATTAATGTCCCGTTATCAGAGGGGGTAATAAAAGTTGAGGATATATATGGCACCCTGGGGGAGGTGGTGGCAAACATAAAGAAAGGGCGAGAAAACGACGAGGAGATAACCATTTTCGATTCCACCGGACTGGCTATTCAGGATATAATCTGTGCTAAACTTGTATATGAGAAAGCCAAGGAGAGAGTGGTACCTACTTTTAAGCTCTTTTAATTGGATATAAGGGGGTGGGATATGACAGGATAGCTATGGGTAGAGCCTAAATTTTTGCAAGGAGTAAAAATATGAAAGGCAAAAAGCTTGGTTCCGGGTAAAATGCTTTAAGTCAAAATCAGCTACGGTAAACACTATTGTAGGAGGTAGGTAAATGGAAAAGAAATCACTTAAACCAGAGTGGGCAGAGGAGGACAGAAAACACCAGCTCCATGGCGGGGTGCCACTGGATGCTTTTGCTGAGAAGGGCAGTGCCATGATCATAAGCGAGGGGCATGGCCTAATTCTCAGGGATGTTTATGGCAAGGAATATATTGATGCCGTGTCGGGCGCAGTTTGTGTTAATCTCGGCTACGGATGCGAGGAGCTACCTGAGGTAGCCATGGCTCAAATGGCTAAGTTGAGTTACCTCATGAATTGGTCAGATTTTGCCAATACCGCAGCCATTGAATATGCCAGCAAGCTGGCTGAATTCACTCCCGATGGACTGGACCGCTTCTTCTTCGCCATCAGTGGTTCTGAGGCTAATGAGAGTGCTTATAAGATTGCCCGCTACTACTGGATAAACCAGGGTAAAGATAGCAAGACCAAGATTATAAGCCGGCAGCACTCCTACCATGGACTTAACCTTGCTTCCATGTCGGCTACCGGCATGGAAAGATTCCACGAAAGATTTGGTCCCCTAGTCCCCGAGTTTATTCGAATACCTACCGCTTATTGCTATCGCTGCCCCTTTGGCAAGGAGTATCCCAACTGCAAGCTAGAGTGTGCTGAGGCGCTAGCGGAGACGATTGACAGGGAGGGCAAGGACACCATCGCCGCCTTTGTTGCTGAGCCAATCCATGGGACCGCTGGTACCATTGTCCCGCCACAGGAGTATTGGCCCCGGGTAACCCAGATATGTAAAGAGCGCAATGTCCTCTTAATTCTTGACGAGGTTATGACCGGCTTTGGCCGAACTGGTAAGAACTTTGCCTGCGAGCATTGGAACTTCATCCCCGACATGATGCTGATGGCAAAAGGAATAATCAACGCCGCCTTGCCACTTTCCGCAGTAGCCATAACTGAGAAGGTATTTCAAGGGATGTGCGGACCAAACGCTTTTTACCACCTATACACTTGCGGCGCTCACCCGGTGTGTTGTGCTGTAGCCATGAAGAGTCTGGAGATTTTGCTCAGAAAGAACCTGGTGGATAACTCAGCCAGGGTAGGCAAATATATGCTTGAGCGTCTCAAGGAACTGGAGAAGTACCCCCACGTTGGCGAGGTGCGTGGATTAGGCTTGTTTGCCGCTTTTGAGATAGTGGAGGACAAGAAGACCCGGGCTCCCCAGGGCAACCTGGCAAAGAAGCTGGTGGCTACTGCCAGAGAGCGGGGCTTAATCGTCCGTGTCGCCTTGACGGCAATACAAGTAGCCCCGCCACTAATAGCCACCGAGGCTGATATTGATAAGATAATGGATATACTTAAGCCGATCGTGGCTGAATTGCCTTAGATAACCGGTCTTTGAAGTCGCAAATCTTAGAAACAGGGGGGAGACTATGCCGTGGAATTGGAGACTACACACCAGAGAATTCTGGCCAATGAGGGATCTTAAAAAATACCCAGTCTGGTTCTTGAACAGGGCTCACACCTTTCCTGCCTTCACCCCGCTATTCATGTGGACTTGGTGTTTTAGTGAGACACGGGGGGTTTGGTACGGTGTCAATGAAACCTGGACGCCTACCACCCGAGGACACATGATGCTCGATATTGATGGCTGTAGCCTGGAAGGTGGGCTGAGAATTGGCGATGAAAAGGAGATCAAAGAGAGGGAGAAACGCTTCCGAGAAATTATCGGGAAGGAATTCGCTCCCAAGTGGGACCAAATCTGGGCAAATATCAAAGAAGAACTGGAGGGCTATTACCAGAAGTTAAGGAATTTCGATTACGAAAAGGCTACCGTCTGGGAACTATATAAACAATTCAAGTATGCCATGGGGGTGGTCGAGAGGATGTGGGAACTACACTTTTATATGTTGTACGGCATATATGGAGCCTACTGGGAATTCAATGACCTGCTCAAAGAGTACGCTGGGCTCAAGGAAAACGATCCCCTGCTACATAAGTTGACAAGGGGATACGATAATCAACTCTTCGTGATGGATCGAGCAATATGGGACTTGCGTAATCGAGCCCTTGAGCTTGGAATAGACGATATTTTCCGCAACACTCCTGCCGCTGAGGTCATATCTGCCTTAAAGGAAACCGCTGTCGGTAAGGAATGGGTAGAAAAAGACCTCCATAATTTCTTGATGGTGAAAGGGTATGGCTGGCGGCAGCCACGAATGATGGAGTTCATCAGTCCAGCCTGGTGGGAGGATCCAACACCGGTTATCATATTCGTCCAGAAATACCTTATGCTGTCAGGTGGGCCTGAAGCCGTCTTCCCGCTGGAGACCATAAGGCCCCACCTAGAGGCAGAGAGAAAGGCAGTAGAAGAGGAGATTTTGAGAAAGGTTAAGGCCGCTGGCTGTCTTGACATGGACTGGTTTTTAGCTGTAATGAAGCTTGCTCAGAGGACCAGCTCTATCAGTGAAAGCCATGGCTGGATTTGCGAGTGTCAGTGCTTTCCTTCCTTCCGCTATTGCATACTAAAAATTGGAGAAAGGCTGCTGAAATATGGGACTATCTCCCGCCTAGATGACCTCTTCTTCTTAATTCCTGACGAGATAGAGACACTCATTGCCCTGCCAGAAAACTATGAAGCGGGCGACATCGCTGAGGAGAGAAGACAGCTATGGCAGGCGCAAAAGGAATACCGTAGCCGGCCCAATTTTATCTCTCGAGGACCAATGGAGCCTGAGGAGACAGCCAAGCATGTTATTGAGGCTAAAGACCCGATAGTTAGCTTAGTCAGCATAGGAACTTTAGTAACGCCTCGACCGGAAACGGGGGCGATTCTCTTCGGCAATTGCGGCAATACCGGCGAGGCAGAAGGAGTTGCTCGAATACTGGTGAGTGAGGCAGACGTAGGGAAAGTAGAGCCAGGCGATATCCTAGTTTGTCCTGCCACCTATGCTAGTTGGAGCACCATTTTCCCTCTACTCAAAGGGGTGGTCGCTGACGGTGCTGGAATTGCTCATCATACTTGCATTATTGGCCGAGAGTATGATATCCCGGTAGTAATGACTACCGGGACTGCCACCCAAGTGCTTAAGGACGGTGACCGAATCAGGGTAAAGGCAGACGAAGGTCTGGTCTTTCGCTTGGATTAGAAGGAGTTCGGATTTGCTACACTGAATAGAGGCAGGAGGTCTAGTAATGTATGGCTACACAGGTAAACTACTACGAGTAAACCTCAGCTCAGGCGAAAGTAAAGTTGAGCCGATACCCGAGCCGGTGATAAAGGACTTCCTTGGCGGGAGGGGGCTGGGTGTCAGCTATCTTTATCAAGAACTTTCCCCCGGCATAGACCCTTTGGGAACGGAGAATAAATTACTCTTCTTGATGGGTCCCCTTGGGGCTACTCCAGCTTTAGGTTTTTCCAAGATGGCAGTGGTAACCAAAAGCCCCCTTACCGGCGGGGTAACGAAATCAATTGGCGGTGGTTATTTCGGCGCTTTCCTTAAGTTCGCTGGATTTGATGCCCTCATAGTGGAAGGCAGGGCGCAAAACCCGGTATACATCTACATCGAGGATGGAAACGCCAAACTTGTGGACGCGGTTGAACTATGGGGGCTGGATACGCAGCAGACTCAGCAGAAGTTGCGGGAAAGGCATGGACCGAGGACAAAGGTTGCTTGCATTGGACTGGCTGCGGAAAAGCTAGTGCGCTATTCAGCTATCCTCAGCGACCGCCGCACTGCAGCCCGGGGAGGTGTAGGTACCGTCATGGGGGCTAAAAGGCTAAAGGCAGTGGCAATAAACTCTACTGGCTCGGTTGCCCTTCACGATGCCGAAGAGTTCAGAAAACTGGTTCGAGAACAGGTTGAGGGTCTGAAAAAGGATAAACGGAGAGCTATGTTGACCCAATATGGGACCTCTAATTTAACCTTGCCTTTTGTAGAGTTGGGAATATACCCAACCTACAATTTTCGTAAGGGGACTTTAGAGGGGATTGAGAGGCTCAGCGCCGAGGAGTTTGCCAAGTTTAAGGTCAGAAATTACGGCTGTTATGGCTGTATGACCAGATGCGGTCAGGTACGCCAGGTAACTGAAGGGCAATATAAAGGCGCTATGAGCGATGGCCCAGAGTATGAGACCATATGTACTCTGGGTGGGCTGGTAGGAAACAATGACCCGGCATCGCTAATAGCTGTCGACGCCATCTGCGACCTATTAGGCTTGGATACCATCAGCACTGGTGTTTGCCTTGCCTTCGCCTGTGAGCTATTTGAAAAAGGGATAATAGGTTTGAAGGATACCGATGGTCTTGACCTTCGCTGGGGTAATCATCGGGATATGATTACGATGGTGGAGAAAATCGGGAGGCGCCAAGGTCTGGGTCAGGTTTTAGGCGAAGGGGTCAAGCGAGCCGCTGACCATATTGGCAAAGGGGCTGAAGCCTACGCCATGCATGTTAAAGGTTCAGAAATCGCCGGCTACGAACCCAGGGCTGTCAAGGGATACGGACTGATCTATGCTACCTCAAATATAGGCGCAAATCACATGTACGGTCGCCCTAGAGAGGAAGTTGCTGGCAGTAAGGATAGGTTTGCCGATGAAGGTAAGGGCGAGAGGATGGCCCGTGCCCAAATAGAGCAAGTAGTGGCGGACTCAGTTATTCAATGTAATTTTGGTGCTACCGGCCTTAGCCCTGAAATACGCGGTAAACTCTTGGTAGCATCTACCGGATTTGGCGAGTTCGGTGACCCAGCCTACTTGAATATTATAGGGGAGAGGATTGTTACCCTTGAGCGGGCGTTCAATGTTCGTGAGGGATTCAACCGTAAGGATGATACCCTTCCCCACAGAATGTTAAATGAACCGTTACAGGATGCCGGTCCAGCCACCGGTGAGGTAATACGAAAGTTGGACACCCTTCTTGATGAGTATTATGATGCCTTTGGCTATAGCCGTCAGGGAGTCCCCACGGTAGAAAGGCTGAGGGAGTTGGGTCTAGATAGGGTGATAAAGGATATAGAGAAGTTTGTCAGGTAGGACACTGCTGAAGATTTTATGTAATTAGGAGAAAACCAAATGACCATAGCGGAGATGCTAGTCAGAAATGCTAGAATGTACCCCACGCGTTTCCCGGCCAAAGTAGTCCGGTTAATATCAAAGCCTTTGACTTGGGATATGAGACCTGCCAGCAGGCAGTCAAATAGCCGTCATGCCAGCAGCTCCATGATATGCATTACCTTCACCGGCATTTTATTCCTGATAATGCTGTCAAGGAGTTGAATCTCGCAGGCCGCAGTACTTCGTTGCTCCCAGCCCTCCCACTCCCAAAACAAGACCAACGATATCCCACCAGTTCATGCTGACCTCCTTACATTGAGTCAGTTTCCCATTTCATATAGTATAGATGCGCAAGGCAGCCGCATGATGATGGGCACTCAGTTACCCTTTCTCCTACCACCCTTAGGCAGAGAAACGTCAACGCTACTAATGAGTTGGGTAGTATCGAGCCCTGGCCATCCCCCTTTGATGACGTCCAGGTTAACAAAGGTTTCGGTTCTCAAGACGCTGGGGAGAGCGGAGATTTCCTTTTCAATGAAGTGAGAAAGCTCTTCTGGTGACTGGGTCATGATTATCGCCATAAGGTCATATCTGCCAGTGACAAAGGCTAGGTAGCATACAATTGGCTTCTGAACTAGTTCCTCCGCCACCTTTCTTAAGTCCGCCATCCTGACCTGCAGCCCCATAATGCTTAAAAAATTGTAACCCAGCGCACGCGGATTTGGCACGGCGACTATTTTCATGATGTTCCTGTCCTGAAGGTTCTTTACCCTCTTTCGCACCGTGCCCTCAACTACCCCCAGCACTTTGGCCAGATCTACATATCCCCGCCTGCCACTCTTTTGCAGCTCCTGTATCAATCTTCGATCAAGCTCATCTATCATCTCAACCTCGCAAGAAAGGTTTAATGATAAGTTTAGCACATTCTCGCTTTTTTGGAAATGGTTTCAAGAAACAAATGCCAGCGAATTCAGAGTTCTGCTGGCGTGCTGCTCCTAATAATTACGATTTCCGTAAAAATTCGGCTGTAACTTGGGTTGACAGCTTACGAAACTCGTGCTAAGCTCTGCGTATCATAAATGAAGATGCCTTTTGAAGGAGCCCTTGTCAAAAGCTTGGGAGGTATGGTGCTTTGAGAGTTAATTCAAGGTTCATGGGTAGGAAGGACAAAAGCTCTACTCTACCCGAAGTCCTATTATTCTTACATTGCATTACAAGACACGAAGTGACCCAAAAAGCAATGTAAGAATTGGTTTAGAAGGTGACGGGATGAAGGAAGGGCATCAAAATCGCCAAGTTGGCGCTTGTGAGTGCCTTTCTTAGTTTTGTGCGAGAGCAACAGTGAGACTAGAGGCCGGGTAAGCCTGTTTAATGCGTGATAAGGAACAACTGAGATAGGTACCCTATAAAAAGGAAAGTAGTAGTAATGGTGAAAAAAATCATATTGGATTTACTATCTGCTGATCTGGTCATTATCAACGGCAAAATAGTCACTGTTGATAAAGAATTCTCCATTGCGCAGGCGGTTGCTGTGAAGGATAGCAAGATTATCGCAGTAGGGAAAAATGAAGATCTCAAAGAATTAGTTGGTAAGAATACAAAAGTTTTAGACCTTAAAGGTAAAACGGTACTTCCGGGAATCAACGACGCTCATATTCACGCTGCTGCATATTGGGGTACAAGGCCTCCTCTGGCGCTTGACGTAGGGTACCCAACCGTCAAATCGATTAGTGATATTGTAAAGGTGGTTGGTGAGAAGGTTAAGACCGTTCAACCCGGCGAATGGATTCAGGGATGGGGATGGGACGAAGGTTATCTGGAGGAATGCCTAAAGGATCCGGCAAAGCATCCTACAAAATGGGATTTAGACTCCGTATCCCCCAATAACCCTGTCTGTCTTAACGACTTCTCGGGGCATGTTATCTGGGTCAACAGTAAAGCTCTTGAGCTGGCAGGAATCACCAAGACCACACCTCTTCCTTCGGGAGGCGAGATTGTAAAGAGCCCGGCTACAGGAGAACCCATAGGTCTGCTAAAGGAACTGCCAGCAGAGGGTTTAGTGATGAGAACGATTCCTCCTTTGACTAGGGAGCAAAAGAGAGAAGCGATTCTTGCAGCCATTAAGGAACTCAATTCTCTGGGGATAACCAGCATCACTGAAGGAGCGCTGGGTCCCGGTGGCGGCGAATTCCAGGGAGGGCTACTCGGCCCCGAGTGCATCAGTGTGTACAATGACCTTTACAATGAGGGCAAGCTGTCAGTAAGGGTCAACATTATGCTACTTTTTGGAGAGTACGGAGCACTTTCTTTTCAGGACTTACGGCAAGGTCTATCTTATCTAGGAATACATACCGGCTTTGGCAATGAATGGCTCAGAATAGCTGGAGTGAAGTTGTTCGCTGACGGCATCCCCCCGACTAAGACGGCTTGGATGCATGAGGAATATGTTGGCGGAGGCAATGGGAAGCTGGTACTTCCGGGGGAAACGGATGAGGCGCGCTATAATGAGCTGATAAATATGATTGTTTATGTCCATAAACATGGATCTCAGTTGGGCATTCATGCTACCGGTGGTAGAGCGATTGATGCGTGTGTGGATGGTTTCGTAAAAGTGATGGAGGAACAGCCTTGGGATGCTCGTCACTATGTAATACATAGCGACTTTACAACACCTGAATGCGCCAAACGTATGGCTAGGCATAACATAGGTGCCTGCGTGCAATCGGGAATAAAGTGGACGATTTCAGATTATATGGATAGTCTTGTAGGTGAACAAAGGTCGGCACGCCAATGGCCTTTAAGAACACTCATTGACGCTGGAGTTCATGTGGCCGCAAGCTCCGATGCCCCAGTAAGCTATCCAAACTGGAAACTAGGAATTGAAGCAGCTGTTTTAAGAGAATCTAAAGCCACAGGGAAAGTAAGCGGACCAGAGCAATGTATTTCTCGAGAAGAGGCTATCCGTACTTATACTATTGGGGGCGCTTGGCAAGACCACATGGAGAATACTAAAGGCTCTATTGAGATAGGCAAGTTAGCCGATTTCTGTGTTCTTGATGAAGATATTTTAACCGTTGATCCTCACCAGATTAAAGATATACGCACTATGATGACTATTGTTGGTGGCAAAATCGTCTATGATGTTCTGGCATGCTAAATTCTACTCAAAAAAAGGAGGTGCTGCTTATGAAGTGAGGAGAGGTCAGCGTACAGAAGAGCTAGTTTGCGAAAGGAGAAACAAAAATGAATAACAAGAAGAAAATATGTAACCTGCTCGTAGTAGGTTGTTTGCTACTGACTTTGCTTGCCGTGGTCTTCACCGGCGGCTGTCCTGCACCAGAAGAACCGCCACCTCCACCGCCACCGGAAGACGGAGAACCACCACCGCCTAAGCATCTGACGGTCGGGGCTATTATGCCGCTTTCTGGACCTATCAGCACTGTCGGCATGGCCTGGGTACGGGGCTTTGAGTTGTACTTCGATAAGGTCAATGAGGAAGGTGGCGTGAAGATTGGGGACGAGCGCTATCTTATTGATTTCATCGCTGAGGATAGTAAGGCGAACCCAGAAGCAGCAGCCACTGCCGCTAAAAAGCTTGTTTTCCAAGATGGAGCAACGTTTGTGTTTGGCGCTATTCTGGAGCCCTGCACACAGGCGATTTACGACATCTGTGCGCCTAATGGAGTACTGCACCTAATTACTTGGGTTAATATTGCATGGCACCCAGCGGATGTAAGCCCAGATAAACCGCTTTGTGTTCGACCCATGATATCGCCACATGATTCAAATATTCCTGATATTGACTATCTAGTGGAAGCTTACCCAGATGCAAAAACCATGGCCATCTCTGCCCCCAACCTTGGCTACGAGACAATGATTGAACAGTGTACGTCTGTAGCTGCGGAGCGTGGCGTTGAGGTTGAGGTTACGGAGATATGGGAGTTTGGCATAATAGACTTCATCCCCCTCTATACCCTGCTTTTAGCCTCTGAGCCTGACGTCATATTCGCGATGGTAAGTGCACAGGCTTCTTATCAGTTGCTGGCAGCACGACAGCTGGGCTTTACAGGACCATTTATCTCCAGCTCGCCATTAGGTCCTGATGTCTTTCTTGCAGTTGCTGGCCCTGAGGCTTGCACTGATGTAATCTGTAGCGGTTGGGACCCTGCGACTGCAACAGGCGTATTGAAAGAAATTGTGGACAGGTGGCAAGCAAAGTATGGTGCTGAGCCATTTATATCTGACGCATCGTTCGCCTGGGACGAGGGCTGGATACTAGTCCAAGCCATGGAGAAAGCCCAAAGCGTTGACCCGGAAGAGGTTCTAGCCGCACTTGACACCATGACCGAGCCAGGGAGCCTCCAGACGGGCTTCGGCCCAGCTCATATGGGAGGGCTAGAGAGCTTCGGGGTCAACCGGGTGCTGGTGAGACCTATTCCTATCAGCCATATCATGAATGGCGAGATAGAATTTGTGGGGTTTATGCCAATTGAAGTAAAGTAACCCATGTGTCCTGTGTGCGAGCTAGGAGTGGTGAGCCAAGTGTTCACTCCTGCCTTTTGAGAGGAAGAGGGCGGGATTAGCCCGGCAGGAGAGTGTATCCTGTCCTCCGGGTAATGGCACTCTGGCCTAGTGGTAAAGATTCGGCGCTTTGAGGTCCTAGCCTGACAGCATGAGAAGGGGAAAGGGTGGCTAGCTATTTGTGTGGTAGACGGAGCGGAAAGGGAGCCGTATATTGGACTTACCAGCCCAAGTGTGGGTGCAGGCTATAGCTAATGGGCTTGCCCTTGGCTGGCTATATGTTTTGATGGCCCTGGGCTTGACCCTCATACTGAGTATCATGGGCATCTTGCAGCTTGCTCACGGCGAGGTGTACATGATAGGGGCCTATGTTACTTACTATTGTTGTGTGTCTTTGGGGGTCAACCTTTATGCGGCGATGTTCCTCAGCATGGCCATAATGGCGGTCTTCGGTGTTCTTATGGAGAAGTTCCTTTTCCGCCCCGTTCGGGCTCAGATATTACCCCCTATCGTTATTAGCCTTGGGTTAACACTAATCCTGATGAGTAGTGCCGTGGTAGGATTCGGCCTTTACGAGCGGAGCATCCCGAGACTGGTACACGGAAGCTTTGTGTTTCTAGGTAGTGCCGTTCCTAAAGATAGAATCATAGCTGTGGGCTTCGCTATAGCTCTACTTTTGTTGTTATACCTCTTCCTCAAAAAATCTAAATATGGGCAGGCGATGATCGCCAGTGCCCAGAGCCGGGAAGGTGCTCTTTTGCGAGGAATAAGCCCCAACAGGATGTCGGCCATGGCTATGGCAATCGGCTGTGCTCTGGCAGCTGCCGGCGGCACATTGGCGGGGTCAATATTAATGCTCACCCCATTTATGGGTACCTTTCCCCTTCTGAAAGGGCTGGTTATCATAGTCTTAGGAGGTATGGGTAGTCTTTTGGGTGCCGCTATAGGAGGAATATTTCTTGGTCTTATTGATGGCGTTGTTCCCGTTGCTTTCGGTCCGGAGGTAACCTCATTGGCACCCTTGATTATCGTGATCTTCATCTTGTTGGTAAGACCTCAGGGGTTATTTGGACATGAGTAGGAAGCTGCTGATTAACATCCTCAGTATTGTAGTTTTGGTCGCCATTATAATCGCATTACCCATAGCGCTTAAAAGCGTTTACTGGACATCTGTCTTGGTTATACTGGGGATAAACATCCTCCTAGTTAGCAGCCTACGTACCATTAAACTGTTGGGTCATATCTCATTAGGCCACGTTGGATTCTCATTAATCGGAGCCTACGGCTCAGCCCTCCTGGTAATGAAGTTAGGGCTATCCTTCTGGATAGCCCTATTTCTTGGCGGGTTAATGTCCGCTGTCATTGCGCTAGCTTTGGCTTACCCGTTCCTTAAAGTAAAGGGCTTATACTTCGTCCTCCTAACCCTTTTAACCGCTGAGACCTTCAGGTTAACTGCGTGGTACTGGCGAAGCTTAACCGGTGGGTTTTGGGGTTTGTTACAAATTCCTTCTCCCAACCCAATAACCATTCCTGGGATAGGTATCATAACCTTTGATACCGTCAACAGCTACTACTACCTAACCGTGGTCATAGTGTCTTTGGCTCTTTTCGTGCTATACCGGCTGGAGCGTTCCCATTTGGGTTTCAAGTGGAGAGTCATACAGGATACTGAAGTTCTTGCCCAGTCGGTTGGTATTAATGTCATGTGGTACAAGTCTCTTAACTTCGCTATTGCTAGCTTCTTCGCTGGTATTGCCGGTGCGCTATTTGCTCACTACCAGCATGGGCTAAGTCCCGACTTCACCGCCAGGTTCGGAGTGCTGATGTCCATCTACCTTCTAGTATACATGGTAGTCGGTGGGGAAGCTAAGTTCGCTGGTCCAATCGTCGGCACAGTCGTTTTGACAATAGTTTCAGAGCTTGCTCGGGGACTAGGAGAATACCAGCCCATGATGATTGGGGCCATCGCGATTTTTACCGTGCTCCTTATGCCTGAGGGGCTCATCGGTTTGCCCAACCGGGTTAAACTTTGGTACAGAAAGTTATTGAAACAGACCAGGGGGATGCGGGGTTCAGCATAGCCAATGCCAGAAAGACAGACGAGAAAGTAGAGGAGGTTACTATTGCCATTGCTAGAAATTCGTAACCTGGGCAAGCGTTTTGGCGGCTTAGCAGCAGTCAGTGAGCTGGACTTAGATGTTGGTCGGGGGGAGATATTTGGGCTCATCGGACCTAATGGTGCTGGCAAGACCACTGTTCTCAATATGGTCGGGGGTACCCTTTTACCCACCAGGGGTAAAATAATTTTTAGAGACGAAGACATAACTAAATTTCCGCCTTACCGCAGAGCCCGAAGAGGAATAGCCCGAGTTTTTCAAAGGGATGTTCTTTTCCGCAGCCTTACGGTACTAGAAAATGTGCTGGCTGGTTTCCACCTGAGCTCCAGAACGGGTTTTACCGAAATATTTTTTAAGAGGCCTTCCACTCGTAGCCAAGAAAGGATCCTGCACGAAAAGGCCATGGAAATATTGCAGTTTGTCAGGCTGGCTCAACAAGCAGATGAGATGGCAATAAATCTGCCTCACGGAAACCAACGTGCCTTATGCTTAGCTATAGCCCTGGCTACTCAAGCGCAACTCTTCCTCTTGGACGAGCCACTTACTGGCATGAGTGGCGAGGAGATTGAAGCGATGATGAGTATGATAAGGACACTCAGAGATGAAAGGGGAATCACTAGCGTTGTAGTAGAGCACAACATAAGAGCAGTGATAGGACTCTGTGATCGGGTTGCTGTTCTTGATTATGGTAGAAAAATTGCTGAAGGCTCACCCAAGGAGGTAGTTGGAAATCCAACTGTGATCGAAGCCTACCTCGGAGTAGAAGAAAATGCTATTTGAAATTAAGGACTTGAGGATTCATTACGAAGGAGCTGAAGCACTGAAGGGTATCTCGCTTGAGGTGGAAGAAGGTGAGATAGTGACCCTTATCGGCAGTAATGGGGCAGGCAAGACTACAACCTTAAGAGCCATATCCGGGTTAAAAAGTCCTACCTCTGGGGAAATATGGTTTGAAGGTAGAAGAATCGACCAAATGTCACCTCAAGATGTAGTTAAGATAGGCATAATTCACGTCCCACAAGGGAGAGAACTCTTCCCCTACATGTCTGTATTGGAAAACCTGAAGCTGGGAGCGTTTTTACGGCGAGACAGGGGCAAAATCAAGAAAGACCTGGAAAATCTACTAGAGTATTTCCCGAGGTTGAAAGAAAGAAGCCGACAACAGGCGGGAACGTTGAGTGGCGGAGAGCAGCAAATGCTGGCAATTGCCTGCGCCTTAATGGGTGACTCAAGATTACTTCTCCTGGATGAACCTTCTTCCGGGCTTTCCCCAATCATGGTTAAAGAAATAGGTAAAATCGTCTCTGACATTAATCAAAGAGGTACGAGTATTCTTTTAGTAGAGCAGAATGCTCGATTAGCTCTCAGACTTGCTCACAGAGGCTACGTATTAGAGACGGGAACTATCGTGTTACACGGAAGCACAAAGGAACTACTGCGCAGTGAACATGTAAAAAAGGCTTACCTGGGGGGATAGCAAAAGTTTTGCCTGATCACTAATTGACCTGATGGACGCTGTATCGTTGCCCAGCACCAAGGAGCCGCTCCGATATATTCCTTGATAGCGGGCCCTATTATATAAACTTAAGGGAGGAATTAGGATGAGCGTAGAGGAAAACAAAAGTATAGCTGAAGCCGATGTACGGTGTATAGGAATGGATAAATTAGAAGAGAAACTCTCTTACTATGACAAAAATTCAACAGTTTGGGACTCGGTCATCAGAGTATTGAAATACTCTGAAAGCAATTGGGTATCTGGGTTTGAAGAGGTGAAGAAATTTTTTACGTGGCTTGCTGGATTGCCTCCTATTGAAGTAAAAGTCCTGAGTGTATTTGGAGAAGGAGACAAGATCGCTGTTGAATGGACCTTGATAGGCGGAGAAGGACCTCAGAAATTCGAGATACCCTGTGCTAATCTTTACGATTTTGAAAACGGCATGATTAAAAGCGTCAGAATGCAATTTGATTCTGCCTATTTTGCGGAGATTGTAAGGAAATAAAACAAGAGCTTCTATGCGCTGGTTCTATCCTCATTTGTGAGTAGTCACGAGGAATAAAAAGAGGACTGGGCTAAGCTTCCAACATGCTGAAATTAGACCAAAAGGAGGTAGCGACATGAGCCATTGTGAGGCAACGAACTGGATAGACGTTGGAGATTGGGGGGAAGGAATGAATGAGTTCAAGCTGCCCGCAACTGATGAGCTTGCCGGAAAAGAACTCAAATTTTACTTTAACGTCGGTAATCGGGTTATAAAGTATGTTTTCCGTGACGCAAGCTCTCTCACATGGGAAGTTCTTGAGGGCCCTGACAAGGGACAGTCCAGTACTGAGACATATGAGGCTATTCGCGTGGCCCCCAACATATACTTCGTGGATTTTGTAAAGAAAAATCCACCTAACGTTTCCGTCTCAATGGCTCTTGACTTAAACACCCGGAAGGCGACAGTTGTCATGGCTACTGCACCTGACAGGAAATCAGCGAGCCAAAGTTTTGTAGATAGGCTGGGGAAGGGACTAGACTTGAGTACAATGAAGGTCGAAATTCTGCACGCAAATGTCAACCCGCCCTCGTCCGATGAACCGATTGTACCTCATGAGAGAACAACCGACCTAATTGGAAAGAGGAACAAGTACACCTATAGTAGCAAGCATGTGTATGAGCATATCTATCTCAATGACCGATTCTATACGTGGCATTGCCTAGTGGGTGTTGAAGAAGGATTAGCCGATACCGAAATTTGCGATTATTTCAAGATTGCTCCGGATGTCTATATGTTTACCTGGCGAGAAAAGGTTATGCCAACCTTCGGTGTAGTTCTAATCAATCTCAAAGATATGAGGTCGAACGGCAAAACATTCGGGCTCGACCTGACTTCAGGCAAGATCGTGAATTTCACCATGGGTTCTCGTGCCGAGCTTATCAACGAGACATACTACTCCTGAGGAAGACGCAACCACACATCATGAGAAATATCGTGATTGACAAACACCTTGTTTATGATAGCAACCATAGAAAAAGTATGATTATATGCCCAAAAACATGGACAACGGTCTCGGTGAAGGAATATAATAGTAGATATTTCCCTTATACTCTGGTTGGGCGGGCTCTGCCAGGGGAAATCAGGGTGCTACAGGTGCTTTTAGCTTCTTTTCCGCTTGGTAGCTTAATTTACCTCCGTCCCCTCCGGCTAGGGGAGCCCTGACTGAAATCCGGCAAGTGGCATCCCACCCTTCCTATTTGGCCGTTGCACTTTTGCTTGATTTGTTACCTCTGAGAGGATTTGTAGAATAACCTAACCGTCTAACCTGCCTAGAAGCTAGTTTGACAATAAATCCTTGACTTTTTGGGTTCCCTTGTCCAAAATGTGATAGGTAGAGTACGAAGTCGAGATAGATTTCTCTATCTTAAAAGAAGGAGGTGATAGCCTGGGAAAAAGACCAACTGCTTCGGTGGATTTTGCTCAGGTTCCCGGGTTAAGTCAGCCTCAAAACTACCAAAAAGCTCCGAAAATTGACATGCTGCCTTCTAAGCAGCGGGTCGTGGGTTCGAATCCCTCCAGGGACGCCACTAAGTAGAATTTGTCCTCGGAACGACTCAGCGCCCTTGCCTCTCAGCCATGTTCTCCTCAGCGGTGCTGCCGTCAAGTGTAGAAATACCGTTCCCTCCTCCTGAAGAGGTAGCCGGCTGCCAGACCAAGCACCAGACCGCCAAGATGAGCCTGCCATGCTATCTGTAGGAAAGGAGAGAATATAGATAGTATGATGAAACCACCGATAACTGCCACCCAGAGGGGAAGCGGGGCTGGTATGGGGAAAATAAAGACTCTCAGCCTCGGTCTCATTACCGTCAGCGCTCCTCCTAGAGCGAAAACTGCTCCCGAAGCACCTATAGCTATGGAAAAGGGCGATGGCGCTAGAAGGAGATAAAAAATATTGCCCAGTATGCCCCCGCCAAAGTAAACCAGGAGAAAATTTCTCGTCCTAATCAACCGGGATAGGTAGCTTCCGAAGAAGTAGAGGGTTATCATGTTGACTAAAATATGCCCTATACCTGCGTGGATAAACAGGTTAGTCACCAAGGTCCAGGGTCTAGCAAAAAAACTTGCTGGCTGAAATCCCAGAAGCAGGATAAGGTCTTGGTTTATAAGAGTGGCTATAAATAGTAGCAAATTTGTGGCTATTAGAAGCCATACCGCAGTTGGATTGGAACCTCGATATGCCATTATCTTGCCAACATTATCGCATATAATTGCTGTAAAAGGCTAGCCTTAGCTAGCAGACTTTCCCATCATAGTTTTATTATTTCTCCCTTGACCTCCTCGCCAATGGTTAACATGCCAAAGGAATTTCTTGCCTGACCGGGATTAAAGAAAAGAATGCCCTTCTTTACCTCATTCTGGGAATAGTGGGAATGACCATAAACAATAATATCAACGTCCTCAAACATCCTCCCTACCCTATTGTCTATGCCATAGGGACTACCCCAGCCATGAGTAATCCCAATCCTTCTTCCCTCTATTACCAGTAACTCCTTTTCCGGGAGAATCCGCTTAAGCTCCTCTGAGTCCATATTACCCCGCACTGCTTTTACTTCCCCCAGCCGCTTCAAGCTATCAAGCACATCTTTAGCAATGAAATCTCCGGCATGGATTATCAGGTCTGCCTCAGCTAAAGCGAGCAATATTCTGTCAGGAAGCTGGGCAAATGAAGTGGCGTGGGTATCAGAGACCACTCCTATCTTCATACCACCTCCTCAAGGGCAGAGGAGTAAGCTTGGTAGGTTC
>JAUWYK010000006.1 GCA_030615865.1 Dehalococcoidia bacterium
CAACCGTGGAAATTTATAGTAGTGGATGATTGGCAGTTAAAGAATAAGCTATGCGATGCTGCCTTCGGCGGTATATATTTTATTAATTCCTTTTGCAAAACGGCACCGGTTATAGTTGTCGTCATCTCTGAAAAGTCCAAGTTTATTGCTAGAGTCGGCGGAATGTTCCGAGGCACAAAATACTATCTTATAGATATAGGGATAGCTGTTGAGCATTTTGTACTCGAGGCTGAGGACTTGGGCCTTGGAACTTGCTGGATAGGCTGGTTTAATGAACGGGGAGTAAAATCGGTACTAAATATCCCGCAGCATAAAAAGATAGACACCCTGATAGCTTTGGGCTATTACGATAGGGAAAAGCTAGGTCCAGAACATATTAAGGAGCCAATGGATAAAATTGCGTCATTTAATTCCTATTGAGTCCTATGATTTTCTCCAGTGAAGTTCACGGAAAAAGAGGGGATAGATGGGTTAGCACGAAAAGGAACGCGATTGCACATTTTGGCTATTTGTTCATCTTTAGCAGTAAGTAGCGGCTGGAAGAGTAAAGGGGAACGGTATAGCCCACGACGCAGAGTCAAACCTCTATTCGTGGGATAGTCAGTCACGGCTGCCCCACAGCCATATAGAACAGACCAGAGTCACTGCTACCAGGGCAGCAGCAGCGATGGTGAAGCTGGGGTAGAAGCCGAATTGGTCAATGAGGTAACCCATTACCGGCGTTAGTATACCGCCGCCTTCTATAGCGCTAAAGTAGTAGATACCGAGTATCGTTGAGCGATGGCGCTCTGAGGTGTGGCTGATGATATACGCTTCCGACACCGGCATCCGGACATACAAAATCATACCGATAATAACTAGTAAGGCACCGAAGCCCCATCCATAAGGCATCAGGTTCAGCAGGTAGATGATAGGACCGGAAATGAAACACACCGCCAGTATCACCGGCACCTCCCCCAAACGGTCGGAGAGGTATCCGCCCAGAGGGCTTGCCCAGAGTCCGGCGGAGAAGACAAGGGCTATAAGGGCCGCAGCTGTCTCCTTGCTAATGCCGAAATGGTCGACCAAGAACAGCGGGATGAAGGATATTGTGGAGAAAATCACGGCCTGGGTGAATGTGCTTAGAATGATAAACGATACCAAGCGGCGCAAACGGCCCGGGGTGGGTGGTGCGTCATTATGACTACTGGTTATCCTATGCTCAGCTTTCTTTGTGACCGCCCGCCGGCCTAGGAGCACATAAAACACAATTCCGAATACAGCAGTAGGGACAGCTAGCCCAATGAATGAACCACGCCAGCCCCAGGTAGTGGCAATGGCGGCGGCAATGAGCGGGGCCAGGAAGAAGCTGGCGCTGCCGCCAATCATGTGGAATCCCAGTGCCCGGCCTCGGTTCTTCGGCTCAACCGATGCTGAGATTAGTGGCGGGGATGCTGGGTGATAGCCACCACCCAGTATCCCCATCAACCCCAGGAAGACGATCATCATAATATAGGTTTGTGAAAGACCAACTAAAAGTCCAGCCAGCGCCACACCGCAGATGCCAATGGTAATCAATATGCGGGGGCCAATACGGTCGGCGAGCCACCCCGCCGGCAACTGGCCGATGCCATATGACAAACTGAACGCCGAGATTACCAATCCAGACTGGGTGTAATCAAGGGCAAAGTCGCTGCGGATCATCGGCAAAAGGGGTATCGGGAGTGCGGTCAGCAGATGATGCCCAAAGTGTGCCAGTACAAAGAGAGGCAGCAATCCTGAAAAAAGCGAGCGAAAGCCGAGTTTCTTGATGGTATTTCCTTCCAATGTGACTTTGTAGGCCTCAACACAAATGCAAGTGTTACCTGTACTACCAAGGACTTCTCACTGTTCTCTTGATCTGGACAGCTAGTTAAGCTGCACGTCCCCGCATTTGGTCACTTGCTTAGACTAAGATTATAAAGCCTTCTATTCTGAATGACAAATAGGTGACGAAATGACGAAATGTGCAATTTGTATTCGAGCCTTTGTCGCGCTGATTATTCAGTCGGGGATTCTTTTACCAGCTTTTGCCCGGCAAGGAAGGCCTGTTTTAGGGCGTCAGGGTGTTTGGTTATAGCCCCTTTCTCGTCTATCCCGGGGAATAGCAGTTCTCCAGCATAGGTAATATCCAGAACTTTGAACAGGCTCTTTACTGTAACCAGCGCCGGCTCAAACAGATTGGCTACCCTTCTGCCACCAACAGAGATGAATAACCCCTTCTTTTTTCCTGGCTCACTGCCCAACGGCGGTTGTTTAAGTACATATTTTCGTGCCCACAGTGACTGGCAGCGGTCAATCATAGCCTTTGCCTGAGCGGTTACAGTCATAAATTGGATGGGGGAGGCGAGAACTATCCGGTCTGCCTTCATCAGCTCATCATAAACCATCTGCATATCATCCTCCACCTTACACCTACCTGTCTCCAGACAAGCATCACAGTGCTGGCAGGGGGCAATCTTGAGGTCGTTAAGGATAATAATTTTGACCTCAGCCCCTCTGCTGGCGGCACCTTTCATAACTTCAGCCAGCAGCAGGTCAGTGTTACCACCCCGCCGCGGACTACCGGCAATGCCAAGAACCCTCAACTTAGTCCCCGTTCAATATAGCTCAGAATTTCTGCCTCTCTAGCCGACATGAGGCGCCTCCGCTCAGGCTTATCATGCTCATAGCCCAGAAGGTGAAGCACGCCATGAATAATGAGAATGGCGAGCTCCCTTTTTACTGAGTGCTGGTGCTCCTTCGCCTGTGTAATCGCTTGAGGATAGGAGATAATCACTTCACCAAGGTGAAGCACGCCGTCAGGGGGTTGAACAAAAGGGGGAAAGTCTGCCCCAATTTCTTCCGTGGCAGAAAAGGCGAGCACATCGGTGGGCTCATCCTTCCCCCGGTAGCTTCGATTTAGTTCCTGCACCCCTTCCTGGCTGGCAATAACCAGACCCAGCTCCACACTAGAGCCAGCCCCCTGGGCGACAAGAACTTGCTCAGCTACGCTTTGAAGCCAGCTCACCTCAGGACATTCCTCAAGGTCTTCATCAATTAAAACATTGATTTCCATATTCGTTATGTGCCACGCCATCATAGCACAGCCAAGTAAAGCCATCAAACAAAGGAGAGTTTTCAGCCTCGTCCTGTAAGTGGTGTAGTAAAAGAGGTTGTTTAGCAATGTTCTTCCCACCCTCCCACCCTTGAGGCTGGTGAGCAAAGCCCCTAAGGGAGGGTGGCTGGGAGCAACCAAGTTAGTAAAACAATCTCGTAATAAAAGGGGTGAGGTTTGAGCAAAATAAAGGGTTGTGATATAGTAAAAATATAAAGATTATTAGTTCCCTAGGCTAGTGGAGGGATCGCATAGAGGCCTAGTGCGGGCGCCTGCTAAGCGCTTACCCTGAGAAATTGGGGTCGTGGGTTCGAATCCCACTCCCTCCGCCATGTAAGGAAACGTGCCCCTTGATAAGGGGGTTATATTTTTAATACAACCAAGAGTAAGAGACGATGCCTCAATATTATATCTGGACAATAGGTTGCCAAATGAATAAGGCGGAATCGGAGCGACTCGGCAGTTACCTTGGGCAACTGGGCTACCAGCCTACAGCTACCGCCGAGGCAGCTGATTTAATCGTGCTTAATAGCTGCGTGGTGCGCCAGCATGCTGAGAACCGTGTCATCAATAAGCTCCATGCCCTTAAGCCACTAAAAAAGTCACGCCCTGACCTAACCCTTGCCGTAACCGGTTGTCTGGTTAACGCCAAGGTTGAGAAGCTTAGGGAAAGCTTTCCCCATGTTGACTACTTTTTTAAGCCTGGAGACTATCCTCAGTGGCTAGAAAAAGCTGACCAGCGTCCAGTATTACCTCAGCACCCTTTGCCAAGCACCTTCGTTCCTATCATTCAAGGCTGTGATAACTTCTGCTCCTACTGCATTGTCCCCCACCGCCGTGGTCGGGAAATGAGCCGCCCGGTTGAAGAGATAGTCGGTGAGGTAAGAGAGCTGGTGCATCGTGGAGCAAAAGAGGTCGTCTTGCTGGGGCAAAATGTGGACTCATACGGGCATGACCTGCTTGACAAACCAGACCTAGCCGATTTGCTCAATGAGTTAAATACTATAGACGGATTAGCTCGCATCCGCTTCCTGACCAGCCATCCCCAGGACATGAGCAACAGGCTCATTGAGGCGGTAGCCTATCTGGATAAGGTCTGCGAGGAGATAAGCCTCCCCGTTCAGTCAGGCAGCAATGATATTCTAAAAGCAATGAGGCGAGACTACACGGTCGAGCACTACCGCCAGCTTATCAGGCAAATACGGAGTAAAATACCCGGGGTAGCCCTGAGCACTGATGTCATTGTCGGCTTTCCCTCAGAAAGCCCTCGTCAGTTCCAGCAAACTGTCGACTTGCTCTCTGAGCTAAGGTTTGATACAGTCCACGTAGCTGCCTATTCACCAAGACCGGGAACTATTGCCGCCAAGAAATTTGAGGATAATATACCACCGGATGAGAAAAGGAGGCGACGGAATAAGGTTGAGCAACTCCAGGAGAAAATTGCTACCGAAACTAATGCTCAACTATTAGATAAGATGGTTGAAGTTCTGGTAGAGGGGAGGAAAAAGGGGAAGTGGCAAGGTCGCACCAGAACTGGTAAACTGGTATTCTTCAATAGCAACAGTGATTGCCGGGGGCAACTGGTGAAAATCAGGATTGAGAAAACAAGTCCCTGGTCACTACAGGGAAGGGTTGAATCTTAAAATAAGGAGGAAAAAGTGGGAAAAAATAAAGTGCTAAATTTGGGATTGATAGTGGGATTGCTTATTACCTTAGTTTTTGTGGGGGGCTGTTATGCTCCAGAGGGGGGCGAAGAAGGCACAAGCATAGCTCCGATGATTATCTTCCTGGTTCTAATCTTTGGGATGTTTTATTTGCTTATGATTAGACCACAGCGCAAGAGGCAGAAGGAACACCAAGAACTGATGCAAGAACTAAAACGGGGCGATAGGATAATTACCGCCGGTGGCATCTATGGAGTAATTGAAAGCGTCAGTGAGGATAGTGTAATCATAAAAATAGAATCGGGGATGACAATTAGGGTAGCTAGGGGTAGTATCGCCGGCAAACGAGAGAAATAGGGACTGTTTATCAACTCACCCCCTGCGCTCCCCCCCAAAAGGGAGGGGAGGATTACTAATGTGAGCGACTTTAATCAACTCAAAGAAAAGATAGCCAGGCTAAAAGAGGAGCTGAAGGCGGTTATTGTTGCCCACAACTATCAGCGG
Source organism: Dehalococcoidia bacterium (assembly GCA_030615865.1). The sequence continues at coordinate 5,284 of JAUWYK010000006.1, forward strand.
CCTGAGGTTCAGGATATAGCTGACTTTGTCGGCGACTCCCTGGAGCTATCACGCCAGTGCACCGAGGTAGATGCCGAGACAATAGTCTTCTGTGGCGTCCGCTTTATGGCCGAAACGGCAGCTATCGTCAACCCGGAACGCACCGTCTTGCTATCAGAAGGTAGTGCTGGCTGCCCGCTGGCAGATATGATTAGCATTGATGAACTGAGAGAGTGGAAGCAAAGATACCCCAGGGCATCGGTTGTCTGCTACGTAAATTCATCAGCCGAAATTAAAGCCGAAAGTGATGTTTGCTGCACTTCGGCTAACGGGGCTGAGATAGTAGACTCAGTACCCAGCGACGATATAATCTTTGTGCCTGACCAGAACCTGGGCGCTTACACCTCTATAAAGACCAAAAGGAGGTTAATCCTTTACCCTGGCTTCTGCTACGTCCACCACCGTATTAAGCCGGAGCAGGTTAAACTGGCAAAAAAGCTCCACCCCGAGGCACAGGTAATCGTCCATCCTGAATGCCGACCCGAGGTGATTGAGCTGGCTGAGGCTGCCCTTAGCACCTCGCAGATGCTTCGCTACATTAAGGCAAGCCCCCATAAAAGCTTTATTATCGGTACTGAGGAAGGACTGCTTCACCGCTTACGCCAGGAGAATCCAGATAAATTCTTCTACTTAATCTCAAACAGTCAAATCTGCACCGATATGAAGAAAACGACCCTGGAAACAGTGGCGCGAACGATGGAGCTAAGGCAGAATATAGTAACTGTAGCCGAAGAGGTAAGGATAAAAGCAAAACAAGCTGTTGACCGGATGCTGGCTGTTAGCTATGAAGCTAAAGCCGCCGAGGTAAGCCAATGAGTTATTATGACTACATAATAATTGGCAGTGGCATTGCCGGGCTTTATACCGCCCTGCTAGCCAAAGAGCAGGGGAGTGTCCTCATTCTAACTAAGGGCAGCATTGACGACTGCAATACCAAGTATGCCCAAGGAGGTATTGCTGCCGCCATAAGCAAGAATGATTCCCCTGAGCTTCACTTCAAGGATACTATAGCCGCTGGAGACGGCTTGTGTGATGAAGAGGCAGTGCTCATCTTAGTCAATGAAGCCCCGGCTCGCATCACTGACCTTGTCAAACTGGGCGTACCCTTTGACACCCTTGATGGACAGATTGCCCTGGCTATGGAGGCGGCTCACAGTATACCCCGCATCCTGCACGCCGGGGGTGATGCCACCGGCGAACATATTGAACTCACCCTAAGTAATAAGGTGCGTGACTCCAGGATTCAGGTACTTGAAGACTGCCTGGCTACAGAGATTGTGATAGAAAAGGGGAGGGTTACCGGAATAAAAGCCCTTGATTGCCGCACCGGCTCTATTGAGGAATTTGAGTGCCACTTTCTGATTCTGGCTACCGGTGGCGCCGGGCAACTATTCAAGCTCAATACTAACTCTGATATAGCTACTGGTGACGGCATAGCCTTAGCCTTTAACGCCGGGGCAGAGATTGTTGACATGGAGTTTTTCCAGTTCCACCCTACCGCCCTACGCCTGCCCGGGGTAACCCCATTTCTTATATCTGAAGCAGTCAGGGGTGAGGGAGGAGTGCTGCGCAATGTAGAAGGCTACCGCTTCATGCCTGACTACGCACCACAGAGTGACCTGGCACCACGAGACATAGTGGCTCGTAGCATAGTGTACGAGATGGGAAAAACAGGCTCAGATAGGGTCTTCATTGACATCACCCACCTGCCACCCCGCACTATTACCACGCGTTTTCCCCATATCTACCGCTTCTGCCTGGATCACGGTCTAGATATTACCAAAGGTCTGATACCAGTAGCACCGGCGGCTCATTACATGATGGGAGGTATAAAGACCAATAACTGGGGGGAGACCAATATAGCTGGATTATTCGCCGCTGGTGAAACCGCCTGCACTGGGGTCCACGGGGCAAACCGGCTAGCCTCAAACTCAATGATTGAAGTGCTCGCCTTTGGCAAAAGAATTATGGAAAGAACCAGAAAGAAAGCTAAGACAAGGGCACCAATTACCGACAAAGGTGTAGAGGTTCACCACTCACTGAGCCAGAGGCAAGTTCCCAAGGCAGCTCCTGCACCCAGCCTCTCTGCTTTACAACAGCTCCACTGGGATAAAGTAGGCATTATACGCAACAAAGAAAGCCTAACCGAGGCAGCAAATATTCTAGCTGCCTGGCAAAAGTCCTTACCCCAGCCTACAGACCGCCCTTCCTACGAGCTAAATAACCTGGTATTGACCGGTCGTTTAGTAACCGAGGCAGCCCTGCTCAGAGAAGAAAGCCGTGGCGCTCATTTCCGCTCCGATTTCCCCCAAAGCTTATCCCAATGGCAACACCACATCGTATTCACATCAAAATGGTGAGGTAGGTGAATAAACTCCAACTATCTGAAGAACAGGTTGATAACATTATAGACCTCGCCCTGGCTGAGGATGTAAGCCACGGTGACGTTACCAGTGAGGCGCTAATACCACCTGAACTCCAGGGTAAGGCATCCATACTGGCTAAGGCAAAGGGAATAGTGGCCGGTGGCGAAATAGCCAAGAGGGTGTTTCTCAAGGTTGACCCATCACTTAAGGTTGAAGTGCTTATTCAAGATAGTGCCAAGGTTAAACCCGGAGATACCATCGCCACCATTTCCGGCACAGTAGTCAGCATACTCAAAGCAGAGCGGGTAGCTCTCAACTTCCTACAGCGGCTCAGTGGCATTGCTACACACACCGCCCAATATGTAGCCGAAACCCGTGGAGTTGATGTTATTATCACCGATACCCGCAAAACTACTCCCGGGCTCAGGCTACTGGAAAAGTATGCCGTGCGCGTAGGTGGCGGGCAAAACCACCGTTTTCACCTAGGTGATGGCATCCTGATTAAGGATAACCATCTAGCGGCGTTGCGCGCCCTGGGCATGAGCCTAAGGGATATTATAGCTAAGGCTAAACAGAATGCCCCCAAGGGGTTAACGGTTGAGGTAGAGGTCAACACTGCCGAGGAAGCCGTGGATGCAGTAGAGGGCGGGGCGGATATAATCATGCTAGATAATATGAACCCCGATGAAATGCGCCGTGTAGTAAGCCTACTCCCAAGTCAGGTTAAGACTGAAGCCTCGGGAGGAATTACCTTAGCCAATGTTCGAGCTGCTGCCGAAAGTGGAGTAAACATTATCTCCGTCGGAGCCCTTACTCACTCGTCAAAAGCCATTGATATCAGCCTTGAGCTTGAGCTGCAGACCCTCAAGTTCTTTTAGCTTACTTTTGGCTTCCTAGCACTAGCCAAGTAACTCTCATTGGTATCATCTATACTTATTTCGGTAAATCCAGCCATCGACAGCATTATTTGCATCTCTCCCTCGTCAGGAACGGTGTCATTTTGTACTGCGGGGATATTGCGGTGAATCTGGTTAATTATAGTCCGGCTTGAGGTATGGCAAATGAACAGTCTGCCCCCTGTTTTAGTTACCCGCTTAATTTCGGTAAGGGCTCTTGGCTTGTCCTGGAGGTGAGGGAAGCTAGAATAGCACACCACAGTATCGAAGATTTCATCGTCAAGGGGGATATCGGTTACATCGGCACAGAGGTAGTCAATATTCCCATTAAAGCCTTTAGCCATGGTTTTTTTTAACATTTCCTCGGCAAAATCAAGAGCAATGATGTGTCCATTCCTTCCAATCTTACTTAACAGAAAGGGAATGAATACGCCGGTTCCAGTCCCGACATCAAGTAGTGTGGAACCAGGCTCGATATTCAGGCGTTCGGCCATCTGCTCAAGTTTGGTAGTGTCCTTTTCGGCGACGGTTTCATCCCAGCTCGCTGCCCTCTGGTTGAAATACGCCCTAATCACGAGCCTTCCTCCAGAAGCGGTTTTGCCTGCCAGCCCTTTACCTTCCTCTTGGGGGAGAAGATAGCGGCTATCATGAAGATTACCGATGAGGTAACTACTATGGTGGCGCCACTGGGAATATTGAAAAGATAGGAGAGCAGGAGACCCATCCAGCCAGAGAAAACGCCAAAACCCGCCGAGAGCAGAAACATTCGTTTCATGCTGTAGGTAAGCTGGTAGGCGGCAGCGGCTGGATTTAAAATCAGGCTGAAGATAAGTAGCCCTCCTATGGAGCGAAGGGATGCGGTTATGGTGGCACCAGTCAAAAACAGGATACCATATAAAATCAGGGTGGCTGGTATACCTACCGAGAGGGCCATGTCACGGTGAAAAATGGTAGCCTGGATTTCCTTATAGAAGATAAAAACTAGCCCCACTACAACAACGGTCACTATTCCCAGAAATATGACGTCGCTTCTGGTATTGGTGAGGATACTACCCCATAGTAACTCCAGAGCTCCCGATTTGGTGCCGGGCATCAGCCCCATAAAGAGGAAGGCAAGCCCGAGCATAAGAGAAAAGATGACCCCTACCGAGGTTTCAGGGTTAAGCTCGCCGCGGTCAGCCAGAGGTCCAATAATAGCTGCGGATAGGAGACTAACGGCAAAGGCACCTATCAGGGGGTTAAAGCCTAACCACAGCCCGAGCAGGGCTCCGGCAAAGGCAGCGTGCGACATGCACACCCCGATAAAGGGCATATGCATCAGCACCACGAAAACACCTATGGTAGCGCAGGCAATACCACCCAAGAAGGCGGAAAGGATGGCATTCTGCATGAACTGGTAACTAAAAATAGATAAATCCAAGTGCGAGACTCCTCGGTGTTAGACTAAAATAACGTTTCTACGCCTCTTCTTTACTGCCGAGATGGGCATATCATATAGCTGGCTAAGATTATCATCAGTGAGCAATCCGTCGGGAGAACCCTCGCCCCAGATGAACCCTTCCTTCATCAGCACTACCCGGTCACAGGCGACAGGTAAACAGCTTAGGTCGTGGGTCACAAATAAGGTGGTGAGATGCCGTGAATCGTGGATTTGCCTCACCAGTTCCAGTATATCGTTTTGCGCTTTCCAGTCCAGCGAAGCGGTTGGCTCGTCAAGCAGAAAAAGTTCTGGCTCCTGGGCAAGACAACGGGCTATGGCTACCCGTTGTTGCTCACCTCCGGAGAGGTGACCAATAGGTCGCTGCGAAAGATGGCTCATACCCACCAGTTCCAGCATCTCATCTACGATTTTCCAGTCGTGCCTGCCTGGTCTTCCCAGTAAACCTAAAAGCCCGTAGCGCCCTATCATCACCACTTCACGGACATTCATCGGCATACGGGGGTCTATGTTCTGGACTTGGGCTACATAGCCAACTCTCTTTCTCAAGGAATGACCGTTACCTGGAGTGAGGTAATGTCCCAGCACAGATACCCGTCCGTTGAGTAGCTTGCCTAATCCATTGACTATGGTAAGAAGCGTGGTCTTCCCGGCGCCATTGGGTCCAATGATGCCAACGAACTCTTCAGACTTTACCCTTAGGGATACGCCCCGCAGAGCGATATCTTCCCTATAGGAAACGACGGCATTCTCAATATCAATAACGGTATTGTTCATCTCTTTTCCTACCCCCTTCCAGTTAATAAGCTATTGCCTCTAGTATCAGCTCAATATTTCGGTCAATGGCTTTCTCCCAGGTCTCGGTGTTATCAAAGCCACCGGGGAAGTTGGAAAGTATTATCCTGTTGCAGCCAAGCTCCTCGGCTATTCCTGCCCCGGCATCCTGACCGCTCTGCAGGTTATCAATAATCAGGGCTACCTTTGCCTCTCTACCTTTGTCCACCAGCTCCTTCATCACCTGCACGGTAAGTGAATCGGGTCTGCCATAGGTAGCGACAATGTTGAACCCAGCCCATTTGACAAACCCAGGTAACTGGTCAGAGCACATTACATTGATACTGGAAAGGTTTAATTTAGCCAGCCTGGCTTCTATCTCAGTCCCTTTAGCCTCAATCTTGCCTTTAAGTTCTGCTGCCGACTTCTGATAAGCGGAACTGTTTTGGGTATCTACCTGACACAGAGATGCAGTAATCTTATCTATTGCCTCTATTTGTACTGGTGGCGTCATCCAGTTACCTTTTATATCAATCGTGACCACGGTGAGGTCGGGATTATTGGCTGAGGCGATTAGCTCCTGAGAAAACTTCTCCCCCTGCCAGCCATGGAGGAGAAAGAGGTCGGCATCGGCAAGCTTCTGAATATCGCCGGGCTTAATATCAAAGTGCCCCGGACATTGGGCTGGAGGAATAATATTGACCACATCAACCATGTTACCCCCGACTCGTTCCACTATGGAAGCTAGTAGAGATGTGCTGGTAACTACTTTGAGCTTAGATGTATTTGCCGGCGAGCAACTACCCAGAAGTGAGGCGGCAACGAAGCTCAGGACTAGAATAGCGCTGACGAGAATGTAGGGTTTTTTCACAAATGCGGCTCCCCTCTGTAATTTTCCTGTCTGGTTATAAGCAATTTAATGCAATTGCAACTAGTTGCTACAATGGATTAAAAAAATTTATTTGCTGCAATTAGCACAGCGACCAAAAATAGCTAAGTGCCTCAAGTCGGCACTAAATTTATATTCACGGAGCAACGTACTCTCCAAAGAAGCCAGCAGTGATTCATCAAGGTCAATTATGGCACCACACTCTGTACACACGAGGTGGTGATGGTGCCCTTTATCGGCAGGGTGATACCTGACCCGACCTCCCCCCAGGTCTGTCTCGGTCACCAGCCCAAGCTGCTTGAGCAATTCCAAGGTCCGATAGACGGTTGAGATGTTAACATGAGGATATTTAGCCACCACTTGGGCATAGATTTCCTCAGCGCTAATATGGTCATCGCTATTTTCAATAGCCGACAAAATCATCATCCGCTGCGGTGTCAGCCGATACCCTTGTTCGCTTAACTTACTAGCTATATCTCCGAACCGGCTCACTTAATCTTCACCTAATTTAAGAAGCTAGCTTATTATATCAAAAACAATAATTAATTACAAGCCCTTGCAGTTGCAGTTAGTTTCAATAAGAATTGTTTTTAAGTTTTTCTCTGCTATCCAACAGTATTGTTACCGGACCATCGTTATGGATTTCTACCTGCATATATTGCTGAAAGCGCCCGGTTTCCACCCTTAATCCGGCGGCACGCGCTTGCTCAACAAACTGGTCAAACAATTGTTCAGCTTGAGCCGGGGGCGCTGCCTCAATAAAACTAGGGCGACGACCCTTCCTGGTATCAGCCAAGAGGGTAAACTGGCTTACTAATAATAGCTCGCCCTTAATATCCAGAGCCGAAAGGTTAAACTTGCCCGCTTCATCAGCAAAAATGCGCAGGTTGACTATTTTCTGAACAAGGTATTGCGCATCTTTTTCCGCATCCCCACTGGCTACCCCGACAAAAACCACCAGGCCCCGGCCTATCCTCCCCACTACCTCACCACCAATACTAACCGAGGCTTCAGTGACCCGCTGGAGTAGCGTCTTCACTCTTTCTTTCCCCGTCTACTTTTTTCTTGCTGGGTTTTTTCTCACCTTCCCAACCGCTACCCTTGCGATTATCTGTAGTATAAAAGCCACTCCCCTTGAAGATTATCGGAACAGAGTGAATGACACGGCGAGCCTTCCCCTGACATTTAGGGCAGATAGCTACCGGCTCCTCATCAAACCTCTGCTTCCTTTCAAAACGGCACTGGCAAACACCACACTCATACTCATAGATAGGCACTACTTCACCTCAAACAAGCTTTTCCCGCACATTTTACAGCAATAGCCCAACTAAGGCAAATTAGATATTCGAGATAGTCAAACCTAGTTGTCCCACCCACCCTCAGAGGGTGGGAAGAATGAAGTTGCTAAACAACCTCATATTCCCCTAGACTTATTACCGAAGGGAAGTTAAAATTAAACAAATGGAGGTTCTGTTTGAAAACAAGGCTTATTATCTGGTTCGCCGCCTGCCTAGCCATCTCAATCATATCCTTTGGTGAACTGTGGGCAAAACTGCCCCAATGGCTATCACCTGAAGGGCTCCAACGTCATGGTGTGTTCCACTGGGCTGTATTATGCCTTTGCCTTCTGTGGCTATGGTTAAAAAGGAGAGATATTTTATCCAAGATGCAAACAGCCAAGTTCAGCCTTCCCTTTATACTAAGCGGTGTGGCTCTGCTAGCATTATCTATCTTCCTACCGAGGTCTGACAACTTCCTCGTCTTTTTAATGCTATTCAGCTGGCTCGGTATTTTTACTATAGTTTTCAGCGGTGCATGCATTATGCCAGCCATACTCCTAGCGATATATGGCTTCAGTCTGGTATTTCCCATAGTGATGATAGGATGGCTGGGAGAGCCATCAGCAAGACTGACTGCCAATGTGGTAATACCCATTACCAGAATGCTAGGGCTGCCAATAATGTGTGAGGGGGTGCTGCTCCGATTTAACAGTGTGACGGGAGATATTATCTCAACAACAATATCGCCTGAGTGTGCCGGTTATGCAACCATCGGTGTATTTATCACCTTGTTTACTCTGATGATGCTGGATATCAGGCTTCCGTTAAAAAGGGCATGGTATATTTTCCTTTTTGGTCTCGCCGGTACCTGGCTACAGAACATAGTCAGGATTGTGGTTTCAGTTGCCGCCGGATACCACTGGGGAGCGGAAGCACTAGCGTTAATGCACTCCAATATTGCCTATGTCATATTCCCACTGTGGTATGCCCTGTTTGCCTATGTATATCTGAGACAGGCAGGGTGGAGGTTTAGATCTCCTAAGAAATAGAAGCTGGCATAATACCTATGCCTTTTCTCGGCGCAGCTCTATTCTGACAGCATTAGCTATGTCCATGCAATCAAACGTTAGAACATCCCCTTCCCACCCCTCCGGACCCCATTCCTTGGGAAACTTTCCGCCAAATTGAAGCATAATAATATAGGGATAGATATCATGGTAAAAGAAGCCACAGAGTCCCCCGGAGTCATGAGTGCTGAGTTCGATTTTATCACCTACTTCATGCCCCTTGGTGCATTCTCCCCTCACCTTTTTAATAGTACCGATTACCTTATATCCAACCTGCTCAGCCATTAAAGATACCTCCTTTACTATTTTTATGGCTCATGCCGTTAAACCAAGCCTATTTGCCTGCTCAATTGCCTCAGCTACCACAAACAGTGAACCGGTAACGCAGATGAGGTCTCTGTCCCCAGCTAGAGTCAGCGCCAAGGATAGCGCAGGGGCAACACCATCCATTGGTTGCGTTTCCACTCCATGCCCGACAAACTCAGCCACAATAGGTGCCAGTGCCATAGCCCGAGGATGGCGAGAGCCGGTAACGATTACCCTACTAAAAAGAGGCACTAACTGTGAGACTATGCTGGCTATATCCTTGTCAACCGATGTCCCGATAACCAAGATAGCCCGGTCAAAGTCAAAGTATTGCTCAAGAGACTGTTTTAGCCTCCAAGCTGAGTCGGGGTTATGGGCACCATCAGCCACTATCAGCGGGTGATGGCTAAGAATCTGGAGCCGACCCGGCCAATCCACCCGTGCCAGACCATCAGTGATACTATCCCGGGAAATATTAAAGCCCCTTTCGGCTAAGACCTCCAAGGCTGCCACCGCAGTAGCCGCATTGTCTAGCTGGTGCTGACCGATAAGTGGAATAGATAGTTCATAACTACCCAATCTCCCCTTCACCTGAAACTGCTGCCCATTTAAATCAGAACTAAGGCTCCGCCAGGTAACATCATTACCCACCGTCACCAGCGGCGCCCGACAACTTTTGCAGGTCTCCTCTAAAACCCTAGCCACCTCGTCAAGCTGAGAAGAAACTACTACTATACTACCGGGTTTGATAATACCAGCCTTCTCAGTAGCGATTTCAGCCAGAGAATTGCCTAATACATCGGTATGGTCAAAGCTAATAGAGGTGATAATACAGACCTCGGGGGTGATTATATTGGTGGCGTCAAACTTTCCTCCCAGCCCTACCTCCAGTACCTGAAAATCTGCTCTCTTCAAATCAAAGTGGGTGAAGGCTAGTACCGTTAATAGCTCAAAGGTGGTCAACTGACCATAGGTAGCCCTCTGATTTACCGCTTCAACCTCAGGCTTAACCCTCTCCACCAGAGCAGCCAGCTCCGCCTCTGAAATTAACTCCCCATCAACCCTGATACGCTCTCTCCAGGTATGCAAGTGAGGTGAGGTATAAAGTCCCGTAGTATAACCACAGGCGCTGAGGACTGAGGCAACCATAGCGGCTACACTTCCTTTACCATTGGTGCCGGCAATATGAACTGACCCAGCCTTTAGGTGGGGATTACCCAAATAAGACAGCAGCTCGTCCACACGCCGCAGGTCATAGAAAGCCGGGTCGTGTGGCATCGGTTCCTTTTCGTAGTCAGTATAGCTAAATAGATAGTCTAGAGCCTGCTGATAGTTCATCCCTACCAACCCTTTTCAAGAAGAGGAGGCATAGGTCTTGAAGCTAATTATATCACCGCTGATTAACTGGCAACAACCAAAACTGCAGAGGGCATAACTTGACGCTATTCCACAGTGACTGATATTATCAGCTTATCAGGGGGTGCGAGATGAATTTTATCGAAAAGCTAATAAATGCCACGAAAAAGAATAAGAGTTTACTCTGCGTTGGGCTTGACCCTGACCGAGAGCTGATGCCGAGCAAAGTAGGCGTTCTTAAATTCAATAAGGCAATCATTAATGCCACTGCCGACTTAGTATGTGCCTACAAACTTAACCTTGCCTTCTATGAGGCTCTAGGAGAAGAGGGGTTTGATGTCCTGAAACACACCATTAAATATATACCGGATGATATACCGGTAATAGGCGACGCCAAGCGAGGTGATATAGGTAACACAGCTAAGGCTTACGCCAAGGCTATTTTTGACAACCTCGGCTTTGATGCAGCTACGGTGAACCCTTACCTGGGCTTCGATTCAATAGAACCCTTCATCCAGTACCGGGATAAAGGGATATTCATCCTGTGCCGAACATCAAACGCTGGTGCCCTTGATTTCCAGGCTCTGCAGCTTAAAGTGCAGAGCAAGTATTACCCCCTATTTGAGATAGTAGCCCTAAAAGCCAGCCAGTGGAATACATACGGGAACATAGGGCTGGTGGTGGGCGCTACCTATCCCGAGGAATTGGGGCTGATACGACAGCGTCACCCGGATATGCCACTACTGATACCGGGTATTGGTGCCCAGAAGGGAGACCTAGAAAAAGCAGTCCGCTATGGGGTTGATGCTCAGGGGCAGAAGGCAATCATCAACTCTTCAAGACAAATCATATACGCCTCACGGGAAAAGGATTTTGCTCAGACAGCACGAGGGGTCGCCTCTTCACTGCGAGACCAGATTTACTTGTACCTAACTATTTGAGGCAGGGGGAACAGAATTGGAATCTTCAGAGAGAGGTATGTTACCAGTGAAAAGCTTTGTCATTGCTAAGGGAAATGATGAAAGGCTAGAATTGAAGGTCGTCACCCAGCTTAAAGGCAAAGAGCTGGAAGACGAAGGGCTTGCCTTTGGCTTTTGGCTCCTAGAGAACGCCTCAACCCCGTTTCTGAGAGGGTTGGCTGAAGCCCTGGATGAGGCGGAAATAAGAAAAAAGGTTGGGCTGGGGTATTAGTATGGTTATGGAGATAAAGCTGGGTGATGTGGTCCGCCTCAAGAAGAAGCACCCCTGTGGTAGCTACGAGTGGCAGGTAGTCAGGCTCGGGGCTGATATAGGGATTAAATGCGTTAAATGCCAGCACCGCATCCTCCTTGAGCGAAGTGTCTTTGAGCGCAGAGTTAAAGCCTTTATATCCAGGGGAGAGTAATGGCACGCCGGATTATGCACATTGACCTAGATGCCTTCTTTGTCTCAGTAGAGCAGGCAGAAAACCCTGAGCTTCAAGGCAAACCGGTGGTAGTTGGCGGCAGACCTGAGGGGCGGGGGGTAGTTGCCTCTGCCTCATATGAAGCCCGAGCCTCTGGTTTACATGCCGGTATGCCCCTTACCACCGCCACCCGCCTTTGCCCCCAAGCTATTTTTATCGAAGGCAGCTTCGCCAAGTATCGTGATGCCTCACAGAGGTTTATGGCTATTCTGGCTGATTTTTCGCCCTTCCTCGAGCCGGTGAGCCTTGATGAGGCCTATCTGGATGTAATCGGTTTTGAATCCATCTACGGCTCTATTCATCAGATGGCTGCAAAAATAAAGCAGCGGATTAAGAATGAACTGGGGCTCTGCGCCTCAGTGGGCATCGCTAGTTGCAAGGTAGTAGCCAAGGTTGCTGCTGAGCTATCAAAGCCAGACGGATTACTGGAGGTAGCTGCGGGAAAGGAGCGCTCCTTCCTGGCACCATTGCCTATAGCCAAGCTACCGGGAATAGGCAAAAAGACAGGGCGAATTTTAAACGGCTTAGGCATTGATACTATAGGCAAATTATCTACTATGCCGCCAAGTACCCTTAAAAGCCATTTCGGTGCGTCTGGTGAGCTTCTATGGCGCTACGCCAATGGTATTGACGATAGAGAAGTAGAGCCTCCGAGCGCTGCCAAGTCCATCAGTCGAGAAACAACCTTTGGCAAAGACACCAGGGACCACCGTCAACTTCAGGCGACACTTCGTTATCTTGGGGAAAGGGTGGGTGCTGAATTGCGCCAGCAAAGCAAGCAAGCCCGGTGCGTAACCTTAAAGCTGAGATATGCCGATTTCACCACCATTACCCGCCGCCACACCTTAAAACAAGCCACTAATGCCGACCAGACCATCTTTGACACCGGAGTAAAGCTATTAAAGAGGGAGCTATCTCAGGAAAAGCAGCCGGTCCGCCTCATTGGCATTGGGGTATCAAGCCTGGTTGAGCCGGGCAGGCAACTGGACATGCTGGATTCATCAGCCCGAAGGCAGGAGCAGCTAAACAGAGCCATTGACCGCATCCGCAAAAAGTACGGCTTCACCGCCATCCAAACCGGCAGAACCCTGCTGCTAAAGGATATCTTCCCCGAAAATGAGGGAGGCTATAGCTTACATACGCCGAGTTTGTCGAGGTAGGGGGTTATAGTCTCTAGGTAGGGGAAATCCAGTTATCGCTCGGGGGCTGAATTTCGACGTCGCTAGGCACACAAAGAATTTTAAGCTGTGGCCACTGCTTTGCCTGTTCTATCAAATGATTTCGCAACTCAAAGTAGTAGTCTCTCATTTGCTTCCGCCTAAAATCCAGTTGAACGAAATTTAAAAAATAAGGGTATTTGACCGCGTTTTGCGGCTCTGTGAGTTTCTGGACGTCCCAACTAATTCTCTGCTGAATATCTGACCATCTATCCAACCATATCTTGACCTCTACGGCAACCAGTACCTTCACCAGTGGGAGGTACTCATCCCAGGGAGCCCATGGTGCCATTTCGCACACAGCCGGGGCAGCAAGCGAAGCGGGCTCCAATACTACTAGGTCATAATGACCTCTGGCTGGCTTCCTATCCACTTCCCTATACTCTACGCGCGTCGGGAACTCAGCACGAATAAGCTCGGTTATGTAATTCTTTTGAAAGATCCCCTGCTGTTTCAGATAGTGGAAAAGATTCCAGTGTATATCTCTCTCATTCCAATACCTAGTGGGGTCACCCTGAAAATCGAAAACAACTTGCCCAATTGCCTTGTCAACGGCTTCTATGAATTGCGCTTCCATCACTGCCCTCCTGCCACTTCAACTAATACAAAACACCCCACCCTACCCCTCATCCAGAAGCCTCTTTTCGCCGGTTATCTTCTGGAGGTCGGTTATGTCCTGGGTAACCTCAAGAGTGCCAATATATTTACCAGATTTATCCCTGACGGCAAAATACCTGATATATATTTTGCGCCCCTTAAGGTCAATCCAGAATTCGGCTACATTTCTCTTACCGGATTTTAAGTCGCTTACTACCTGCTCTACCTTGTGCAGGCTTTTCTGCGGATGGCACTGCTGCACCTTCCTGCCTATCACTGCCGGAGTCCGTCTGAATATCCTCTCATCACCCCTGCTGTAATACCTGACGGTATCAGTCTCATCAACGAATGACACCTCTACTGGCAGTGTGTCAAAGATAGCCTCAAGCGTCTCAGTTGAAAGCGTTTCCAACATAGCTCACCCCCATTCACTTGTTACCTAATATATATCACTAAGCCCGATTGGAGTCCAGCCTCCTATTATATAGATTTTTTATCAACCTCACCCCCCTTTGAGTTTATTTGGCAACCCACCCCCTTTATCCCCCTCCCTTACCAAGGGAGGGGGAAGAATATTAGAAGAGAGGCGAAGCCTCTCTTGGACTCTCCTTGTAATGGGGAGTTTAAGAGGGACGCAGCATCTAGGCAAGGCTGTATGTGATATAATATGCTTAAGCCATTTGGGGAGGTATCAGAGATGGAATTGAGTTGGGCTACAGTAGTTAACTGGCTGGTGGAGCATGGCACTCGCATTCTCATCATATTAGCGCTGGGAGCTGGGCTATGGTTCGCCCTGAAAAAGCTTCTCCCACCGGTGCTGCAACGTACCCTGGCCCGAACCATGAAAGGGGAAAGCAAGGAGGGAATAAGGAAAAGAACGGATACCCTTGTCTCTGTCTTCATCGGGGCAGGAAGAATTATCATTGTCATACTTGTCGTCTTTATGGTTCTATCTGAGCTGGACATACCTATTGGACCAGCACTGGCTGGCCTCGGCGTTGCTGGCATAGCTGTCGGCTTCGGTGCCCAGTACCTTATAAGAGACCTTATTGCGGGTATCTTTGTCATTTTGGAAAACCAGTATCGGGTGGGGGATTGGGTCACGATAGCCGACATCGGTGGGTTGGTAGAAGAAGTAAACCTGAGGAAAACAGTGCTCCGTGACTTTGACGGCACAGTCCACCATGTACCCAATGGTGAGATTAGGGTAGCCAGCAACTACTCCAGACGCTTTGCCAGGGTCAACCTCGATATATCGGTATCCTATGGCACTGACCTCGATCACGCCATTAGCGTGATAAATCGCGTGGGACAGGAACTGGCTGCGGACGAGGACTGGGCTAAAATAATTATAAGTGCACCCCATGCGCTGAGGGTGAATAATCTGGGCGACTCCGGAATAGACATCAAGATTTTGGGCGATGTTAAGCCCATGCAGCAGTGGGCAGTGATGGGCGAGCTAAGAAAAAGAATTAAGAAGGTCTTTGACGAGGAAGGGATAGAGATTCCGTGGCCACATGTTAAACTATATTTTGGCGAGAGTCGGGGAGCAGACCTGACCTGTAAGGCTTGTTCCCACGTTAACCTTCCCGGTAGTAAATTCTGCTCCAATTGTGGGGCTAGCCTTAGCTCTCGGTAAGCCTACTTGTCCTATACCCTAGCAATGAGCTATAATGAACCCTATCTAGCAAGGGAGAGTATCAAATGCCATCGTATGCTTATCTTCACAAACAATTTGTTCCTCTATCTGAAGCCAAAATAGGGGTTATGACCCATTCCCTTCACTATGGCACTGCCATTTTTGAGGGCATCAGGGGTAACTGGAACAGCCAGCAGCGGCAGACTTACCTGTTCCGTCTCAAAGAGCACTACGAACGGCTGCACAATGGCTGCCGAGTGTTGAAGATTAACCTGCCCTATTCCATAGATGAGCTATCCCAGATAACAATTGAACTGGTTAAAAGGTGCGGTTTTGAAGAAGATTTATACGTCCGCCCTCTCGCCTACAAGAGTTCCGAGTCTCTAGGTGTGCGGCTTCATGACGTAGAAGATGATTTTCTCGCCTTTGTCATTCCCTGGGGACCGTATTTGGATGTAGATAAAGCCAGGTGTGGCATTTCCTCATGGCGACGTCCTGATGATAATGTAATCCCGCCACAGGTTAAGATTACCGGTCTTTATATCAATAATGCCCTAGCTAAAACAGAAGCCAATGAGAATGGCTTTGATGAGGCGATTATGCTCACCCCGGACGGCTATGTCTCTGAAGGAACCGGCGAAAATATTTTCCTGGTCATAAATGGCAAACTGGTTACGCCAGCCAGCTATAATAATATCCTTATGGGTATCACCCGTGATACTGTAATAAAACTGGCACAAAACGAACTGGGCATAGAAACAATAGAGAGACCGGTTGACCGTAGTGAGCTGTATACCGCTGAAGAGTGCTTCTTAACCGGCACCGCCGCCCACATAACCCCGGTAGCTGAAATAGACCGCCGTAATGTAGGCAACGGCGAAATTGGTGAGATAACAAGCAAGTTGCAAAAAATCTACTCCGAGGTAATACGAGGCAACAACCCCAAATACCTTAACTGGTGCACCCCAGTCTATCAAAAAGCTTAGTAACCGGTGTTTAAATGATAGGCAATGAGATTCTAGCCATAGTCATTGGTTACCTGCTTGGCTCTATCCCGTCAGCCTATATTGCTGCCCGTGTGGTAAAGGGTAAAGATATCCGTCAGATAGGCAGTAGTAATATTGGTGCCGTAAATACCTTCCGTGAGGTCGGGATTAAGGCTGGTCTGGCGGTAACTATTACTGATATTGGTAAGGGAACAGCGGCGGTGGCTATAGCCTACTGCCTACTGGATGTATCCCAGCTCTTTGTGCTAGCAGCAGCTTTAGCGGCAATAGTGGGTCATAACTGGATGGTCTTCCTCAAATTTAGCGGGGGGAAAGGTATGGCTACTACCATAGGTGCCATTGCCATCCTTATGCCCCTTTATGATTATTGGGCTGGATTACTAATCTTCTTTGTCATAATCGCTATGCCCCTGATAATTACCCGTAATATTGCCCTGTCTCTGGCTATCGGTCTCGTTTCCTTACCCTTTATCACTTGGCTAGGTATGGAATCTGGACCACTCATTGCCTGGTCAATAGTTATAGGTATTCTGATTGGTCTAAGATTCTTGCCCACAGCTAGAGCGGCATGGGCTAAGGCTGAGAATAAAAAGGACTTCTTCTTTGAACACCGGCAAAGGAATAAAGAGTAAGAAAGAGGGAATATAAGTTATTTCTTAGCTGAACCTACCTGCAATGACTTCAACAAGCAAATGACCCGGCAGCTTTCCTCCAGCATAGCCGTGCAGTTATGGGCTTCCTCAAGTAGTTGACCAATGGCGAAGCTGCCGTGACCGTGAACCATAACAATCCGGTGCTGTTTCAATGCCCCAGCAATTATATCCGCCAGACCCCCAGATCTTACCTTCATATGCCAACCCAGGACTGGAACTCGGCCCACTATAGACAGACCTTCGGTATCACTGGGCACAATCTCAGTTTCGGTCAGTGACAGGGCAACAACATGAGGTGGGTGGGCATGAACCACAGCTAATGCCGGGGTTTGCTGATAAATAGCGCGATGAACCGCCAATTCTGTTGAGGCTAGTGGTGTCGACCGGTCATTTTTACTTACTCCTGTCTCTATCAAGTCATGTTCCTGCAAACAACCAAGCCTGCAGCCGCGACGGGTAATAATCATGCGCTCTCCCAGTCTGATACTCAGATTTCCACTATTAGAAGAGACCAGCCCCCTGATAAAAAGGTCACTCCCTACCGTCTGGAACTGAGATAAAATCATAACTTCCTCTTCATGGAATCTTGTCCTATGGTTGTTCTAATCTATACTCATTGGCAATAAAAATCAAATCAAGCTATCTACTACACTAACTGCCTGATGACAGCGATGACTCTGCCTTGAACTTCAACATTGTCTGGCTCAGCATATATTGGCTCCATCTGGCTATTTGCCGGCTGGAGTCGGACGCGACCCGGCTCAGCGTAGAATTTTTTTAGCGTAGCCTCTTTCTCCGCCTTGAGCCATATTGCTGCCATCTCCCCGTTCTCCACCACATTCACATACTGCATGAGTATAATATCGCCATCATTAATCAAAGCATCTACCATTGACGAGCCCTGCACCCTCAGAGCATAAACCCCGTCTCTGCCCTGAGTCAAGTCTCCAGCCACCTCCAGTGTCTCTGAGGAAGCAGTAACATCCCAGGTATCAGGAGTAGGCACCGGTATCGGCTCACCAGCCGCTATTTGACCAATAATAGGCACTTGAACCCGAGACTGCGGAGCTGCAGACCTATCAAGCAACTCAATGCCGCGTGACACCTCAGGATGACGGCGAATATACCCTTCCTTCTCCAATATGTTCAGGTTATAATCAACCACCGATGTCGAGCTAATTCCACAGCCAGTTACTATATCCCTGATGCTAGGTGGATAGCCCCTGTCCATCAGAAAATGGCGAATATAATCAATAATATTCTGCTGCTTAAATGATAATACCATCATCCCCCAAGGTTTAGGGCGAACATTTGTTCTACAATAGGCACTCTATAATAAATAAATTTTTTTGTCAATACCCCAAGCCGGGAGAATGAGCGACGCTCCCAGCTAAGGGAATAAATCACTCAGCCTCCTTCGGCTCGGTTTCAGCCGAAGCCAGAGAGCGGGCGTCATTTAGCTTCTTCATTAATCGTGCTTTGCGTCGGGCGGCATTATTGGGGTGGATAACCCCCTTCTCAGCCGCTTTATCTAAAGCACTTATGGCAGCTACTACCGCTGCCTGAGCCGACTCAAGCTCACCTAAGAAAATAAATCTCTCCGCCTTGGTTATGCTGGTCTTACACAGGCTACGAATAGACTTGTTACGCAATTGCCTCCTTTCGGCTACACGCGCCTGTTTTTGAGCTGATTTACTACCGGCCAATGCCTACCTCCCTAGACTCTTATTTTGCAACCCCTTCAGGTTGAGGTGCCAGCTTTCATAATCGCCTCGTCCCCCACCCTGGTGGCACTTATCACCCCTCGGATTCCCTCAACTCTTGCCAAGAGCCGACTTAGCTGAGCTAATCCCCTCGTCTCTAAAGTAAAATATTCAGAAACTGTATGGTCATCATGATGAACAGAGTTCACAGAAGCAATATTAACCTTCTCCTCAGCCACAATAGTAGTGATGTCACGCATCAGCCCTACCCTGTCCCAGGCTTCAACCTGAACCCTAACTGGATATAGTGAATCAGTCCTCTCCCACTCCACCGGAACCAGCCTCTCCTTCTCGTCCTCGTGAACCACATTGTAACAATCCTGACGATGGATGGTCAGACCCCGGCTGCGAGTAACATAGCCCATAATCTCGTCCCCAGGCACCGGACGGCAGCACTGGGCTAAGTGGTAAAGCATATCACCAACCCCCAGCACTTTGATAGCCGATGCCGACGGCTCGGGTGGCGTAACTTCAGCCGCTACCTTAGGCGGCTGTTGCTGAGCAGCTAGCTTCATGGCAATCTGATGAGTGGTAATACCGCCGTAACCAATAGCAACCAAGAAATCATCCAGGTCATCGTATTTAAACAGCTTGGCTAGTTCCTCCCGCTCACTGAGTTTTATACCCAGACGCCTTGTCTCCTTCTCCAAAAGCTCCCGACCACGCTCAATATTTTCGGCTCGTTCCTGTTTCTTAAACCATTGGCGTATCTTTTCCCTGGCGTGAGATGTTTTGACATAGCCCAGGTGTGGACTTAGCCAATCCCGGCTCGGTCCCTTAGCCCCCTTAGCCGACATAATCTCGACTACATCACCATTCCTGAGCTGATAATTGAAATGCACCAGCCTACCATTCACCTTAGCTCCTACGCAGCGGTGCCCCAGCTCAGTGTGAACCCGGTAGGCAAAATCGAGGGGGGTAGAACCTTTGGGCAGATCCTTTATCTCCCCCTGAGGTGTGTAAACGAAAACCTGGTCAATGAATATATCTGTTTTAACCGATTCCAGAAACTCTTCAGCCCCACTGAACTCCCGATGCCACTCAATTAATTGGCGCAACCAAGCTATCCGCTGCTCAAAATGTATATCCTTCTTTTCACCTTCTTTATACCGCCAGTGAGCGGCTACCCCGTATTCAGCAATATGATGCATATCATGAGTACGAATCTGTATTTCAAGGGGGGTGGCGCCCAAGCACATTACGGCAGTATGCAAAGATTGATACCCATTTGACTTGGGATTAGCAATAAAGTCGTCAAACCCCTCGGGCAATGGGCGCCACAAACCATGGATAACGCCTATAGCACTATAACAATCTGGCACGGTACTAACCAATACCCGAAGGGCTAAGAGGTCGTGTATATCATCAAAGTGCTTGCCTGAGGCTGAATATTTTTCCATTTTTTGGTATATACTGTAGATATGCTTGGGTCTGCCTGACATCTCGGCTCTTAGACCAACCTTGTCAAACTCCTTTGTTAAAATCTGAATTACCTGAGCTATGAAGTCCTCCCGTTGAGTACGGCGGGCAGCGACCAGGTTAGCGATTTGCCGATATCTCCTTGACTCCAGATAGCGGAAGGATAAATCCTCTAACTGCCACTTTAGTTCCCATATCCCCAGGCGATGAGCTAAGGGAGCATATATCTCTAAGGTCTCCTGGGCAATGCTGCGCCGCTTTTCCGCTGATAGAGCATCTAAGGTGCTCATATTATGCAGACGGTCAGCTAACTTGATAAATACCACACGCAGGTCCTCAGCCATCGCCACCAGCATCTTCCTCAGGTTCTCTGCCTGCGATTCCCTAGCCGCCGCACCCTCTCTTCGCCAGGACAGCTTGCCCAGCCTAGTGGTGCCATCAACAAGCTTGCTTACCTCTGAGCCAAACTTGGCTTCAATCTCAGAAACAGACATACCGCACTGCTCAGGAACATCGTGCAGTAAGGCTGCAGCCAAAGAGCTGGCATCAAGCTGAAGTCCAGCCAGGAGCAAGGCAGTCTGTAGCGGGTGCTCCACATAGGGTTCACCTGATTTACGCACCTGCCCGTGGTGTGCCTTCATGGCAAAATTATAGGCATCCTCAACCAGAGCTATCTTCTCCGGTGGAAGATACTGCTGAGCCTTGTCTATGAGTTGGCTAAAACTCATATTTCAAGTATAACGCAATACAGCTCGTTTGTGCAAAATCTAATAATGTTTATCTACCTCACCCCCTTAATTCCAGTTTAGTAACCCTATCCCCTTTATCCCCTTCCCCATAATATGGAGATGTATTCTTTGCATGAAGGGGAAGATAATTTCTTGAGAGGGGCTCTGCCCCCAGAATGATTCTAGGGTGGGAGGAAGAGGGAACTGATCAACCCCACTTCGCTTTACAAATCCAGCACTAATACTGTATTCTAACCTAAAACGAAGTTAGGGGGAGACAGGTTGTATCGGGCACCACGCGGCACCTCAGATATTCTACCCAAGGAGCAGGCATACTGGCGCTATATAGAGCAAAAAGTGGTTAATGTCTGTCAACTCTATGGCTATGAGCGTATTGATGCCCCAGCCTTTGAGGACACCGGGCTGTTTACCCGCAGCGTGGGAGAAGGAACAGACATCGTAGAAAAGCAAATGTACACCTTTGCCGACAGGGGAGGAAACAAAATAACCCTGAGACCAGAGGGCACGGCGCCGGTGTGTCGAGCCTATCTAGAACACGGGCTACATAACTTGCCACAACCGGTAAAGCTGTATTATATTGCTTCTATTTTTAGATATGAGAGACCCCAGGCGGGAAGATACCGCCAGCACTATCAGTTTGGCTATGAGGCTATCGGTGATGACGACCCTGCCCTTGATGCCGAGGTCATTGACATGGCATGGCAATTCTTTCTGTTGCTAGGTCTTCATCGGCTGTCACTCCAGCTAAATAGTATCGGCTGTAAGCAGTGCCGACCAGAATATCTAGTTGTCCTGAAGAATTATTACGCTAACTACAAGCAGGACTTGTGCTCAGAATGTAAAACCAGGCTAAAGACAAACCCGCTCCGCCTGCTTGACTGTAAAAAGCCCTTATGCCAGCAAATAGCCAGCTCTGCCCCGAGAAGCATTGACTACCTTTGTCCAGAATGTGACATTCACTTTAAGCAGTTGCAGAGATACCTGGGGCTACTTGACCTTCCCTTTGTGGTAAACCACTGTCTGGTTCGGGGGCTAGACTACTATACCAGGACAGTATTTGAGGTTCAGCCTGAGGCAGGAGGAGCCCAGAGCGCCCTTGGCGGTGGCGGACGATATGACGACCTGATTGAGGAACTGGGCGGTAAGCCTACCCCGGCTATCGGCTTTGCCGCCGGTTTAGAGCGGATAATACTCAACCTAAAGAAACAGAATGTTGCCATCCCGGCTCTACCGCAACCACAGGTCTTCATCGCCTATATCGGTGATGAGGCCAGAGACGAGGTAGTAAAGCTGGCATCCAGGCTAAGACGGGGTGGAATCGGTGTAATAGAAGCTATCGGCAGCAAGAGTCTGAAGGCTCAATTGAGGCAGGCAAATAATCTTGGTGCCAGTTACACGGTGATTATTGGGGAGCAAGAGGTTAAGACCGGCACAGTAATACTACGGGATATGACCACCGCCCAGCAGAAGACTATACCTATCAGCGAGCTAGAAGGGCTACTAAGGTAATCGGCCCCCATCTGCAAGGAATATTGCGACAGCGAAATACATAGCTTCACTTTATAGCTAAAGTATGCTATAATAATATTAATGTCTGCCTTATCATCATTTGAAATTGCCTCTTCTATTGTAGCTAGAAGCTACTCCAGTTTCACTATCCCCAGTCAACGTCCCATTTTGCTTCCCGTTTGTCTTCACTACCAACAAGGGGGTAAAGGTTATTTATGACACAGGATGCACCGTCACCTGAGCAATTAAATAATGAGTATACCGCCGAGGATATTCAGGTCCTGGGTGGGCGGGAAGCAGTGCGCCGCCGCCCGGGCATGTATATTGGCAGCACTGACCAGCACGGGCTGCACCATCTGGTCTATGAAATCGTCTATAACAGCATTGATGAAGCCATGGCTGGCTGCTGCGACAAAATCTTAGTCACCTTTTGTCAGGATAGCACCGTCAGGGTTGAAGATAATGGGCGTGGCATTCCTGTAGAAATTCACCCCGCCACCAATATATCAGCCGTAGAGACAGTAATGACCACGCTGCACGCTGGAGCAAAATTTGGCGGTAAGACCTACCAGGTATCAGGTGGGTTACACGGGGTAGGTGCCTCGGTAGTGAATGCTCTCTCCTCCCGGCTCAAGATTAATGTCAGGCGGGATGGCAAGCTGTATGAGCAAGAATACCGGCAAGGCATACCCCAGGCAGAAGTATTGGAGGTCGGCAAAGCCGATGGTACCGGCACTACCATCACCTTCCTTGCTGATGAGGAGATATTCGGTAAAGCCAAATATGATTTCAACGTGGTAAGCGAGCAGCTAAGAGAGATGGCCTACCTGAATAGGGAGCTGGAAATATCTCTTATAGATGAAAGCAAAGACTGTGAAAAGACCTTCTACTTTGAGGGTGGAATTACTGGCTTCGTTCGCCACCTTAACCGAAACCGGGCAGTCCGCCACCACCAACCTATTTACATCTCTAAACTGGTAAACAGCACCATAGTTGAGGTGGCGCTTCAGTATAGCGAGGGCTTTGCTGAGTCTGCTTTCAGCTTTGCCAACTGTGTAAATACAGTGGATGGCGGCACTCACCTTACCGGCTTCCGTTCAGCGCTAACCCGGGTTCTTAATGACTATGCCAAAAAGAACAAGTTTCTCAAAGAGGACGAGCCCAACCTAGTAGGTGATGACGTTAGAGAGGGGCTTACCGCCATTATTAGTGTCAAGCTCCCCGAACCACAGTTTGAGGGACAGACTAAAGCCAAGCTGGGTAACCCTGAAGTTAAAAGCCTGGTAGAGAGCGTAGTCGGCGAGGGTCTATCCCTCTACCTTGAGGAGCACCCCGATGACGCCAGAAGAATTATAGACAAATGCCTCACTGCCGCCAAAGCCAGAGAGGCAGCTCGAAAGGCTCGTGATTTAATTATCAGAAGGAGTAGTCTGGATACAGCCACGCTACCAGGGAAGCTGGCTGATTGCTCAGAGAAAGAGCCCGCCCACTGTGAACTATACCTGGTAGAGGGAGAATCAGCCGGTGGCTCAGCCAAGCAGGGGCGGAATCGTCGCTTTCAAGCTATCCTGCCACTGCGGGGCAAAATCCTCAATGTGGAAAAGGCTCCGCCAGATAAGATGCTAGCTCATGAAGAAATCCGTGCCATCATCACTGCCCTGGGAGCCGGAATAGATGACGAATTTGACTCGTCAAAGCTCCGCTACCACCGGGTTATCGTGATGACTGACGCTGATGTTGATGGCTCTCACATTCGCACTCTGCTTTTGACCTTCTTCTTCCGACACATGGTCGAGCTAATCAACCAAGGGCACCTGTTCATTGCCCAGCCACCCCTTTACCGGATTAAAACGCCCAGGCACCAGCACTGGGTTTACTCTGAACAGGAAAGGCAGGAGGTGCTGCGCAAGCTAAAAGAGGCGAAAAAGGTGGAGGTTCAGCGCTATAAGGGTCTGGGAGAGATGAGTGCTGACCAACTGTGGGAAACCACGATGAACCCAGCCACCCGCACCCTGCTTTCGGTAGGTATAGACGATGCTGCCAAGGCCGACCACATATTCCATACCCTAATGGGGTGGGAAGTCCCACCCCGCAAAGCCTTCATCCAGGCCCACGCCAAGAGCGTCAGAAACCTGGATATTTAATGCCGTGGAACGGAGGAGACTGTAATGATTATATCAGATAAAGCCCTGAGAGACCGCATAATTCAAGACCCACAAGAGGTAAAGCAAGCAAAACAATGGTGGGAAAAAGGCGAGTGGGACAAGATAGGAAATAAAATCGTAATTGACCCGTTTAAAAATCACGCCATAGGGGTATGCTCTTACGACTTGTCCGTGGGGGGAGAATATGTATCTTTACGAGACCCATATAGTACTAAACAGCTTAAAAAAGGGGAACATATCAGCATTGGCCCGGGTGAAACAGCTTTGATTCTCACTGAGGAATACATTTGCTTGCCTAAAAGTGTAGCTGCAATCGTCATTCCAAGAGCCACATGGATTTTTGAAGGCACTTCTATATGTACATCAAGAGTGGAGCCGACATGGTATGGCAAGTTACTTATAGGATTCACAAACCTAGCAAAGAATCCAGTCGCTCTCGAACGAGGAGAGGAATTTTGCACATGTTATTTCATGGAAACCTCAGAAGCCGAGACACAACTCACGCCAGACAGGGTTCGCTTTTTAGGCAGAACCAAAATCGGTACTATCAAATTTACACATGCTAGGCAACAGAAGCCAATATTACCAGACAAGGTCACTCAAGATGATATGGACACAGTAGTTGACTTATATGGTTGGCCTTGGGACGTTATTCGAGGAATGTTTGTTCTAAATCGAAAAATGCTCGGCGACTGGATAGAGAAAGAAGTTTCGTCAGACATTGTGGATGAAGCAACATCTGCTGCAGTAAAAACAGCGTTTGATCGATTAGACGCTCAATATCGAGAGCAAATTAAATGGGTTAGAAATCTTATTATAGGGCTCCTAACTATTTTGGGTACCGCAGTCATAGGGTTCCTAATTAAACTGTTTACCTAGCCCACAAACGCCACCGCTCCTTATAATTCCTCATTGCAAGCTCTACAGCGCTTGTTAAACTCTTCACCACATCATCTTTAAGCATTCCTAAGACCTTGTTACCATGACCTCGTCCTAAGGGAGTTAAAGCCAAAAATCTTTTAGGTAGTAAAGCATCAAGTCTATAATGATAGTCACGTATATATCCTCGATAGTCCAAATCCTTTACATCAGAAAGGAGATCCACAGAGAGAAGGAACCGTTCCGAAAAAGAGTAGCCTAACGGAAATTCTCGCTGAAACTCAGCAATGCTCTCTTGAAATTCAGAAAGGCTTACTTCGTCTCTTCCTTGCTTAGCAAAAATATACATCGTAGCTAAGAGTATTTCAGTAGGGCGGCCTTCTTTTCTCCCACCTAGCAGCTTAATCTCTTTATCTATCAATTCAGTTTTTAGCATCGCGGTTCCCTCTTACATATTCCTTACAGGCCAAAACGGAGCACTAATAGTATAATCCAAACAGCTCGCCCTTACAATCAAAAAAAGACAATTTTTAAGGTCCCGGTCAAAAATTTTCCTAATCTCTTATAATAAACATATCATTATTGTTGAAATTTGTCAACTGTTTTTGGCCTGCCAGACTTTCTTATCTTGTTTGCAAGAAGCTCCAAATCTTCCTCGGTAATCACTGGCTCAAGAAGTTCCGGTTTATACTTCCCTATAATCTTATACAAGCCACCAAGAGTATAGCGTGGCTTTTTATGTTTAGCTAAAACCGCCAAGCGCTCGCACGCTTCATCTAGAGTATACACCTTAAGCTGTATTGATTTATATTTAACCACCCTCGCAAACTCCCTGTAAAGAGCGAGGGTTAGTATAAACTAATAGTTCAATTTTGTCAACAATATACTAAAATGCCACATATAGCCTATGCTCTTTTATGTATCTGTTTACTGGCTCAGGTACAAGGTGGCGAACATATATTCCATACCCTAATGGGCGGGGAAGTTCCACCCCGCAAAGCCTTTATCCAGGCCAAGAGCGTTAGAAACCTGGATATTTAGCCGCTTATCCCCGTAGTCTTCAAGAGCTAGGTCACATACAATATACTTACCTTCAGTCTATGGCAGCCATACCCACTGCCACTATTCCCATATATTATAGATATTGACACCACAACATTGAAGGACTATATTAAAGCCTTAAGGATATCAATTAACCTTGTTAAACAAAATAGCTTAGGGGGGTGCAATATGCGTGGAAAATGGAAGCTGCCGCTGGTTTGTGTTTTCGTTCTTATAATGGCCACTTTAATGCCAGCCTGTATGAGTGCAGAGGAGCACTTTGAAAAGGGAAAGACCTACTTTGATGCCGGCCAGCTAGAAGAAGCTATCACAGAATACAGCCAGGCGATTGAGCTTGACCCGGAATATGCCCTTGCTTATCACCATCGTGGGATTGCCTACGCAAAGAAAGAGCAATGGGACTTGGCTATTGCTGATGGCACTAAGGCTATTGAACTTGACCCTAATATTGAGCTTGACCCCCAATATGCTCTTGCCTATAACAGTCGCGGGATTGCCTATGCCAAGAAAGGGCAATGGGATTCGGCTATCACTGACTATACCAAGGTTATTGAGCTTGACCCTAATTTTGCTCCAGCCTATGGCAACCGGGGAGTTGCCTATGCCAAGAAAGGGCAATGGGACTTGGCCATTGCTGACTACAGCAAGGCTATGGAACTCAACCCTAACTATCCCCCAAACTATTACCGGCGTGGGACTGCCTACGACAAGAAAGGGCAATGGGATTCGGCTATTGCTGACTATACTAAATTGATAAGTGATTTCCCTGATGCTCCCCTTGTAGCCGAGGCAAGAAACGCCCTGCCCAGGTGCCATTATGAATGGGCGTTGAGCCTTTTCCGTGAAGGTCAATACCATGACGCTACTGAGAAATGTGGTGTGATTAAAAGCCAGTACCCCAACAGTACTTATGCCTCTAAAGTGGAAAAGATATTAAAGGAATATAGCCTCTTGGAGAATGCCCTCAAATATCAGCAAGATAAGGAATACGATGCCGCTATAAATGAATATAAATCATTGATGAGCCAATACCCCGGTAGCATTTTCGCACCTCGTGTGAATGATAGTATATCAGAATGCTACCATGAATGGGCGTTATATCTGGTACAGAAGAAGCAATATGCTGAAGCCTTGAACAAATATGAAACTGTTGTGGAAGATTACCCTGATTCTAGCTGGGCATCAAAGGAGAACGCCAAAACCATATGCGAGCCGGTTATGTTTAGGGGAAAGCGAGATGAGAAAAAGGAAGCTACTGTAGTCCTGGCAAAGGCATGTAATGCAGATGTTAATGAACTTTTGCCATATTTACAGGAAAAGATAACGGT
This sequence comes from Dehalococcoidia bacterium, assembly GCA_030615865.1. The sequence goes on from JAUWYK010000006.1 coordinate 33,126, forward strand.
TATTATGTACTATGCTTTACTGAAAATAGGTGACCCAACCACCATAGAGGTATTAAAAGAAGCACTTAATAAATTTGGCAATAAAGATATGGCTTTGGACTATCTGAATTGTGGAAATGAGGAATTAGAAAGTGCGGCAGAGACTTGGGCACGCCGGCACGGCTATAGAGTTGTTACCGTTCCAGGCTACGCACCAAGAACTTGGGGGACAGGGCTTTGACTAGGGGCTTCTGTCTCCCAAAGCTATGCGATATACAGCTTGTGCTGCTTAATATATCTGTTTACTGGCTCAGGTACAAGGTGGCGAACATATAATCCTTTAGCAACCCGTTCTCTAACTAATGAGGCGCTTATGTCTATGTGGGGCTTTTCCAGAAGCATCCCTCAAAAGCCACTTAACGCGGTTGTATAGGGCACTCAGGTTGAGCAAGGCTAAGTCTTTAACTTTTTCATCAGAAAGGCGATATTTTTACCGAAGTTCCAGGCTGTGGTAAGTCCTTCCTCATCCTCCTCAACCTCCCCCTTTTCACGGCCAAAGGCAATATTCCAGTAAGTTGAACCGGGCATAAAGAACCCTAGAATATGAAACCAATACATAATCTGGGCGAAGGTGAAATTGTGACCAGCGCGGCGGGCTACAACCAAAGGTCCGCCCACTTTCCCGGCGAACACCCTTCTACGACCACCCATATAGCCGGTTCTTTCCATAAACGCCTTTAATAACGCTGTTGCTGAGCCAAAATACACCGGTGAGGCTAATATGATAGCCTCAGCCTCTTTTATCCTGGTATACAGTGGGAACAGGTCATCATCAATAGGACACCGCTCTTCATCTTGGCAAACCCTACAGGCATCACACGGTCGGATGTCCAAGCCGGCTAACCTTATTAGTTCTGTATCCAACCCCTCCTCTTCTATGGCCTTCAGAGTATGTTGGGTTAGAATTTCCGTATTTCCATTCTTTCTCGGGCTACCAACAATACCAACAGCTTTCACACTGCACCTCCTATTGCGTCACATACAGCTTGTGCTGCTTAATGTATCTGTTTACTGGCTCAGGTACAAGGTGGCGAACATATAATCCTTTAGCAACCCGTTCTCTAACTAATGAGGCGCTTATGTCTATTTCCGGCCCATCCATAACCATTACCCGCTGAGAAATGCTAGGGATGCTGGCTTCTAGCTGTTTAAGTTTAGGACGGGGATAGCCGGGTCTGGGGACAACCACCAAACGACACATTGTAATAAGCTGGGATGGCTCATGCCATTGGGGGAGTTCAGCCAAACTATCCCAGCCTAAAATCAAAAATAGCTCATCCTCAGCCCCAATTTGACCCTGCAAATCAGCAATAGTATCAATGGTATAGGAGGGACTGGCTCGGTCTATGTCCACGGTAGATAGTTTAAAGTAAGGTTTATCAGCAATGGCAAGGCGCACCATCTCCACCCGATGCTCCACAGCCGAAATAGGCCTATCCATCTTTAGCCACGGCTGACCAGCGGGCACAAACAGAGTCTCAGCCAGATTTACTCGAGCTCTTGCCTCCTCAGCCACAATGAGGTGCCCGTTATGAATCGGGTCAAAGGTTCCCCCAAGCACCCCTATGTTCATTCTACAGCCACTCCCATTCTAAATTGCCACAGCGAACCCTATCACCAGGCTTAACCCCCGCCTTGACCAATGCCTTGCTCACTCCTAGCCTAGCCAGCCGCCTTTCAATCTGCCGGCGCAGCCCGGGGTTGGTTACGTCTGTCCTGGCAATGATGCGCTCCAGCTCAGGTGCCACCACGATAAAGATATCACCTTCCTTATGCACACTAGGACTGATACCCCTAGGCTGAGGGTGAAAAACCTTCCTCGGAATTTTCTCACCAGCTTCTGCCTCGGCAGTAACCCGACTCAGCGTCTTCATAGTTTCAGCCATAAGCTCAGAAACGCCGTCCGCGGTTGCTGCCGAAATGAAACGGGGAGTAGTGCCAACACTAGTAAAGGCGTCTTTAATCTCAGCTAACCGAGTCTGCACCTGGGGCAAATCAATCTTATTCACCACCACCAGCTGCGGCTTTTGAGCCAGAGCCGAATCAAATAAGCTCAGTTCCGCATTGACCCGAACCATATCCTCAACCGGAGACGCAGAACTACCATCTATTAAGTGAACCAGTATTTTGGTACGCACAATATGGCGCAGGAAATCGTGTCCCAAGCCCCGACCAAGATGGGCACCATCAATTAACCCCGGAATCTCAGCCAGTACAAAGCTTCGCTGCCCCAGTTCGACCACACCCAGGATGGGCTCTCGGGTTGTGAACGGATAGCTAGCGATTTTAGGTTTGGCTGCGGAGGCAGCCGCCAGAAGGGTGGACTTGCCAACATTGGGATAACCAATAATGCCAACATCAGCAATAAGCCTCAATTCTAGTATTATGGAATTCTCTTCTCCAGCCTCCCCCTTCTGCGCAATCTGCGGGGCTTGATTAGTTGACGAGGCAAAGTGGGTATTGCCCAACCCGCCTTTACCACCCTTAGCTACCACTGCCTGTTGTCCGGGCTGCTCCAAATCAGCAATGAGGGCCTTATCGCCTATTTGTGTCTTATATAAGCCCACGGTGCCCACTGGCACGGTTAATATTAGGTTTTCCCCCTTCCTGCCATGCTTCTTTTTGCCCTTGCCATCCTTGCCGCCTGTCGCTCTATAAAATCCTTTGTGCTTCAATAGGCGCAGGCTAGTAACAGCCGAATCTGCCATAATAATTACAGCACCACCATTACCCCCGTCACCACCATCAGGACCACCAAAGGGAACGAACTTTTCCCGTCGGAAGCTTACTACTCCGTCACCTCCATCGCCAGCCCGAACTACTATTTCAACCCGGTCAAACACAACAAATCCAGACTTTGTTAATATTACATCTTATCTAAACATATTAATTAGTTAATTACAATATTTAAATTAGTAATAATAGTAAGATGTTGGTGTGGGGAGCTAAGGTAAGTATTGGGTAAAGAGCCTGATGTGCTTTGAACTTATCAACAATTTTGGGGCTTATCCACAATTTATGCCGTTTTTAGCTGAGTTAATTTGTTTATAGACGGGTAGTTTATGGTGGTTAATATTTCCTTGCCTTTTGCTTGGGGGACATGCTTTGTTGGATATCCCGGATTTTGCGTCTCAAATAAGGGTTGGCATCAATCTCACCGGCTATTTGTTCACAAGCGTGGGTAACAGTTGAGTGATCTCTATCCCCCAGCTCTTTGCCAATTTGGACTAGTGAGCAATTGGTTTCCTGCCGGATAAGATACATTGCCACCTGTCGGGCTAAAGCAGTTTGCTTATCTCTTTTTCGGCTTTTTAAGTCTGCAGGAGCTATCTGGAAGCTGTTAGCTACTGCTTCTATCACCAAGCTAGGTGCGAAATGAGCCCTTTTACCAGCTTTACTGCCTATATCCTGGAGCGCTTGAGCGGCTAACTCAGGGGTGAGAGAAGCCCTAGTCAGCTTGGCGTAAGCAATAACCCGGTTTAAGGAACCTTCCAGCTCCCTTATGTTTTGCTGAATCCGGTGAGCAATAAACTCCAGTAGCTCTGAAGGGACATTGGTTCCTTGCTGCTCAGCTTTGGCTTGCAAAATAGCAAGGCGTGTTTCAAGGTCAGGAGGTTGAATATCAGCAATTAACCCCCATTCAAAACGGGAGCGCAATCTGTCCTGTAGTAGGGGCATCAGTTTGGGAGGGCAATCGCTGGTAATAGCAATCTGGCGATTAGCATTATGTAGTTCATTAAAGGTATGGAAAAAGCTTTCCTCTGTCTGCTCCTTGCCACTGATAAAGTGGATGTCATCTATCAACAACATATCAACACTTCTATATTTGTTGCGGAATTCCTCTGTTTTTCTGTCTCGGATAGCATTTATAAGCTCGTTGGTAAACTGCTCGGCGCTAACATAAAGCACCTGAATATTGCTGGCGACAGCCACATGGCCAATAGCGTGCAGTAAGTGTGTCTTACCCAACCCCACGTCTCCATATAGAAATAGTGGATTATAGGTATGTCCTGGGTTTTCGACTACCTCTAGGGCAGCGGCATATGCTAAGCGGTTACAGCTGCCTACAATGAAGGAATCAAAGGTATATTTGGGGTTAAATCTGGGGGAGTTTATTTGTCTAGAAGCGATTTCGTCTCGGGCGCCATAGCTATCTGGTGAATTTTGGTACCTACCATTTACTTGGAAGCGGACGCTCACCTTATTACGGGTAAGACCAATGAGCGTTTTTTCAATCAAGGAGCGTTGGTTCTTGTCTAAATATTCAGCGACAAAAGTGTTGGGTACACCGACAATAAGTTGATTATCTTGATAACTTAAGCCTACAGTTTTTTCCAGCCAGGTCCGGTAGTTTGGCTTGTTGACTTCGATTTGCAACTCGCCGAGGGCAGCCGCCCAGATTTCTTGTGCCGACCTAGTTGTCATCAAATTCCTTCCCCCTATTGTTCGACCCAGTTTAACCCTTAAAATTCACAAGTTTATGTTATAAATCAAAGCCCCAACTCGTAGGGGGCTTAATGCGGACTAAGCTGGGGGTATGGGGGTAGAAAATCAAGCGGGATGCAACAAGCATATCATACCCGTCTTCTTTAATGGCAAGGCTTTTGATGGTGGTTGCAGGTCATTTTTAGCCCGTCTTTTGCCTTGCGAGGTCTATCAGGCTTGTTTTTTTATTCAATTTTGAGCTGATAGATATGAATGGATGGTTGTTAGAAAAATTTTTTGATGTTAGAATCTGGTGGAGGCTTAAATTGCGAGTTATCTTTATGGGCACCCCTGAGTTTGCTGCCTTGTGTCTTGAGCAGCTTATGCTTAATCGATACCAGGTGGTCGCTATCTATACCCAGCGTGATAAACCGGCAGGCAGGGGGCGCACCTTGGTTTCTCCTCCAGTGAAGAGGGTAGCCCAAGCCTGGGAGCTGCCGGTGGTGCAGCCGGCTAGTTTGAAGAGTGAGGAGGAGGCGGCGAAACTGGCTGGATTTGCCCCCGATGTTATCGTGGTGGCTGCCTTTGGTCAAATTCTGCCACCATCGGTTTTGGACATGCCTCGTTATGGATGTATTAATATTCATCCGTCTCTGTTACCTAGATTTCGAGGTGCCTCGCCAATAGCGGCGGCTATTCTGGCTGGCGATGAGTTTACCGGGGTGAGTATTATGCTGATGGACGCCGGATTGGATACCGGTCCTGTATTAGCCAGGGCGCAGATTCCTATTTCCAGATGGGATACAACTGGCTCGCTTACGACCAAGCTGTCGTTAATAGCGGCTCAGTTGCTCCAGGATGTTCTACCTCGCTGGTTTAGGGGTGAGCTCACCCCTAAACCCCAGAATGAAGCTGAAGCTACCTATTGTGGCTCAATTACCAAAGAGGAGGGCGAGATTGATTGGCATTTGCCGGCTATAGACATCTGGCGGCGGGTGCGTGCCTTCTACCCCTGGCCAGAGTGTTACACCAAGTGGCGGGGAAGGCAGCTTAAGATTATTGAGGCGGTGCCTCTGCCTGAGGAGGAAACTGTTGAGGTAGGGCAGGTGGTAGCTCTGACCCCGGGTGGTGCCGGGTCAACGGCTGCATTTGGAGTCCATACCGGGGATGGGGTTTTGGGGGTGTTAACGGTTCAATTGGAGGGGAAGCGAGCTATGTCTGCTGCCGAGTTTTTGAGAGGGCAGAGGCAGTTCATCGGGGCAATACTACCATTGAGCTAGAGCAGGGCTTATACTTAAATAACAAGTTAAGGAGATTACTTTGTCTTCACCAAAGAACCTGAACCAGTTTGCTACTCTGGTAGGCATTATCGCCAGATTGCGAGCCCCTGATGGTTGCCCGTGGGACAGGAAGCAGACCCATGCTTCACTCAGGGAAAACTTGCTTGAGGAGTGCTATGAGGTATTGGAGGCTCTGGACGAGGGGAATTCTGGCAAGCTCTGTGATGAGTTAGGTGACCTGTTGATGCAGGTTGTTCTCCATACCCAGATTGCCACTGAAGCCGGAGAATTTGAGCTAGGGGATGTAATAAGTAACATTAATGCCAAGCTAATCCATCGCCACCCCCATATCTTTGGCTCACAAAAGGTGAAGGATGCCGAGGAGGTGGCGCTTAACTGGGAGGTGCTAAAGCAGGAGGAGAGAGAGGCTGATACCTCTATACTAGCCAGTGTGCCTAAACAGATGCCGGCTTTGGGTTATAGTCAGGAGATTCAGCGCCGGGTGGCGCAGGTAGGCTTTGACTGGGAAGATATTGACGGCGTTATCGATAAGCTGGCTGAGGAAGTTGGTGAGTTTAAGCGAGCTGATAGCCAAGAGGAGAAGGCGCGGGAGTTTGGCGACTTACTATTTACCCTGGTTAATATTGCCCGCCGGCTGGGGATTGATTTAGAGGCGGCGCTGAGGCAGGCAAATAAGCGGTTTTACCGTCGCTTCTCCTATATGGAAGAGGTCTGCCGCCAGCGTGGGGTAAATTTGGGGGATTTATCCTTTGATGAGCAGAACGCTCTGTGGGAGGAGGCTAAGAGGAAGATAAAGGATTAAAGCTAATGTCGGGGCGAAGCCCCTCTTAAAACATATAGACATAGCGGTGTTTATATATTACTATTGGTTGAGGGGTTAAGGCTATGGAGAACCTAAAACGCAGGGAGATACTGGAAGACGAAGAAGATATTCGTGAGGGGTTGAAAGCCCTGGCTGATGAGGAGGACACTGCAACCTGGGAGCAATATCAGCGCCAAAGGGCAGAGCGGGAGCTGCGGGTGCGTGCTAAGTTAAACTACTAAAAGACTATAACAACAATCGGGGCGAGAGGATTTGAACCTCCGACCTCAGCGTCCCGAACGCTGCGCGCTACCAAACTGCGCTACGCCCCGCTCACTTTATTATAGGCTGATTTAATCTCTTCGGCAAGAAGGGTGAACTGAAAAGTCGTTTATTAG
>JAUWYK010000107.1 GCA_030615865.1 Dehalococcoidia bacterium
GAGGTGAAGAAGTGCTTATGCCCGATAGCTGGTATAGCCATCATAATATAGGCAGCACCCTTTATTGCCTGTTCAAAATTTGTGGTTGCTTTGGCTAGTTTGGCAACCCTTTCCTCTCCCCAGATGTCAATCAGGCATATCTCCTGCCGCTCAAGGGTGGTGGTAAAGCTATCCTTAAACTCAGGCGCTTCACATATATTTACCTCAAATCCCTTTAGCGTTAGGTCAGCAGCCATGGCATGAGCACCATGCCCTCCGCCTAATACAGCTATTTTTTTCAGCATCGGTTCCTCTTTTCTCCCTAGCCTACTTTATCTAATCCATATTCCTACTAAAAAGAACCCTCCCGCTTGGGAGGGTTCTTAATTGAACTTTCTTTACTTTAAGATTTGTTATTGATTTAGGTATTTACATTTTCGTGCCAAAACCTCCCAAGCGCATCTTATGCGCCCCGTAAAGGTGAAGTTAGTATAATACACTCCATGGAAGGCAATATAAATTGGCATTGTCTACATTCAGCCTCTTTGAAATTTACTCTATCACAAAAAATATAATATGTCAACACCTTGTGGGCTATATAACGATAGGAGCAATACCTCTGACCGAGCTTCACCCCCGGGAGCTTTAAGTTTGCCTCCAGTGCTGCTCCAAGTGTGGATGTCAACTACCGAATTTTGCTATAGTAAGAGACGTGGAAGAAAAGTGGCATAACCTCAGCACTGAACAGACATTGCAGATACTCCGCACGGCGCATTCTGGGCTTAGCGAGGTTGAGGCACAAGAGCGCGTGCTGCAATATGGCTTCAATGTACTGAAACTAAAGAAGAAAGCCTCGCCAGTGGTTGTTTTCCTGAGGCAATTCTTTAGTCCGCTTATCTATATTCTCTTGGCTGCAGCTATAATCTCGGCGATGGTAGAGCACTATTTAGATGCATATGTCATCGCCGGCATACTCATGCTTAATGCCATAATTGGTTTCACTCAAGAAACTAGAGCTGAAAAAGCTATGGAAGCCTTGATTCGGCTAGCTGCTCCCAAAGCCAAGGTAAGACGTAACGGCAAAGTAAAATTGATTCCTGCGGGGGAGGTAGTGCCTGGCGACATGGTAATCATGGAAGTCGGTGACAGAGTGCCTGCTGACGCCAGGATTATTGAAGCTGCAGAACTTAAGGCGAACGAGTCTGCCCTCACCGGAGAATCAATGCCCGTGGAGAAGCATACTGCTGTACTTCATGGAGAGATAACAGTAGCCGACAGGAAGAACATGGTGTACACACATACCACGATCAGTTCTGGGAAGGCTATTGCTGTGGTAGTGGCTACAGGTATGTCTACCGAAATAGGCAAGATCGCTTCTGCTATGGAAGAGGTAAAACCAGAGCAGACGCCTTTGCAGAAAAGTATTGCTAAGTTGAGCCACTTTGTCATTATTCTCTTTCTGGGCCTTTGTGCTCTCCTGGTGGTGGTTGGAATACTACAGGGGTTGGGCTTAGTAGATATATCACTGGTAGCTATTGCTGCTGCGGTCTCCGCTGTTCCTGAAGGGCTTCCCGCTGTGGTAACTGTAGTTCTCGCCACAGGGATGAGAGTGATGGCAGATCGCAATGCTATTATTCGCCGGCTGGTAGCTGTGGAGACGCTGGGCTCAGCCACTATTATCTGCTCTGACAAGACAGGAACCTTAACCTTAAACGAAATGACAGTGAAACAGATCTATGTTGATGGTGAGTCAATTGAAGTGACTGGTAAAGGCTATCAGCCGCAGGGGGAATTCCGCCGTGATGATCAGCTACTAGAGCCCCAAAGCGATCATGCCCTTAGTTTACTCCTCAAGATAGGAGCACTGTGTAACGATGCGCTACTCACCAAAGAGAGTGAGGAGGGCTACAACATCCTTGGCGACCCTACTGAAGGGGCCCTGGTAGTAGCTGCCGCTAAGGCAGGAGTGGACAAGGAGAAACTGGAGATGTCCTTTCCTCGTATAGATGAAATGCCCTTTCAGAGTGAAAAACAATATATGGCGACTCTTCATCCTAAAGATGGCGGAAAGGTAGTCTATGTGAAAGGCTCGGTAGAGAAGCTATTGCCAATGAGCCGCCATATTATCAAGGATGATAAAGTTATACAAATTCACGAAGCTGATATTCAGACTATTGAGGAGGCGGTGGCTTCTATGGCCATGGGAGGCATGAGAGTTCTTGCTTTTGCCTACACTGAGGTAGCTTCTAACTTTGAGGAATTGACCGATGAGATATTAAAGGGGCAGCTAGTCTGGGTAGGTATGGTGGGAATGACTGATCCACCCCGGGGAGAGGCAATAGAAGCCGTGGCACTCTGTCGCCAAGCTGGTATTAAGGTGGTCATGATTACTGGAGACCATAAGTTGACGGCTGAATCCATTGCCCACCAGCTCAGCTTGCCTTCAGGAAAGGTTATAACTGGTGCCGAACTGATGAGAATGAGTGAAGAGGAGCTGGCACGACAGGTAGAAGACATATCAGTCTTTGCCCGAATTGAACCACTGCAAAAGCTAAAGATAGTTGATGCACTGAAGAAAAAGGGGCAGGTAGTGGCCATGACGGGGGACGGAGTTAATGATGCCCCGGCTCTTAAATTAGCTGATATTGGCATCGCTATGGGTGTTAAGGGTACTGATGTAGCTAAGGAAGCCTCTGATATAGTATTAGCCGATGACAATTTCACTTCCATTGTAGCGGCGGTGGAGGAGGGCAGAACCATCTTTAATCGGCTTCGTAATGTGATAACTCTCCTCCTCAGCACCAACCTCGGCGAGCTCTTGGCTTTGTTGCTGTGCCTGGCCATAATAGGTCAGGTGCCTTTGCTAGCAGTGCAAATAATCTGGGTTAATTTAGTCACTGACACTGCTATAGCTATCCCGCTAGGGCTAGAACCAAAGGTGGGAGATGAACTCAGGAAACCTCCACGCCACCCTAAAGTGGGCCTTCTTTTCCCTGGTCTTCTGGCGCGCATTGGCTTTCTAGCGCTAATGATGGCTGTAGGAGTGTTCCTGGTGTTCAGATGGGCACAGGCTGGTTTAAGCCTGGAAGAGGCACGCACCACTGCTTTCTGTACCGTGGTCGTCTTTGAATGGTTCAAGGCTTTCCTTGTTCGCTCTGATGAACATACCGTGGCGAAGCTGGGAGTCTTCCGCAATCGCTGGCTCATTTTAGCCATCTCGGGAGCTATCATATTGCAGCTAGCAGTTGTGTATGCACCGCCTCTTCAGCTTGCTTTTCATACTGTGCCTCTAGGTATAAGGGAGTGGGGCATCATCCTTATAGGTCCCGTTTTCTTGTTTGCCCTAGAGGAATGCCGCAAGGCTTTCTTCCCTAACCTTTTCTCCTTTGGTAAATGGAGGCCATTACAAAAAAGCCGCTACCTAATAAGGCACTAGCTTCTAGACTGGGGTATGAGAAAATCATCGCTGGCGAACTTAAAGCCTGCCGATCACGACCCGCGTCAAGTATGTATCATCGTCTATTTATTAACGAATAACCTATCGCTGACCTCCTTGGGCGATATTTTGCCACCAGATACGACCATCTTTAAGGCATCATCAACTGATATATTGATCCGAATAACTTCACCTTCCCTGGCTATCTGCAGGAAACCCGAAGTTGGATTAGGAGAGGTCGGTACGAAGATGTTGAGCAGCTTCTCACCGGACTCGCTAGATGATTCATTGGTGACAAAGCCTATGGTCATCATACCCTTCCTGGGGAATTCTACGAGCACTACCTGTAGAAAGCCAGTTTTGCCGGGAGCAGAGAAGCTCTCCAGGATTTGTTTGATACCAGAGTACACTGGTCGAAACACTGGTACTTTTGCCAATAGGGACTCACCGTAACGAATCAGCCTCCTCCCTCCAACATTACTAGCTATGATTCCAACCAGATAAATGAGCACTATTGTTATACCAAAACCCACACCGGGAATTGTGTAACCCCATACGGTCCTGATTGCAGGCTGCAAAATGTTGTCGATGGCGGTAAAAATCCAGACCAATATCAGTATGGTGGCACCGATAGGTACGACAATGAGAATGCCCGTGAGGAATTGCCTTCGCAATTTCTTGCCTAGCCGACCCCAGAATGC
>JAUWYK010000111.1 GCA_030615865.1 Dehalococcoidia bacterium
GCCAATGGATGAGGGCAAGATACTTAATCCATCAATTGCCGATTACAAGCTCATCCGCTCCCTGGATATGCCGGAGACCAAGATTTTAGCGATTGACACTTATGAGCCCGAGGGACCGTTTGGCGCCAAGGAGGCTGGCGAAGGACTGACCAATCCCACTGCTGGAGCCATAGGCAATGCGGTATACAAAGCAGTCGGTGTGAGAATAAATGATTTGCCCATAACCCCAGAGAAGGTTCTCCGAGCACTAAAGGAGAAACAGAAGAAACAAGAGAAGTAGATTAGGTGGGAGGTTAGCTATGAGTTATCACTGCCCAGTGTGTAATAAGGTCTCAAGCAGCGCTCCTGATTTAGCCCGCCATATGATTGGGCGGGGAGACAAGGTGCATAGAGACTGGATTAACTCTAAAGGGTTTAAGTACTCAGAGTTGCTTGCCTTGCAATTCAAAGCCTTTGGCGGCGAGGGTTATAAAGCCCTGGCTGAAGTGCTGGAGAAAGAGGCCAAGGTAGAAGATTAGGCAAACAATGGGAAATGTCAGCTTGAAAGTTGACCTTAAACCGACAGGTGCCTAAATTTATACGCATCCTGTTGGCTTTGGCACCCCAGCCCATTTACAGGCGGATTGTGCCGGTCCGTTGGGGAAGAGCTCATAGAGTCGGCTCAGTTTGAAACCTGTTACCTTGATAAGCCTTCTTATCATCGGACAAATACCGTTTTCGAGGTAATAACCTCTCAGGTAGTTAATTGCCTCCCAGTGGTCTTCGGTTACTTCGTTTACATCTTCTAATGCCGCATAGGCTCTAGCCACATCTTCGGTCCATCTTTCGGTTTCCTGCATAAAGCCATTCTCATCAACCTCGTACGTTTCGCCGGCCAGTTCCATTTGTGCCATAAAAATCAATCTCCTCTCAGACAAGTATTATTTTTCATACCACCATTCTGTAGTTCTACAGTGCTGGAAGCAAAAATATAGTATAACCTATGGAGACTACCAAAGCAACAGTGTTAGCCTATCGTCCGTTATTCATGCCCTTCCCAGGCAATGAAAGGCTTTTTAAGATCAACCATGGCATTAACAATTAATTCACCAATACCGCCGAAAATAATGTTGGACTTTTCCTTCACCCCGTAGTAGTCAAACAAATCACGGAACTGCAGCTTGCAGTTTAAGCACGGTGCACATAGGTATTTCTTTATCTCAGGGCCGGGCTGGTCAGCGAAGGCTTCAAGAACCTGTTTGAACTTCATCCTGCCGGCAACATGTACCTTCCAGTCGGTGAAGTTGACATCGGACATCACGCTCAAACCCCCGCCGCCACCACAGCAGTAATTATCTATTCCGTGAGGCGTCATCTCGTGGAACTGAGGGCAGAGATAGCGCAGAATTCGGCGCTGGGGCTCAACTATGCCCAGGTTTCTCACCAGATTGCAGGGGTCATGAAGTATCACCGGGAAATCGTTCTTTTTGGGGTCGAACTTAATCTTACCGCTGAAAACCAGGTTCTCCAGGAAGGTCATCACATTCTCCCGTGGTATATTCAGGTCTCCGATAAGCACCCTGTCGGCTACCGTCATAAGGGCCTTGTGCTGGTGTCCGCACTCCCCCATGACCATCTTTTTTACCTTGAGCTTTTTGGCAATCTGGGCATGCCTGGTAGCAACCTTAGCCAGCTGGACATCGTCATAAAACACGCCATAGTTGATACCGTCGTATCCCGGTATCTCAGATGAGAGCGTCCAGCTAAGTCCGGCAGCATTGCATAAAATGCTGTAGGCGATGGGGCTCTCGGGGAAGGAGATAATGTCACCGGCACTGTGAATTAAAAGAATATCAGCCCCTTCCTTGTCCCACGGCGTCGAGACTTCAATACCGGTGGCCTCGGTAAACTCCTCATCAAGAAACTCAAAGTTGTCTATGGCAACATTCGGCCTCAGCCCGGTGGCGGAGCCGACCTCAAGCTGGAGCATCGTGCCCTTCTCGTGGAGTTCCTTCGGCGCCCAGCCCAGTTCCTGACTGAAGAGTTTGCGCAGTTCACGGGCAATAAGGGCGTTATCAACGCCCAGGGGACAGATCTGAGCACAGCGCCGGCAGAGATTACATCGGTAGCTGAGCTCGTACAATCTGGTTATGGTGGTCCAGTTGAGCTCAATATCCCCCCGGTTGAGCTTTGCCTTCAGCTTGCCGCCGGGCTTTGTGTATTTGTTAACCAGGCGCCGGAAGATTTCCGAGCGATAGGTGGGACGATAGAGGTCGTTCTTGCCACTGGCCAGGTAAATCGGACAGGCGTCATTGCATGTCTGGCACTGAGCGCAGTAGTCCAGGGAGAGCAACAGGGGCTGCAGAAATGTCCAGTTGTTCTCTTTACTCAGGAGCTTTTTCAGTCCCGAGACGAACTGCTCAACATACTTCTTTTCTTCCTCTTTATTCTTCGGCTTGGGCAGGGCGGCGTAGGAAACAACGCCGTCAAGATTGCAGACCAGCCTTTCCCTCTGGTCTTCGGTGAGTTGCTTGAACCCCGGCAGCTCCTCTACCTTATCGTAGGGGGGTGGTAACGGTATCAGCTCATCAATATTAATCTCTATGAGCTGAGTGTCTCCACCCTTGGAGATATCGGTTAATTTAAGCTTCTTTTTCATCGCTCGTCTTCTTTTTGGTAATATCTACCCAGCTTTTCTTGCCGTCGGCTTCTATATGGCTGGCTGACCAGCTAACCGGCTGAGATAGAAGACCACGCAACTCTCTTTCCATCTTCTCATTCTTTGGTTTGTCGTCCCACCGTACCCACAGGAAGGCAAAAAACTTGGTGATGTAATGCAAGGAGCGAGTGAACGGCAGGTAGATTAAAAACAGGGCGAAAAGTATGATATGAGTGGCCGTCGCGTAATCAACAGACGCCGGGCTCAGTGTAACCAGCCCTTTCCAGAATTCCCTGTATCCAGATAAGGTTGGGTCGACAAAATACCAGGCATATAAGCCGCTTACAAAAACCACCAGGGTAAAGAAGTAATTAAAGTAGTTTTGAGGCGTGGCGAAAGCCCTTAAGTCTTTGTCAATCAGTCTTTTGATGAATAGACCAATGCTGCCAAAAGTACCGCTGACAAAGCTAATAACCCCCACCAGCAAAATCAGAAAATAGAATGTTCTTCCCAGGATGAAGGCTGATTCAGCCGATACCGGGATACCAGCCACTATGACCAGCGCACCAAAGAAACACAGTATGTGAAAAGCGATAATCAGGATAAACCCGATGTGCCAAGGTAACAACACGAGCCAGTACCATCGATTGCGTTTAAAGTATTCCCCGAAGTAGAAGTTCTCCTTTAAGAGATAAAAGATGCCCTTTAGCACCGTCTTGCGACGGTTCTTCCTCCATTGTTCCACATCCTCATAATACGAACTGCCATATTTACTTTCCGTTTCGCTGGCTACTGGATACAGTTCCCACCTCAGGTGCACCGGCATTCTGGCAATCTTAATCAACTTCACAGAATACATGGCGACAATGAACACATAGGCAAAATAGGTTAAAATGGCTAATGAAACACTCACTTGTGTCTCCTTAGTTTCGAGAAATCAGTTAGTTTAAGATGCTTTTTCTTCACTCATTTCCGCCAAAATACCAATGGCACCAAAGACGACGATATGCCAAACAATACCAGACATGGAACCTCCTTGAGAACCCCTGAGCATCCCCCTTCTACGATGCCGAAAAAACCCCGTCCTTTACGGCGGGGCTTTCCCAACATTTCAGTAACAAGCTTGGCGCC
>JAUWYK010000047.1 GCA_030615865.1 Dehalococcoidia bacterium
TGATTGGTGGCGGCTAGCATATTATAAGGGGGTAATTAGTAACAAGTGTTTACCGGAGATGAATTGGAAAGGTATGACCGTCAGATATTGATTAAGGGATTTGGGGAGGAGGGGCAAGCCAAGCTTAAACGGGCAAAGGTCTTTATTGCCGGTGCTGGCGGGCTTGGCTCGGTAACAACCACATACCTAGCGGCGGCTGGGGTAGGGGTGATACGGGTAGTTGACCATGATAAGGTGGAGCTTAGTAATCTGAACCGGCAAGTCCTGCACTGGGACGAGGACATAGGCACGAAGAAGGTTGATTCGGCTGCTAAGAAGCTCAAGAAGCTAAATCCGAGGGTGAGAGTAGAAGCTATAGAGGAAATGATAACCGAAGCCAATATTTCTCAGCTTGTGGCTGGCTTTGACTTAATAGTTGATGCCATGGATAACCTGCCCGCCAGATACTTGCTAAATAAGGTGGCTATAGAGAGGAATATACCCTTCTTTCACGGGGCAGTTCACGGCTTCGAGGGAAGGGCAATGACTATAATCCCGGGTGAAACAGCCTGTCTGAGATGCCTTTACCGCGGGGCTATTGTTGAAGGGAAATTCCCGGTGATCGGGGTTACACCAGGAGTCATCGGCTGCATCCAGGCAACAGAGGCAATAAAGTACATCGTGGGCATCGGGGGGCTGCTGACCAATAGGCTGTTAGTCTACGACGGGCTGAATATGAAATTCACTGAGTTTAGGGTTAAGAGAGACCCAAATTGCGAGCACTGTGGCGATTTGAGGAGTAAGGATAACAGTTGAGCGTTAAGATAAACATTCATCCCTTCTTTTCCCATCTTACCAATGACCAAACGGTAGTCGAGGTTAATGGGAGCACCGTTGGTCAGTGCCTTGAGCAGTTGGCTGCCCAATTCCCTGAGGTTAGAGACCGGCTGTTTGAAAAGGATGGCACAGTGAACCGCCTCGTTGATATCTACGTCAATGGGGAGAGTGCTTATCCAGAGGAGTTAACCAAGCCGGTTAAAGACGGGGATGAGATTCATACTGCGGTGATAATTTCCGGAGGGTGAGGCTAAGGAGAGCGGCGAACCTTTATTATCTCAGCCAGGATGCTGACGGCTATCTCTTCTGGAGTTTGAGCCTCTATTTTCAAGCCAATGGGGGCATGGACTCTACCCAGTTGCTCCTTGGATATCCCTTTAGCCAGTAGGTGGGAGAATATAGTCTTAACCTTGGTTTTGCTGCCTATCATGCCGATATATTTAGCCGGGGTGCCCACCGCCCACTCCAGCACCAGCTCGTCGTGCTGATGGCCCCGGGTAACAATCACAATGTAGCTTGACTTGTCTATTTTCAGCTTGGGAAATGAGCTGGTGAAGTCCCCTGCCAGCACTGTGTCGGCTTCAGGAAATCTATCAGAGCTGGCAAATTCAGCCCGGTCGTCAATAACAGCAATTTTGAAGCCAAGAAGTTTGCCCATCTTAGCTAGAGGTAGCGAAACATGACCGCCACCAAAGAGGTATAGGGTGGGCGGGGTCAGAATAGGCTCAATAAACACCTCTAGCTCTCCACCGCAGACCATCCCCGCCACCTCCGCTTCCTTGGCGGTTAAGCTCATATGGAGTCGCTTTGGCTTGCCTTGCTTGATTACTTCAACTGCTTCCTTAATTACCTGGGCTTCCAGGCTACCGCCACCTATGGTGTCAAGAATGCTACCGTCAGCCCTAACCAGCATCTTGGTTCCTTCCTCCCTGGGCGTGGAGCCAGTAGCTGAGACTATAGTGACCAGCGCTGCCTCTTCACCCCCTTCTTTAATCCTGACGATTTCCTGGTAAATATCAGTCATCTTACACCCCACTAAACATTGTAGCGCATCAGTATCGCCTCTGAAACTCCGCCGGCAATCGCCCTTACCCTGGATCTAATAGTATAACAGACCTCTTTATTCCCTGATGGGTCTATTTCGCCCAGTTTTGTCCCCTTCCCCACCTTTATCCCGCTCCTCAGCAAAGCTCGAACCACACCATCTATCTCTGCCTTGACTGGCTGTTCAGCTACCGAAGCTACCACCTCGCCAGCAGCAACCAGGTCTCCTATCCCTTTATCGGTCTGGAACAGGCCATCTCTGGGTGAATGCAGCACCCGGTTAAAGGTCAAGCCGCCAATAGCGATGGGGATGCCGCTATCCTCTTCCGCTTTCCCTTCAAGGATTACCTTGCCCAGGCTCTCGCTATTGTTGGTCTCCACCACCATATGAACATCTTTTCCCGCCTGGAAGCCGGGACCAAGCCCGATTACCAAGGGAGCATCGGTAATCTTTGTTCCCAGGTTCCTTTTAGCCATTATAGCGTCAACCAATACCTGAGGGTTAAGGGTTTCCTTTGCCAACGCCTCGGGGTCAACTATAATAGGCAGCTTGTTTTCACGCCATACCTCGGCAATCTGGTCAGCCGATTCAACCCGCCTGGCTATTATTCCCTCAACTTCCTTTTCTCCATCATATATCGCTTCACAAAAGGCGACTCCCCGGCTGACTGCCAGGGGGTGAGAAGTCTCAGTCATAAAAACCTGGAAGTGGGCACGGGTTAACTTATGGGCTACCCCACTGGCTACCTCCCCACCACCCCTGATGAGAACGACCAAATTGGTTGATTCCATGCTTATCCTCTGGGTAACCCCAGCCCTTTCAGGGCAATTATGTTTTTTTGAATCTCTGAGGTCCCGGCGGCAATAGTGGCGCCAAAGGACACCAGATAAAAGTGTTCAATCCACCCCCGCAAAGGGGCTATATCCTCCCGCTTGTCAAGCTGGCCGTACAATCCCAGTAACTGCATAGCCACGCTGGCGGCATGCTTAAACAGGTCGGTGCTATATAGCTTCGCCATAGCCGCATGCCAGGCGGTGTTAATTCCTTTATCATGCAGCCAAGCCACTCGATAGTTAATCAAGCGCCCTATCTCGGCATCTATTGCCAATCTGGCCAGCAGGTCCCTGTGCATCGCCTGCCTTCCAGGGGTAGCCTCTATATATTTTGCCAGTCTCTCAATCATGGTTTGCACCATAGCCACAAACTCAATAGAAGTCCGCTCATAGCCCAGCAGTGCCTGTGCTACCTGCCAGCCTTCATTCTCTCGCCCGACAAGGTTTTCCTCTGGCACCCTTACCTCCTCAAAGAATATCTGGCTGAAATGAAGTTCTCCGGCCATATTCTCTATCGGTTCGAGGGTAACGCCAGGAGTGGACAAGTCAACCAGGAAAAAGCTAAGACCTTTGGACCCCTTGGAATGAGGGTCTGACCTAGCCAGCAGACAGCACCAATCCGAATAATCGGCAAAGGTACTCCAGGTCTTCTGTCCGTTTATAATGAAGTGATTGTTGTCTTTTATAGCCTTCGTTTGGAGGGAAGCCATGTCAGACCCGGCCTCGGGTTCACTAAAGCCCTCGCACCAGAACTCCTGCCCCTTAGCAATTGGCTTGAGATGCCTCTCCCTCTGTTCCTCAGTGCCATAGTCAATAAGGGTAGGGGCTAGCATTTTCACGGCAACGGGGTTATACCCGGGCGACCCACGACGGGCTATCTCCTCAGAGAAGATAAGGTAATCCACATACGACCGAGATTGCCCCCCATATTCCTCAGGCCAGAACAAAGATAGCCACCCCTTATCCCCCAGTTTATGCGCTATATCCTTGAATACCTGCCAGCCATCCCTGGTACTGCCTATATGGTCGCCGGTTGTAGGCGCCACATAACCCACCCAGTCCGGTGGCAATTCTGCATCCAGAAAAGCGCGAATCTCCTGTCGAAATTCCTCCTGCTCCACAGTAAATCCAAAATTCACTCTATTTACCTCGACCTTGTATTGTATCTAGCACTTAGATTATGCTAGCCTTTTTTAACTTGTTTAGCTTGGAAGGTCCAAGCTCCATATATTTAAGGTAGATGCGCTCATTATCGTAGCCCACTGGTCGGCATACCCACTTTGTCCTTATGGGCGTTTCTGTCATTTTATGTTGCGCCTGAGCGACAACCAGCTCTCCATAAACAGGGTCTTTAAGCGGAGTAAAAATCTCCCTATCTAACCAGTTGCTATCTTCCATCGTCTCCTGGGGAGAACAGACTGGTGCCACCACCGGGGTAATGGGAGCTAGACGACCTTTTTTTGCATACTCTATTGACATGCTTACCAGTTCGTCGTTGGTGTATTTGCGTGTCTCAGCAAAGACCAGCGGCGCCCATTTTAATTGCTCTTCTTTTTTCATAAAAGTTCTCAGCGTCGTCCAATTGGCAGCTCCCCACTCATCCCATTTTCCCACCATATCGGCAAACGCCTGCCACATCTCCAGCCTCAAGCCGCCCAGAAAAACGACGCCATCTTTGGTTGGGGCGAAACAGTACAGCCAGCCGGCAGTATCCAGGTTGCCAAAGCGCTCGTTAATAACTCCCGTTCCCTGATACCACAACGCAGCGTAGTCATCAAAGCGGGCGTAAGCCTCAGCCGTAGCCACATCCAGCGCCTGACCTTCTCCAGTTATCCCCCTCCAATACAGAGCAGCTAGAATACCAACTGCCATAAATGTTCCCGGTTGGACCCAACCTATCCAGGGGCCAGCCTTGGTGGGAACTGCCCAGGGACATTCATCGTAACTCTTGCCCTCAGGCATAACCTCTCCTGTAGCCGACTGTACTCCTGACCTGGCCTGAGCTATATTATCGTAGTCTGGCATCCGGCTCCGGCTCAGGGGACCAAACTGCCCACGGGCGGTTATAGAAGCGAATATCAACCTGGGATTGCCCTTCTTTAAGTGTTCATAGCCGATACCCCACTCATCCATGACGCCGGGTTTGTATGTCTCTATAAGTACATCAGCCTGCTTTGCCAAACCTTTGAGTATCTCCCTGCCCTCTGGCTCTTTAAGGTTCAGGGTGATGTGAAATTTATTTCTGCCCTCGGTCAAATAGTTAAGACCTTCACCCTTATAAAGCATACCGTAAGGGGTGCAGGTTCTGATGAAATCGCCCTCCGGGGGTTCAATCCTCAAAACCTCAGCCCCAAATTCAGCTAACATCGAAGAACAATAGCATCCGGCGAAACTCTTATAGCTCAAGTCCAACACGATTATATCATCCAGGGCCTCAGGCTTGGTATGCGCAATCCGGGGATTATCCCTTTCCTTTATCCAATCTGTCCAGGGTTGTTCTATCTTCATTGCCTTTACTTTTCTCCTTCACGGTCTCTGGCAGAGAGAAGCCCCGCCTTACCATCCCAGCCAGGTGGAGGTCGGCGTGCTGGCGCGTCAGCCCATTTACCCAGAGCACCACACTTATACAACTGCTTGATCTCCTCTTCACTCTTGCCTAGAGCATATTGTAGTACATATTCATTGTCAAAACCTACCGGCCGACACGACCACCTAACCTTTGGTGGGGTCTTGGACATCGACACCGGAAACTCGTGATCGAGGTATTGACCGAGGAGAGGGTCATTAACCTCAGTCATAAAGCCTCGCTCTCCGAAGTGCTCGTCTTCCACGACATCCTTGGTGGTGTAGACGTGAGAGGCGGCGAAGCCGTGCTTTTCTGCCAGCTGCTCAATCTCTTCGGGGGTTTTGGTTCCCGCCCAATCAGCGATAATGTTGACAATTTCAGTGGCATTATCCTTCTGCAACCGAGTTAGGTGGTCTGCAAATCTAGGGTCGTCAGCCAGTTCTGGCCTGCCCATAGCAGTGCACAACCCCCTGAATTCCTCTGGAGCTGGGGCGGCTATGGCAACAAAGGCATCATCGGCACAACGGAAGGTATCGGCGGGACATATGGATACGTCCCTGTTCCCGGCGGGCATAGCCACCTTACCTGTAATCTGCTGGTAGGGCCAGACCCAGGACATTGCCCGCATAATAGCTTCACTCTGCGATAGTTCAATGAACTGTCCCTTCCCCGTCCTCTCCCGATAGTGGAGAGCAGCCAATACCGCCAATTCACCCATCAATGCCCCGTAGTTATCGCAAATATACAGACGGCTCTTAAGGGGTGGCCGGCCGGGGAAACTGGAAAGCCAGGCGTATCCGGAAAATCCCTGCGAAGCACCATCGTTGGAAGGTCTGTTCTCCCTGGCATATTGTCCCCACTGGCCAAAGCCGTTCTTGGCGAGGTAGATAATGCGCGGGTTAATTTCTTTGATTTGTCGGTAGCCAATATTCCAGCCTTCCATCACTCCCGGCCTCAGGTTGTTTTCAATGACGTCAGACTTAGCGGCGAGCTCTCGAAATACTTCCTGCGCTTCGGCTTTGTGTAGATCCAAGCCTAGCCAGTATTTATTGGTGTTCATATGGGTAAATGCCGGCCCCTGCTCCTTGAACAGATAGCCGAAGGGGGTCAGGTCGCGACAGGTATCGCCCATAGGTGGGAACTCGCACTTGATGACTTCAGCACCCATCTCGGCCAAAAAACCCGGCCCGGCAGGACCCAATAGCAGAGTGCACACCTCGAGTACCCTGATGCCTTT
The DNA here is from genome assembly GCA_030615865.1 of Dehalococcoidia bacterium. The sequence continues at coordinate 6,498 of JAUWYK010000047.1, forward strand.
TAATGGTGACGGATTAGAATGTTTCTTTTCTTTATAATTCCTCCAAGTTTCCTCTGCCATAACAGTAAGCTGGTCTCCTTTCTCTTGGGCTTTCTGCCCTGCTCCTAACACTGCGCAAATTGTAAGGGTATCCATAGCTAGCGTCAAGACCTAAGCCTAACTAGGTTTCATGACGCCAAGTGTTAGTGTATTATATTGAGTGGACATTGAATTACAGTGAAAACAATGATTATTAAAAACCGCCATAACCTGGCTACGACTGAGCTGAGAAACCGAGTTTTACAGATAATTGAAGCTGGTATTAGGCGAGTCCTTCCGCCAGATATCATGAGGAAGGCAGTTAGCTATGATGCCGCCCGCCGAACTATTAAGATAAACAGCGATGTCTTTCGTATAGCTACAACCGGCCGGATATTCGTTATCGGGGGCGGGAAGGCAAGCGGACTTATGGCGGAGGTTCTGGAAAACATAATCGGCGTGAAAAACATAACTGATGGCGTGGTCAATGGCAAGGGTGGACATTTCAAGACACGAAAAATCAAAGTCATAATTGCCGGTCATCCAATTCCAGACCAGCGGGGTGTTAGCGGTGTTGGCGATATGCTCGCTCTTAAAAGTCGATATTCAATAGGCGAAAATGATTTGGTCATATGTCTAGTCTCAGGCGGAGGCTCCTCTCTCATGCCCTACCCTGTGGATGAAGTAAGTCTAAGGGATAAGCAGAAAATCACAGAACTGCTCATAGGCTCTGGGGCAGAAATAGATGAAATTAATATAGTGAGAAAGCACTTGTCCCAAGTCAAGGGTGGCCAGCTGGGCGAGTTTTACGCTCCGGCAAAGGTTATTTCCTTGATACTATCTGATATTATCGGTAATGACCTGGCTACTATTGCCTCCGGTCCCACCTTCCCCGACCCATCCACATTTTCCAATGCCTATGATGTATTAAAACAATATCATCTTCTAAGCAAGGCACCAAGAAGTGTAATTGACTTCCTAGGAAGAGGATGCCAGGGTGAGATAACAGAGACTCCCAAGAGGTTAAACAACTGTTATAACTACATAATCGGTGACAACGGGCTAGCTTTAGACGCAATGTCAACTAAAGCCTCGAGGCTCGGATTTACTCCTTATATCATAACCAGCCAGCAAACGGGTGATACCACGGCGGTTGCCCGGTCTAGAGCCAAAGAGGTGATAGAGCACAGATATGCTGGATATGACGTCCTGCTGATTGGTGGTGAGACAACTGTTAGGTTGCCTATCGGTGCCGGTAAGGGAGGCAGAAACCAGCATTACGCGGCGGTATCAATACTGACAATGGCGCAGTACCTCGGCCAGTGGATAGTGGCCAGCGTCGGCACTGATGGCTCGGATTTTTTGCCTGATGTAGCCGGGGCTATAGTTGACCAAACCTCACTTGATATTGCCCTAGCTAAGGGGCTAGATGTAAAATCCTATATTGAAAGATACGATAGTAACACTTTACTGGGCAGCATCGGCAACTCGTTGATAATCACCGGTGACACAGGGACAAATGTGGGCGATATTGTAGTCTACCTCTTCTAAAAATAGTTTACATCTTCATCCAAGCTCGTTGCCAAAGATCCCCATGGCAGCAACATTTGCCCGGCTGTCGATGCCAGATTATGGGTCAACAAGATGGATTGTTTGACAGAACCTGTGTGAGCCTAGTAATCTTGATAGCAGCGGAGACTATTATTTGAAGACACGAGTTGGGCAGACATAGTTAAGCTGATAATAAGCATAGTCGCCTGCGAAGGCACGCAGCTTAAACCGAAAAAGGAGGTATTAGATGGAGAAGAAGAACGCGGTAATTGTTGGCGGAGGAGTGAGCAAATTTGGCGTAAGACAGGCAACATTGTTCGATATGGTTCAGGAGGCAACCAAAGCCTGCTCTGATGACATTCCGGCACTGAAGCCCAGAGACATCGATGGGCTCCTCTTTTGTTCCACAAAAGTGGGGAGGCATTCCAACGCCCTTAACACAGCGCCTCTTATAGCTCACAGATTGGGATTAAAACCGACCTCAATTTGTACTAGGCTGGATACCCTGTGCGCTGGCTCCAACACGGGGATTATTCTGGCCAAGGGGTTGGTAGAAAGTGGTATTTCTGAGGTAGTTCTGGTGACAGGCGCTGAGAAGAGTTATCTGCCCCAGAGATGGGAAACAAACTATACAGAATTGGCGGTCAATGACCATGACTGGGACTCCGCTATGGGGTTAGGCATACCCCCACCGTTTTTTGCTATGATTGCCAAAATGCACATGAAGCGCTACGGGACAACTAAGGAGCAAATGGCACGTGTTTCCGTAGCCAATTACAATTATGGCTCGACCAATCCCAAGGCGCACTTTTACCCGAGGACGCTTGACCTGGAAACGGCGCTAGACGCCAGGCTAATCGCTGACCCCTTCGGTCTTTATGACTGCTGCCCTCTATCCGATGGCGCCTCAGCGGTTATCATTGCCTCGGAGGAGAGAGCCAAGGACCTGTCTGACCGGCCGCTGGCCTACATTCGTGGCACGGCGCAGCACGCCACCCATAGCATGTCGGCGGGTTGGCCGGGTGAAACCCTTGCCGAGTGGCCTCACTTAAAGCGAGCGGCTGAGGTAGCCTACAAGAATGCCCAGGTCAGTCCCAAGGATATAGATGTGGCTCAGGTCCATGACTGCTTCACCATATCCGAGATTATAGAGATGGAGGAGCTTGGTTTCTGCAAGAAGGGAGAAGGCGGTGCTTATGTAGCCTCAGGTGCCCTCAATCTTGGTGGTGAACGTCCCATAAATACCGATGGTGGCCTTATCAGCTGCGGACACCCCTTCGGTGCCTCCGGCGCCCGCCAGTCCCTTGAGCTTTGCAAACAACTTCAAGGGAGGGCTATAAACCAGGCGAAAAATCCCAAGTTTGCCCTGGCGCATAATCTAAGCGGTGCCTGTGCCCAGCACACGGTGGTAATCTACGGGACGGAGTCGGTTGAATAAACTATAATTAGGATAAGGAGAAAGAAGATGGCAGATTTACAAGAGGCAAGAATAGTAGGGACTCCAGCTCTGGATGGCAGATATATTACGGAAATGGATATGTGGCCGCTGGAATGCCCGGAATTTAATCGGCTCTATCAGTTTTATGATAACCTCAGAGAGGGAAGGTTTACCACGACCAAGTGCCAGAAGTGCGGGCATATCGCCTTTCCACCGGCTGTTATATGCACCAAGTGCTGGTCTGAGGAACTGGAGTGGGTAGACCTCCCCCAGAGAGCCAAGGTGGTTACCTTCACCGAGACTCAAGCCGGTGCTCCCATTGGTTTTCCTCTGCCGCTAATCATGGCCTGGCTCAGCTTTGGCAAGGATAGCCCGATAAAACACCTGCTGGTTCGCATCATCAATTGCGCTGAGGGCGAGCTAAAGGAGGGTGACGAAGTCAAGCTTGTGGTCTTTGAAGTTCCGTCACATCCTATAGAGATTAAGAGGGAAACCGAGGTACGCGATAGGGTATATTATGCCTTTGAGCGGGTAAAATAAGTAGCTTCAGTTTAGGAGGTATTAATGAAACCGGAAGAGCAATACTGGAATCCGGTCCTAGAAACATTACCGCGCGAAAAAATTCAGCAGTTGCAGTTAAAGAAATTTAAGAAAATCCTCATCTTGGCTTAACCTGTAAAATGGGATATAAGCCCCGTAAGATTTGATACCGACCATATCTATCTCTTCCCTCTTTCTCTACTAAACTGATTTAATATTCTGTTATAAGCCTTTAAGCAATCCCGAGGCGCTTTTTAATATCTTCCCGCAGGGCCTTTTTATCCGCTTTGCCTACCTTCGTTAACGGGATGGCATCAATGAATTCAACTCTCTCCGGTAGCTGAAGCACGGAAGCCCCTTTACTTTTTAGAAATGAGATGATATCTTCAGGGTCAAGCTTCACTCCGTGAACCGGCTGGATGTAAGCGCATATCCTTTCCCCTAATTCTTTATCGGGCATGCCGATTACGGAAACGGCCTTAACGCCTGTGTGGGCAATAATCAACTCCTCAATTTCAGCAGGACTGATATTTTCACCACCTCGGAGAATGATGTCCTTGATCCTGCCGGTTATCTTGATTTTCACTGAATCGTCCATTGTTGCCAAATCGCCAGTTTTGAAGAATCCGTCTTTAGTAAAGGCTTTTCTATTTTCCTCAGGAGACTTAAAATAACCGGCAAACACGTCTGGGCCCTTGGCTACCAGTTCTCCCTCTGTATTTAGTGGCAGCTCTGTTTCATCTTGGTCAATGATTTTATATTCAGCATAAGGGCAACTTGGTCTTGCGGCAGCATTGCACAGAGCATCCAGGTCATAATCCAATCTCGTCATGCAACTGTGGCCTTCAGTTCCCCCAAATCCGTTAATGTGTTTGTAGCCGACCTTTTCATAGCCGCTCCGGATCAGATCGGGCGGACTAGCTGCCCCTCCAACATACGCTTTTGATAGAGAACTCATATCATAGTCTTGCAAGCCCTCAAAATTAACGACCCTCATCGCTAAAGCGGGAGCCATCACCGAACAAGTTCCCTTCTCTCTTTGAACTGCCCCACAGAAGTCTCCTGGCAGAGTAGAATCTAATAGAACTAATTTGCCGAAGGTGAAAATAGTGCCACAAATGGCAATAGTAAATGTCATATCATGTCCGGCAGGAGTTATGGCTAGACATATGTCGCTATCCTTCAATTCCCAAGCCCTAGCCTTATATTCAACATTACAAATAAGGTCGTTATGTGTGCGTGGAACTACCTTGGGCAAACCCGTAGTCCCACCAGTAGGTCCCATATGCGCTACTTCCACTGGCTCAGGTCTTCTATCAGCAAGTTCACGAATGCTATCCTCGCTCAGCTTAGCATTCTGTATCAGCTCTTCCAAGCTGGTGAACCGATCACTTTCTTTTCTTCTGACCAAAATAATGTGTTTCAGTTCTGGATTTGCCGGTAAAACGTCATCTATAATGGGCATGTAGTTAATCTTGCGATACTGCTCTGGCAATATCCAAGCTGTTGCTCCTGTTAGACGGCAAAGGTGGTTAATCTCCGTTTGCGAATGCCTTGGAATTAATAGAACGACAATCGCCCCGATTTTTTGGAGGGCGAAATATGAGTAAACAAACTCGCTCCAATTTGGAAGCTGCAACAAAACTCGGTCCTGTTTCTTAATGCCGAGCTTGATTAAAGCGATAGCCAGTCTATCTACCCTGTCCCTGAGTTGGCAATAGGTTAACCGGCTTCTATCATCAACTAAGGCTTCTTTATTGGGATACAAATCAGTGGCTTTATCTAACATATCGCCAAGGGTAATGCCGAGCCACCATCTAAATTTATTGTATTTCTCGACGTCTTCTTTTTGATATCCAGGAAATCCTTCCAATGGCATAATCATATCCTTGCAAAGATTAGGGAATAAAATGGTTAATCAGACTGTCCAAAAACCTTTTTCTGCCCGAAGACTAATCACCGACTATCGATTGTCTCCGGCATATTGCCCACCATCCCTGGAAATCTGCTACCCTTCGGCTACGAGGCTGTTTAATTTTGAAAAGCCACATTTCTAACTTCAAGTTTAGGGCCTTTCAGCCTCTTTTTATGGTTGGTATATCAAGAAGCTGACATCTTCTAAAATTCTGTTCCTAAGAACCATCTTTGCCTCATAGTATATTGCGTTTTAAGGTTTGTCAAGATGGCGAATTGCCCATAATTATTGTTACGAAAGTGGTATTGCTGCCTCTTTAATCGTCTGGACCTTTTCCGGCATTTCTTTTACATGGTAACCCTCTACCATTTTGTCACTCCTTATGTCTTAAGTCCTTGAACCTCTTAGCCTTAACATCATACCTCGGTAAGGTGCCATATTCATGAAACTCTAAGTTATATCCCAAGTTGGTCTTTATCCTAAGCTGGTCAATTAACTTAGCACGGATTGTTTCAATATTACTATTCTGCTGTCCCGGGATTAGTTCCACCTTCAACGTAATGTCATCAAGGTCGCCTTTTTTGGTCACCAGCACTTCATACTCATCGCTTAGCTCTGGGATGCTCCTGATTACTTCCTCAATTGAAGTTGGCGCTAGCAATACCCCCTTTACCTTGGTAATGTCATCAGCTCGGCCGATAACACCGCCTTTCAGCAGTCTAAACGTTCGTCCACACTCACATTCATCGGGACCCCACTGGATTATATCTTTCGAATCAAATCTGATGCATGGTTGAGCCATACGGTCAAGGGCAGTTATGACCATCTTGCCTCTCTTCTCAGGTTCAGTAATGATCTCACCACTATCAACATCCTCTATCTCAACCAAGAACAAAGCCTCGTTAACATGCAAACCAGACTGGTAGGTACATTCATAGCTCCAGGCACCTATCTCAGTAGCGCCAACATGGTCATAGACCTTGGCTCCCCACCCCTCTTCCATTCTTTCCTTAGTTGCCGGGATGCTGCCCCCGGGCTCACCAGAAACAGTTATCCTTCTTATTTGTAAGTCTTTGGCTGGGTCTATACCTAACTTTCTTTTTGCTACATCGGCCATGCCTAGCACATATGTCGGAGTTGCCATCATAGCAGTGGCTCTTAGCTCCTGCATTTTTAGTATTCTCGCCTCAGTATTTAATACACCGCCAGGGATTACCTCACAGCCTAGCTTCTCAGCCCCATAGTGGGCACCCCAGAAGGCGATGAAGATGTTGTAACCAAAGGGTAAAAAGGCCCGGTCATAGTCTCGGTAGCCTTGAGCATATAATATATAAGCCCAAGCTTCAGCCCACCACTCCCAATCCTGCCAGGTATCGGGTTGATATACCGGCTGCCCGGTTGTGCCGCTGGTCTGATGATATTCAGTAACCCTCTCCAGGGGCACACACAACATATCCCCATAAGGGTATGGGTCTCTTCCCTGGATAGTCCGCATCATTGATTTCTCTACTTGAGGCACCTTTCTTATATCCTCAAATGTCCTGATGTCGCCAGGCTCTATGCCAGCATCACTGTATAGCTTGTGATAAAACTTAGAGTGCTCATATGCCCAGTTAAATATGCTCTGAAACTTATTTAGCTGCAGCCCCTCAAGCTTCTCAAGGGGTAGGGCTTCAAGTACGGGGTTCCAGTATTTCTCTACCTCTTTCATTCAGCCCTCCTTTTAACCCTTAATGTACCATCAAGCCAGTTTCATGCTGGCCAATAATCTCCTAGCAGCGGATAATGCTTAAATAACGGAATCATCCCAGATGCCCTCTGCATTAATAATCTCTTTCATATGGAACTATAATAGACAAACCCGTGGAAACTGCCCTTGCTTGTCAAACTTCGCATCAACATATTAGCATCAATGGTTATCGCTATCAATCCCGCTGCAACATTCCTTTGACCCGCATAGGATGGATCACGAAAAACCATGAGGTCGCCCTGAGAATACTCAACAATTCGGCAAATTGTATTTAAGATAGGACGACCACAACCACTTGGCAAGGAAGGAGTAGCACAGCAAGTTATTTCTAGGGGTTGACATAACCAACTTTTGAACGCAACCTAGAGTGACAAAAGCATTGACAATAGCTGAGAAGCAGTGCTAAAGTAAGACCCGTCGAGAACTGGGCTAATATTAAGCCCTCCTGCGTTTAGACAGGGAAGAGTGAATCTAGAGGCTAAAAAGCACAAAGGAGGTGGATAGATGAGGTAACACTTAATATCTCGTATAGTAAAGCCTTATCAACTAAGGAGGAATTCAAGTGAAAAAGAAAATATTGTTTATCTTCTTAGCATTTACCCTGTTGGCATTTCCTTTGTTGACTGCCTGCGAAGCAGACGAGAATGGGGATGTTAATGGGAATGGGAATGGGGATGTAACGTATCCGATAGAGCTAAAATTCGCTAATTACATTCCTGCCCCGGCAAGTCATTCTGTACTTTTAGAAGAATTTTGTCTCGAACTAGAGAAGCGCACCGATGGTCTGGTGCAGGTTGATTACTTTGCTGGCGGCTCCTTGCTTACAGCTGAGGCGATGTTTGACGGTGTAGTCACTGGAATTGCCGATATAGGCTTCTCCCATGTTTACTACACCCCGGGTCGCATGCCTGTTACCGAAGCTGTCGGTTTGCCTATCGGCTATGCCAGTGCCTGGGTGAGTGGTCATGTTTGCAATGATTTCGTTGAAGAATTCAAGCCTGCGGAATGGGATGATGTGGTAGTGCTCTGGATGAGTACTTCCACCCCCAGTGCCATATCTACTGCTGATACGCCAATACACACGCTGGAGGATTTGGAG
>JAUWYK010000037.1 GCA_030615865.1 Dehalococcoidia bacterium
CAACTTCAATCTTGTTGGCTCCTTTAAACAGTTTCACATCACGTAACACAAGTGCAGATTTCGTCTGGACAGTTATCGGCCAATCATGTCGGACCAATATTTCAAGGCACTTTTTTGTCAGTTCGTATGTTCTCTCCAGCGGTTGATAGGGATCGCACACTCCACTTACCCACACTCTACCGGGCGGCATCTTATCTATCTCGCGCTGCAGTAGATCCGGGGCATTAATCTTAACGTCAACAAATTCACCCCACGGTTCCTTATGTCCTGTGAACCTCTTCATAAAGCGAGCATAGCAATAGGTACAACCGTGCTGACAACCAATGTAGGGATTGATCACATAGTCAAAAACTTTTGATTTGGACAAAATGCTTCTTGCGTAAATTTCTCTGATAATCATAGACAGATCCACCCCATTTCTACTACTGTATCCGTAGATAATTTTATCATTTTTCTATAAAACTCGATTGCACAGTAGTCCACAATGTGTAATGGGCAAACAGAAAGGCTGGATATTTATATGTGAGGAATATCCAGCCTTTTTGTAATTCCTAATAGGAGTTTTAACTCTTGCCAATCCTAAACATCTTAGTCCCACATACCGGGCAGACGCCCTGAGCCGCTGGCTTTCCATTCTTCATGATTATCGCCTTAGCATCCTTCATTTCTCTCTTGGTTCGGCACTTGAAACAGTATGCTTGCACTTATCAACCTCCCTCTTTTGATTATGAACGATAAACCATTCCTTTGTTGGTGTCAATAGCCTAATAGTCGTACAAACTCAGTCTAGAGTTAACAGAAGCTTGTCTCGTTACCTATTTACACATAATGACGGAGTGTGTAATCTTAGACCACTCAGGTCTCTTCCCCGTTTGCTGCCATAGAAACACCAGCATAAAGCTGGGGCAAAATACGTGGCAGGGTTTTTATCTGTCAGCCATTCAGTAGTTATACCGGTACCTCAACGACCACAGTGGTACCTTTGCCTGGCTCAGATTGCACTGTCAAACTACCGCCTAGCAATCGGGCTCGCTCCTCCGCTCCAATAAGCCCGAGTTTCCCCTTCCGAGATAGCTCTCCCAATGTTCTAGGCAATTCGAACCCTTTGCCATTATCCCTAACGGTGGCTACTATTTTACCTTCATCAAATTCTATGCTGACCTCAATTTCTGATGCCTCGGCATGTCGTCTGGCATTACTGATTGCTTCTTGAATAATGCGGAAAAGTAATAGCTCTACCTCTGCGCTCAAGCGCTGCTGGGTACCCACTACCCTTAAATTTACCTTTATCCCAGATTGTTTCTCTAAATCATCAGTTAGCCACTCCAGGGCTGGGACCAAACCCAAGTCATCCACTATAGATGGGCGCAGATCTCGGCTAAAGTAGCGAAGCCTTTGTAAAGCGTCTCCAAGATGCCCACGCCAGCTTTTCAGTAACCCGATATCCTCCGCCGACAGCTGCTGACTAGTGCTGGCGAAATCCTCTATTTGGTGAGATAGAGCAACAAGAGCTTGAGTTGTATCATCATGAAGCTCACGGGCGATCCGCTTTCGTTCCTCTTCTTGAGCCCTAGTTATCTGTTGAACATAGAAGCGCAGGTTCTCTTGCATCCGCTGTTGCTCTTGGTAGAACTTGGTATTCTCAATAGTAATGCCGATCTGACTTCCGATGGCGGTGAGCAAATCCACTTCCTCGGTAAGGAATTGGCGAGGGCGCCGGTTCGCCACACAAACAGTTCCCACAACCAAACCCCTGGCCCTGATGGGGACGGTGAGCACAGCTTCGATTTTCTCCTGCTTCACCACCTGTCTGGTGAGTCTGGAGTCGTGGGAAGCATCTTCCACTATCAGTGGTTCCCCAGTCTGAGCTACACGTCCGTTAAAGCCTTCCCCAAGTTTTAGTTGGTCTACATCGCGGGCGAATTTATCGGACACACCATCATAAGCCAAAACCCTGAGTTCTTGAGCCTCTTTGTCCAAGGAAAATATCAAGGCAACCTCCGCCTCCATCACTTCTGTGACCATATCCAGAGCGTTACGGAGAACCTGCTTTAAGTCTAAAGAGTGGCTGAGCATAGTGGAGATGGCGTTAAGGGTAGCCAGCCTTTTCTCGTTGCTGCGTGAAAGCCTGATATGAGATTGAAGCTCTTCTTGCACTGTCTCTAGCTCGGTTGTTGCCTGCCGGCGTTCCTCTTTCCTTTTCAGTTGAGCGTTAAACCAAAAGCATGCCAGAATACCAGTGAGGAGGATGCCCACTGACTCAAGTAGAGCATCTAGGAGGCTAGGAGATATAAAAAGGGCTCGAGGCAGCATAATGAGTAAGGCTACAAAGCCGGTTGCCAACCCCGCCCATAGTCTGAGGGAAAACCCGGCGTAGATTATAGGCACCAGGAACAGGATCCGAGCTAACGTATGCCGAGTAAATCCAAGATAGCAGATTGGACATATGCCCATGCCTAGCTGCTCCGTATAGTGAAGGATAAAAAGAGCTACCAATATGGCTAAGATAAGCCAGAAATGGACACTCTGCATCGCCCTTTTAAGCTGGGTAGTCCTTTCCACTAAAGCCATATTGAAATCCTCAATCTGGGGCGACGTCATCCAAAGCGAACCAGCCTTCTTTCAAGGCATATACCACCGCCTCAGTGCGTGAGGCGACTCCAAGTTTGTTAAAGATGCTCCCCAGAGAGGTCTCAATGGTGCGCACGCTAACAAAGAGGTCGTTAGCAATATCCTTGTTGCTCATGCCTTTGGCCGCTCTCTTGAGCACCTCAATCTCCCTCTCAGTGAGAAGACCTGAGGTGTATTCCTTACCGGGCTTAACTGCAAGCTGTTTAAATCGCTTTAATACTTTGCGGGCAATTGTAGGGTGAAGCACCGAGTCCCCTCGATGCACCGCTCGGATAGCATCCATAAGCTCGCTTCCGCTTACATCTTTTAGCAAATAGCCAGCTGCGCCTGCCTCTAACAGGGCAAAGACATACTGGTCATAATCATAGGCGGTGAGAGCGAGCACGGCGCTACTAGGGCAGAGCTTCTTAATTCTTCTTGTCGCTTCGATGCCGTTGACTTTAGGCATAGCCATATCCATGATGATTACATCAGGCTTAAGTTCTGTCGCCACTCGTACCCCCTCCTCACCATCACCCGCCTCGCCAACCACCTCCAAATCACTAGCCCGGTTGAGGAACTGTCGCAGGCTCTGCCGGACTACCACATGATCCTCAACCAGCACGACCCTGATCTTAGCCAAAAGGCACCTCTCCTTCTCAAAATAAATATACCACTTGGTGTGGAAAACCTCAACATCCATTGTGGGAAGCCTGTCTCATAGGGTGATTTCTTCAGCGGTTCTCCAGAGGCAGAAAGGTGGCACTCCCCGATGTGCTGAGAGCGGAGACATGGCTTAATGTAATTGGAGAAAAGAGATGGAATTGGAACTTAAAAAGACGAGGGAAATGGTGGAGGAGGAATTACCTCGAGATTTTTGGCAGGGGAAAACACCCTGCTGGCAGATGTGCCATTGCCCTGAAGCTATAAGGAATGAATGCCCAGCAACAAAGAACCCATCCTGTCCCTGCTGGGAGATAGAGGGGACATATTGCAAGCTGAACTGGGATAGTGACAAATGGACCGGCACAGATACTAGCATATGCCAAGTGTGCCGGGTTTACAAGAAATATGGGGACAACAAGCCTATACAACTGAAATCTTTCGGTAGAGGCATTGATAACTCCCTTAACTCTCTAGGTGAGCGGATAAAAAGGACTTAATGCCTGAAAGGAGGTGACAATTATGAAACCGGAAATCAAGTGCCCATATTTCGAAGAATCGACTGACGGCTGCTATTGCCGGGCTGGTAATCCCAAGAAGGTTATTACCTCTTCAGATCTTCATTCTTTTGCGCCCTGCACCAACGAAAGATATCGAAAGTGCTCTCTGTATCTGGATTGGATCTACTGGAAGAGCCGCCAAAAAATTGAACAGACATTGTAAGAGGCCAGAGGACAGCATGCTTTCATGGCAGGGCAACAAAGTTCAGTCCCTCTGGGATGGAAAGTAACGTGGCGTCCCAGGATTTAACGAAGCAATAGAAAACCTCTGTAACTTTTGGGCTGGTGAAACGAGTTGTTAGAGGAGGGCGAAATATCTAAATGGAAGAGGCAGTGCCTAGGGGAATTGGCAAATTTAAGGAGTTTTTAACTATGGGGGACAGAGTCAGAATTGGTGTTTATATCTGTCACTGTGGGACTAATATTGCGGGCACAGTAGATGTGGAAGCAGTTACCGAATTTGCTCGAGAATTGCCTTTTGTGACTATTGCTCGCTGCTACATATATGTGTGTTCTGACCCGGGGCAAGACCTTATCAGGCAGGACATCAAAGAGCTGGGGATTAATCGGGTAGTGGTGGCTGCCTGCTCCCCAACGCTGCATGAGCGAACCTACCGTCGGGTTTGCCAGGAGTCAGGCTTAAACCCCTACCTCTTCGAGATGGCTAATATCAGGGAGCATTGCTCCTGGGTAACTGAAGACCGTGACGCGGCTACTGAGAAAGCCAAGGCTCTGGTAAGCGCCGCGGTAAGGCGCGTTTACTACCAGGAACCCCTGGAGACCAAGGAAGTTCCGGTCAACCCCAATACCCTGGTGGTGGGAGGGGGCATTGCTGGCATTCAAGCTGCTCTGGAGATTGCTGATTCTAGGCATAAGGTCTACCTGGTAGAGAGGGAGCCAAGCATTGGCGGGCACATGATTCAGTTGGATAAGACCTTCCCCACCCTTGATTGCTCGGCTTGTATCCTCACCCCCAAGATGAGCCTGGTGGGCTCTCATCTATATATTGAGCTGATGTCCTATAGTGAGGTGGCAGAGGTCTCAGGATATGTGGGCAACTTCAAGGCTAAGATAAAGAGGAAGGCTAGATATGTGGATGTTGACAAGTGCACCGGTTGTGGCGAGTGTGCTAATGTGTGTCCCGTTGAAGTACCTAACGAGTTTGACCTCGGATTGGGTCAGAGGAAGGCAATTTATAGACCTTTTCCTCAAGCTGTGCCCAACGTTTTTGCTATCGATAAGCAGGGCTACCCACCCTGCCGAGTTGCCTGTCCTGCAGGAGTCAATGCCCAGGGGTATGTAGCCCTTATTTCTCAGGGCAAGTTCAAGGAGGCTCTTGAGGTGCTGCGGCAAACTATGCCCTTTGCTGGGGTCTGTGGACGGATTTGCACCCATCCCTGTGAATTAGAGTGCGAACGGGGGAAGGTTGATGAGCCGGTGTCTATCCGCTCTTTAAAGCGCTTCATGGCTGACTATGAGCTCAAAGTGGGGAGAGAAAAGGCAACTCCGATTGAAAGGACGAAGGAAGACAAAGTAGCTATTATTGGCTCTGGTCCAGCGGGCTTAGCCTGTGCCTACGACCTGATAAGGAAAGGATACCTGGTTACCGTTTTTGAGGCTGCCCCCCAGAGCGGTGGTTTGTTGCGCTACGGTATCCCTGAATACCGATTACCGAAGAAGGTGTTGGATAACGAGATTGACTATATAAGAGAGCTTGGAGTAGAGATCAAGACAAACACCCCGGTAAGAGACCTGGCGCAGCTCTTTGAGCAGGGATACGAGGCTGTCTTCCTCGGCACTGGTGCCAGTGCAAGCGCGAAAATGGGGATTCCCGGGGAGGATACAGCCGGGGTAATTCATGCCCTTGATTTCTTAGAGCAGGTGAATTCTAGAGAGAGGGTCAGTTTAGGTGACCGGGTGGCAGTCATTGGCGGTGGTAATGCTGCTATTGATGCTGCTAGGGTAGCCAAACGCCTGGGGGCAAAGGAGGTGAACATTGTCTATCGTCGTTCCCGAGCTGAAATGCCGGCTGCGGCTAGCGAGGTTGATCAGGCAGAGCAGGAGGGGATGCAGCTCCACTTCTTAGCAACCCCGGTCAGGGTTCTGAGGGAAGACGGCCGATTAAGCGGTATAGAGTGCATCCGCATGGAGTTGGGCGAGCCTGATGCTGGTGGTCGACGCCGACCAGTACCGGTGAAAGGCTCCGAATTTACTATGAACGTTGATAATGTGATTATTGCCATCGGGCAGGGGATAGACAGAGCAGAACTGCCCCAAGAACTTGCCTACACCCAGTTGGGGAGCATCTTTCTAGACCCGGTTACACTGGAAACAAGTATTTCTGGTGTCTTTGCTGGTGGTGATGTAGTTAGTGGTCCTGCCGATGTCATCGGAGCTATTGCTGCTGGCAAGGAAGCCGCGGAAAGTATCGACCGCTACTTAAGTGGAACCGATTTACGTCAGGGAAGACCAAAGCAGATTACCAGGGTCAAGGAAGTCTCAAAGGAGAGCGTGCCACAGAAGGTGAGGGCAGCGATGCCGATTCTTGACCCGTTAAGTAGAAATGGTTCCTTTACCGAAGTTGAACTTGGCTTTGACGAAAAAACGGCGATTGAGGAAGCCAAACGCTGCTTGAATTGTGGCGTCTGCTCAGAGTGCTTGGAGTGTATTAAGGCTTGCCAGGCCGGGGCAATCAATCATGAGATGGAAGACAAATATGAAGAGATTGAGGTTGGCAATATAATCGTAGCTACTGGCTATGATGCCTTTGACCCAACTCCGCTCCACTATTATGGCTTCAGACGCCTGGATAATGTTATTACTGCCCTTGAGTTTGAGAGGATGGTCAATGCTTCAGGACCAACCGCAGGCGAGGTGCTACTTAAGGACGGTTCCCATCCCAAGACGGTGGGCATTATCCACTGTGTGGGCAGCCGGGATGAGAAGTACCACGAGTATTGCTCACAGGTATGCTGTATGTACTCCATGAAGCTTGGTCACCTGATAAGGGAACATGTTCCTGGAACTCAGGTCTATGAATTCTATATTGACCTCAGGTGTGTGGGTAAAGCCTTTGAAGAGTTTTACAACCGCGTTCTGGATGAAGGCACAATATTTATCCGCGGTCGCCCTGCCGAAGTAACCGATCTAGCCGAAAGCCCTGAGGAGGAGGGTAAGCTTATCATCATCGGCGAGGACACTCTCCTCGGTCGCCAGCGCCGTGTCCCGGTTGATATGGTGGTATTGAGCACCGCGCTTCAACCCAGGGCAGATTCTGAAGAAGTTGCCCGGCTGTTCTCCGTTAGCCGCAGCGCCGATGGTTTCTTCCTGGAGAAGCATCCCAAGCTTGACCCCGTAGCTACCATGAACGATGGCATTTTTGTGGTGGGCTGTTGTCAATCACCCAAGGATATTCCTCAGACTGTAGCTCAGGCTTCAGCGGCGGCTGCCCGGGCTCTGGCTATGATTAGCGTCGGCTCAATAGAGATTGAGGCAATCACAGCTGAGGTTGACGAGGAGCTCTGTTCCGGGTGCAAGACATGTTCTGACCTCTGTCCGTACAATGCTATTTCCTTCGATGAGGAGAAAAAGGTCTCTCGTATTAATGATGCCCTTTGCAAGGGCTGTGGCGTGTGCGTCGCCGCCTGTCCCAGCGGCGCTATTATCGGTAGGCACTTTACTACAGAGCAGCTTATGGCTGAAATCGAGGGGGCACTAGTATGAGCTTTGAACTAGCCGTCACAGATTATCGTCTTTGCCATTGAGGTATAAGATGTCCACTTTGCGAATGGTACAAACACAATCCCTGCAGATGCGACAGGAACTAAGCCAGGTTCTCCGAATGGAGCAGGCTAACCTGCTGGAGATGCCTGAGGATGAGTTTCAAAGACTCATTGCCGAGATAGAGAGGAATCCTCTTTTTCAAAGGCTTTACCAGAAGGAAAAGCTAATCCGCCGCCAGGGATTTCCCAGAACTGATATTTCCTCCGGTTTCTATGAACTTAAGGAAGAGATAATAGCCAATAAAGGCTCCCCCGATGTTGAGTCCCTTTTGCTGAATAAAGAGCATATCGTTCGTGAAATACAGAGGTTGGGGCTGGAGAAATTCAAGCAGTATTTCCTATTCCTTGAATCGGGGATGACCGCGGAAGAAATCGCTAGGGAATGTGATATGGCAGTTTCAGAAGTTCAAAAAATCAATAGCCTTATCGATGATTTTTCCATCTCGAGCGAGTTTTATAACCCTTCTGCTCTCAGCTCAGAGGCGATTCACTATTCCAAGGTTGCCACGGTGGAGAAGGATGGAGAAGGCTTTATTATCGGCTACTTTTCAGCTTCCTTCGCTCGAGGTCGATACTCCATCAATTATGAGAGATTCGAGGAGTTGAAAGCGGCTGATGCCTTCACCAAAGCTGAGAGCAAGGAAGCCAGGCAGCTATTCAGGAAGCTGGAACTAATCAATAGCCGTAAGGACATACTAACTCAGATATTGCAAAATATTATTGACCAGCAGGCACTTTATCTGGAGTCTGGTGATTTGAGGGCTCTTCTACCATTCAGCCAAAAGAAACTAGCCCAAAAGATTGGTCAAGCCCCCAGCTCGGTAAGTCGTGCCATTAGGGGCAAAAGCATTGACACACCCTGGGGCGAAGAAATCCCCCTTAAACATTTTTTCCCCAACCCGAAGAGGTTCAGAAAGGAACTGCTCAGGCAGCTCCTTGAAACCGAGGAGGGACTTCTCTCCGATGAGGCAATCAAGGTAAAGCTGCGGGAGAAATTTGGCGTGGCTATCTCCCGACGCTCAGTAGCCAACCTGAGAAAGGAGCTAAAAATACCTGCAGCGTGGAGGAGAAAACAAGCTTTAATTCAGCAGAGGAAATTATGACCAACGAACTCACCTCAAAGAGCACATGGCAGCACTGGAAGGAAAGCAGTGCCAGAAAAATTACTGAATGGCTACCGGGGGACCAGAGGTCAAGAGGTATGCGAAGTCCTCATTTCTGGATAATCGCTGCTCTAATGGCAGTTCTTACGCTCGTTTACTATGCGGGACACACTCCTTTAGCCCACTTCGGAGGCTTCTTGACCTGTGCTTATCCTCACGACATACATCGGACTTTGTTTTTGCTCCCCATAATCTACGCCGCTGTGGCTTTCAGGAGCTGGGGAGCTTTAACTACTTCGTTTCTTTTCCTATGTGTTGTGTTGCCACGTCCTTTTCTCTGTAGCCCATACGTTGCTCCACTGCTTAGGCCACTTCTCTTTGTCCTGTTTACAGCTTTCCTCGGCTTGTTGACAGCGATGCTAATAGATCGGATGGAAAAAGAAAAAAAGGCTCATGCTGCCCTAAAGGTAGCTCACCAGGAGCTTAGCGAATATGATAAACGCCTCAGAGAAAACCAGGAACAGCTAATCCAGGCAGAAAAGCTGGCCTCTCTGGGTCAGATGGCAGCCTCTATTGCTCATGAGGTTAATAATCCTCTGGCTGGCGTCCTCGTCTATACTCAATTGCTGAGCAAAAAAATAGCCGGTGACAATATGTCCAAAGAGATTGCCCTTGACTACCTATCGAAAATGGACTCGGAACTTACCCGTAGCACCAGGTTAATCCGAAACCTTTTGGATTTTGCTCGACAGTCGCCCCCAACCCTCAGGGAGGTTAACCTCAACGATGTCGTCAACCGAGCCCTTGACCTTGCTGCTCTTTCGGCTGAGCCACAGGGCATCCAGGTAGTAGAAGACCTGAGCCCCTCCCCACCCAAGGTCATGGCTGATTTCGACCAGCTTCAGCAAGTCTGCACCAACCTTATCCTGAATGCCATTCAGGCAATGCCTGACGGGGGCAGGCTAACCCTGCACACCTCAGCCGATAATAGTCAGCTCAAGATAGAGGTTCAGGATACCGGCTGTGGTATTTCTGAGGAGAATATGCGCAAACTCTTTACCCCCTTCTTTACTACCAAAGGTAAGGGAAAAGGAGTAGGCCTTGGTTTGGCGGTGGCTTATGGAATTATCCAGCGCCATCACGGCAGAATAGAAGTGCAAAGTAAGGAGGGAGAGGGTACTACTTTTACTATCTATCTACCCTTGCACCATGAAGAAAAAGGTTAAGATTCTTGTAGTTGATGATGAAGCCATCGTCCGTGAATCGCTTCGTGATTGGCTGAGCGATGTTGGCTACGAGGTACTTACCGCAGAGAATGGCCCCCAGGCTCTGGAGATTATCCAAAAAGAAGAGCCCAGAATCGTTATTGCTGATTTGGTGATGCCCGGAATGGACGGTCTTGAGCTGCTAAAGATGGCCAAGGAAATATCCCCCAGCATTGAGGTGATTATCATCACTGCCTATGGTAGCATCCCCACCGCTATTACCGCCATGAGGGAAGGTGCTTATGACTACATCGAGAAGCCCTTCTGCCCGGAAAGGGTAGAGCTACTGATTGAGAAACTGGTGGAGCACCAGGAACTAATCGAGGAGAACCTTTCTCTGCACCGGAGATTGGAGGAGCGTTACCGATTTGAGAATATCATCGCTAAAAGCCCAAAGATGCAGCGGGTGATTGAGGTAATTAAGGTGGTGAGCAAGAGCAATGCTACGGTATTGATTACCGGCGATACTGGCACTGGGAAGGAGCTGGTGGCACGGGCTATCCACTCCCAGAGCTATCGCCGGGGCAAGCCCTTTATTGCCGTCAGTTGTGCTGCCCTGCCCGAGAGCCTGCTGGAAAGCGAGCTATTTGGTCATGAGAAAGGCTCTTTTACCGGGGCTTACGCCCAAAAGAAGGGGAAGTTTGAAGTGGCTAACCGGGGCACCCTGTTTCTGGATGAGATTGGCGAGATGAGCACCAACATCCAGGTTCACCTGCTCAGGGTCCTGGAGGAGAAAGAATTCACCAGGGTTGGCGGCAATGAGCTAATTAAGGTCGATGTAAGGGTCATATCAGCGACTAATAAGGATATGAAAACGGCGATAGCCAATGGACAATTTCGGGAAGACCTTTACTATCGGCTAAACGTGGTTAACATTGAATTGCCTCCGTTACGGGAAAGAACAGAGGATATTCCTCTGTTAGCTCAGCATTTCTTGAAAGGGTTCGCCCTGGAAAATCAGAAGGAAATCGCCGAGTTTTCCCCCCAGGCCACCGATTTTTTGTTGAGATGCAAGTGGCCAGGCAACGTCCGGGAACTGGAAAATGCTATTGAAAGAGCGGTCATCTTAACCAAAAATTCTTGTATCGAGATTGCTGACTTGTCCCCACAGAACTTGGTACCGGCTGGCTCAACTTTACCGGGGAGAAACCTTAAACAGGTGGAGAAAAACCATATCCAGGACGTCCTGACCGAAACCGGGGGGAATTATACTGGGGCGGCTAGAATCTTGGGTATTTCCAGAATGACCCTCTATAATAAAGCCAAGGCATATGGATTAAACGTAAAGAAAATAGACGGTAGCCGATAATTTTTGACATTTAAACTTTCTGCTTAAAGCGGAGAAGAGGCTATCCTGACCATTCGGGATAGCCTTTTGTTTTGGCAAGCAAATTGCACCTAAGTAAGGTGGAGGTGATAAAAGATGGAAAAACAGACAGTCCTGAGGGAAGAAGAAATGAAACCGATATTGATAGTAGAGGATGAAGCCATCACGAGGGAGTCTCTCCGAGAGTGGTTAACCTATAGCGGTTACCGGGTGGAGACTGCCAAGGAGGGAGAGGAAGCGCTAGAAGCTATTGCCGAGCAGGACTTTGGTCTTGTCATCCTTGACCTGAGGTTGCCGGGAAAGGACGGGATTGAGGTATTAAGAGAGGCTAAGGAGAAAAGACCGCAGCTTAAGGGAGTCATTATTACTGCCTATCCTGCAGTAGAGACAGCATTGGAGGCAATGAAGGAAGGTGCTATTGATTATTTGCCTAAACCCTTTGACCTTAATCAACTTGAGAAAATAATCCGGGATACTCTGGGACCAGTCCAGGTAAAGATACAGCCAAAGGCTGCCCCTGAAGGGGCTATAGCCCAGCCGCCGGTAGTAGAAGAGGTGAAAGTTGAGGAGGCGAAGGTTGAGGAGGCTATAGCTATCGCCCCGGAGGAAATCCCGGTTCACCTCAAGCAGGGCAAGGCTCACTTTGAGGCTGGTCGCTATGCCGAGGCACTAAAGGAATTTGAATCTATCCTCAGCATTGCCCCCGGCAATATCGAGACCCGGGTCTGGATCCGAAAGACGAAGCAGGCGCTAGCTGAGCCGAAAGTTGAGGCAGTGGCTGAAGGGGAAGCTGCTCCTGTTGCCGAAGAGGTCAAGCCCAAGGAGTGCGTCTGGATGAAGATGGGGTTGGTGGCTTACCGCCTCTGCACCCGAGACTATGATTGCCTCACCTGTGAGTTTGACCAGATGATGCAGGAGAAAATGGCCAGTGGGGAAACCCCGGAGCTTGACCAGGCGCTGGAGCGATTTAAGGAGCTGCCGGGTAGTCAGAGGCTTTGCCGCTACGCTATCAAGGGTGATGTCTCCTACCGGGTTTGCACCCATCTCTTCCAGTGTGTCACCTGTGAGTTTGGTCAAATGATGGAAGATGCTCTCCAGCAAAAGCTGGCTAAGCTAGCGGCACGACGGGAGGCATTACTCAAAAAGGAGCGGCGGGTTCAAGCTAAGGCATAGCTAAAGGTCCAGGCCTAGTATAATAGGAGACCGGAACAGCATTGTACACAAGTCCAGAATGTGTAGTTTGGGTAACAAAAGCTTGTATTGTTGCCCAATCACACAAAGTAGCGGAATCTTCAGCCTCTTGTTGTCCTTCAGGAAGCAAAAACAAAACTGCCGGTCGTTCCGCTTCTATGCGAACTCCCTAGGAATGAGAGCGGCAATTTTAGCTGTAGCAACACCAACTACTGAATCTGCGGCGCCATAGTAAACCAAGATTTCGTCCTCGGCATCTAGTATCTCCTTATTAGCTTCCAGCGGCACTGCCCCACAGGTAAAAACCACATTGTGTACCCAGTGCTTACCGACTTCTCCTACTTCATACCTTTCCTTAGGTTCGAGAACGAAATTGGGCGAACGATAAATGAGAGTTGTTGGATCGGATAAATCAAGCAGCATCACTCCTAGCCGGTAGACATGAGAATGGTCGGCACCATGATAGATAAGAAGCCAGCCATATTTAGTCTTGATTGGCTGAGCTCCAGCACCAATTTTTGCCCCGTCCCATACCATTCCTGGCCGAGATCCGGCTAGTATTCTATGTTCTCTCCGGGGCCAAGGACAACGAAGATGGGGAGAAAAGGTTATCCATATATGCGGTTCAACGCGGTGAAGCATGGCAAACCGCCCATCAAAGCGTTCGGGAAATAAAGTACCATTCTTATCAGTAAACCCAGGGAAAACTAGGCCGTGTCTTCGCCAGGCTCCCCAGCGATAGTTCAAGAAATCATTAACGCTGATAGAAGCTAAGGCAATTTGAGCAACTAAGCTACCATAAGCAGTATAAAGCATGTAAATGCGATCGCCGATCAGGGTCAATCGAGGGTCTTCACACCCTTTCTCCTCACTCTTGCCCTTTGGCTCGAATATTGGTTTTTCTAGCCTTTGGCTAAACTTGAATCCATCTTCACTTACGGCCAGCCCAAGGCGAGAGATATTATCCTGTCCCACAGCCCGATAAACGAGATAAACCTTACCATTGAGATTTATGGCACCTGAATTCAATACATATTTTGATTCCCACTGGTGCTCCTTGATGGGCTCAAGTATGGGATTTCCGGCAAAACGGATTAACTCCCCTGCCTGAGGCTGCTCTGGAGTGACAATTTGTTTTGATATTACTTCCTCGGCTTCTCCTACTCTCCCAAGCAGAATAGGGGATAAATCCTCCCATTCCCTGCCCTGCTCCATAAGCTCCACGATCTTTCCCTCTATTACCTCATCTTCACCTCCCACCGCTTTGAAATACTCGGTGACAAATTCTCGTGAAGACCAATCCCGCTCCACATGTAGGGAAAGAGGGGTGGGTAATCCTGTTCCTCCCTTAAAGCTATGACTTGCCCAGGTCCAAGCAGAGCAGGGGATAAATGTCCCATCAGGAAGTGTCAACGCCAAGTGGTAAGAATCAATCATATTATTGAGAAGGGCGACTAATCTAGCTTTGTCCTCCCCGGCTTCTTGATGAAGCCTATGTGCCATTTCTCTCATACGGTCAACCAGCAACCTTTGATGCCCGTTTTCGAAGATATTGTGGGCTGATAAGGGGGCTTTCCCCCAATGACCCTCTAGTGAATTTGTTATTTTTCCGCCGAAGTCTTTCCTTCCCTCAACGAATTTGTACCATATCTTGCCGAATCTCTCGGCCTCGATAACACTCTTGGCAATGGTGGTAAAATAACGCAGCTTGGGGAATTCCCCGCCCATGCCCTTGTGCAGATTACTTACCACCACCCGGCCGGTGATTTTATCGAGAGCAGCGGCAGATTCTTTCATCTCTAGCAGTGAGGGGAATTCTTCATAGCTCACCACCACTGGTTTTACAGCGCAACGTCTGAAATGTTCTGGGCGGATGCTTTCTTTTATCAACGTCCATACCAGGTCGAAATATTCCCGCTCCTCAGACCAACTAGCCAGCGCTAAGATGTCGCCAGGTTCATATTCCCCAAGCAGCTCAATAAGGTTACCGTGCCCCAGCTTGGTGAGCAGGTTGTAGGGGGGATATTGCCGCAAAAGCCAGGAGGCCATCTCGGGGATGAGGGCAAAAGTATCCTGATGGGGGAAATGACGAGATATAGCCTCCGCTACCTCTCGTACTCCTTCCACCCTAAAGAGGTCTCCAGGCAGGAGAATCTTGTCTATCTGCTCCTCCAGCTGGTGCATAAAATCCCTTATTTGCTCGGCTATTTCCTGGGAGCTGGCATCTCGAGGGACTTTTAGCCTTTCATGAACAAATTGCTCAAATTCATCCTTGTATTTATGAAAGATGGACTCATAAATAGCATTGGCAGTAACTACTTTCCCTTCCGGGGTGTTGATTTCTAGAGGCACCACCAGGGGTACACCGGGAATGAACTCGCGGTAGGTCACTTTAGGCACCGGAGGTTTGAAGGCTTCCTCTCTCATTTCCCACGCATCTAGGAAATCTGGCTTTTGGCGAAGAAATTCATCCACCAGCGCCTCAATTTGCCTCTCGGCTTCCAGGGATGCCAAATGTTCGGCCTCATCGGGGAGAAGGGGGCCCAACTTAGCTCTTAGGGTTTTTATTTTCAGAGCAAAGCCAGCTACATATCCTTCATAAAGAGGGACAAAGGAGTTCATCAGATCACCCTTGGCAAATTCCTTGCGAAAAGCAAGATCTAGCAAGAAGTGATAGATAATTTGTGCCCATAGCTTGGCGGGAAAGTCAAAATATCTAGTCTCAGTTCTGGCCAGTGTTTCCAGTTGCTGATAGACTTCGTTGGGAAGAATCCTCCTGTAGAGTGAGTCAAATCTATTAAAACCCTGCTTATATTTGGTGACCAGCCGCTGAGGGATTATTCGCACCTCGTCGGGCTGATGTGGCTTTTTAACCCCGAAAGTAGCCAGAGGCTGAAATACAGGCGATGCACCATTCGTCTCTATCTTTTCCCCCCATTCTTTATCAGCCACAATCTGCTCAAATAGCACTCTGGCTATTTGCCGTAGCACCAGTTCTGTCTTTCCTGAGGGGCCAGGAATCTTTACCCCTAGGTTAGCCTCACCAATCTTGGCCCCGCTGGTAATAGCTGTGGTGGCTAACCAGCTATCTATACCATACCCATTAATCTCGTTACTCCATGGGTAGTGATGGTCTTGCAAATAGGTCCGGAGCAAGCGGTGAGAAATTCCCCATTGTGCCCCTACGAGGTCATGAATAGGACGATTATAGATAGCCGTAAGCAAGGGATAAACCAGGTGAGCAGAAATGGGTGACTCAAAGTAATGACGGTTAAAGCGGGAGATAACCAGAGCCACCTCCTCCTTTCTAATGGGTTCAAGGAGAAGATTAACCCAGTCTGGGGCTAAACCCTCAACCGCGCCATCCCTAGTTCGGCTTCTTAGGTCGGCTTCCACGATAGCCAGGTCAGCACCGAGGGTTCGGGCTATTTCCATAATTGCCCGCACAGCCCAGCCTTTCCCGTTTACCCTTTCGTCGTTCAGCAAGAAAGCTATCTGGCTTATCTTCGCACTTTGAGGGAGAGCATTTATCACCTTGAGAGCTTCCCCACCTGCTGGGGAGCCAGCTGCCACAATAACGCATTTCTGCTCCGGATAAAATTCCTCCAGTCCTTTTCTTATCGTCTCCGACACTGCCCCGATAGTGTCGGCTTCATTATAGAAGGGAATCCCCACCACGATCTCGGCTTCCTCTATTTTTTCCGCTTGGCTTAATGGCTCTCGCATAATCGCTCTAAAGCATTCCTCGCATTCCTCAAAAGGGGCTGCTTCTACTCTTTCTTGAGTGGTGCTGGCTTGAAAGCTCGAGCCTGAAGCTACGACATGATTACCGCCGCTGTCATTAGAGGGACTGTTCACTGTCAACTTCCTTCAAACGGCTACCTGAAAAAAGGCTCCGAGAATTTTCACATGTTTAGCATAACCATTATAAAACAAGCTCACTATTATGTCTCTCAACAGAGATTTGTTGTATAAGTATAAAGATAAGCTCGGTCAATGGTTATGCATCAGTCCCAATGGCCAAGGGTGAATATGGCACTGGCAAGCTGGGCATCGGAGATAAAATATGCTCAGCTAGTTCATAATGTCTCCGGGCTTGCTTTTCCCAAGAGAACTCCTCGGCGTACTCCAGCACTGCCTTCTCCAGCCTTTCTCTAAGCTCCGGGTTTAATATCAAATCTCTGGTCATCAGCAACAGGTGCCTTAGGTCTGTGCTTAGAAGTTCTCCAGCCTCTTTTAGAGTCTCCCCAACGCCCTCCAAATCACGGCCAGCGATTACGGCACTGACACCTAAAGCGTGTGCCAGAACACCACTTTGAGTGCAGTTAGTAGGCCAATAGAAGTTGACATCGAAAGCCCGCTGTGCTAGGGCAAGTATATTTTCAGGCAGCCAAACTTCGAGGAGCAACTTGTCTCTGCCTTTGTGTGTCCTTCGCAGGTGTTTGGCATAGATTCTCTGGTATTCTTCTCTAGTTTTTCCAATACGTACCGCTACGATTCTGCGGTGAGGGATGAGCTTCTGCAAGCTATCTCTGGCGAGATAAAGTAACTCTGAGTCCTTTGAAGGGTCCAGAAACCCGGTCTGACCTACCAAAACAGTGGTTGGATCAAGAAATATGCGCTGCCTATGCACAACTTCCTTTGTTTCCTGGTCGAGGCCCGATTCATAGAGTAGAAAGTCGTTGAATTTCTCCTTGGCCTCCTTACGACTCAAGCGAGTTATCTCTGGATACGAATGTATGCCATGCTTTATGATATATACCTTCTCGCGGTGTTCAGGGAACGCTGAGGTGACGGCACAGTAAACTCCGTGACTGAAAACGGTGATGGCCTCAATGTGAGGCAGCAAGGCTTGCAGTAAGTTATACTCACCACTACGTAGCCCGGTCGCAGTTTCAGGGCTCTGGAAGTGAAGGCTGTGAAAAGTCACTACCTTCGGTATATCTAGGTCATCAAGCATAGTAATGAAATTCCGACTATCCGGCCAGATGCCATACTCATGCTGAAACCACAAGACAGCTTCTTCGTTTTTTATGCCAAGTTTGTTGAGTCCCTCCAGAATCACCAAGGCAGAGAACTTATCACGACCAGGTATGCCGTACCAAACCCGATCCATCGCTACCCCGTCATCACTGGTCAGTGGTACTCCATACTTTCCTAGATCAAAAGACAGCACGCACCATCTTCCAGCAGGACTCTCACGGGTTATAAAGCTTGTATAGTCGGCTATCCCACACATTATGGGCTTGTATGTTCCCACGAAGTAAATAGATACCATTTTACCACCCCCCTTTCAGACTTCCTTCTGCGTAATGTATCAAGCTGTGTCACGTGTGCTTCGTCAACAACACTGCATAATTGAATAATGACAATGGAGTAATGTAACTCTAAATACTTGAGTCGTCTTTGTCAAACTCCCTCAATTTCCCGTTATACCCTATTTTTGTTGCTAATTTTCTCTGCTTTGCCTCCTTTCTCCTGGCGAGAATGTCTTCCTTCCTGCCAAAGTAAACGTCAGCAGGAGTAACATTCTCGAGGGCTTCATGATAACGCTGATTGAAAGAGAAACCTGGCACTTTACCTTGACATGCTATCTCTCTGGCACCTCGGCAAAGCGCGTGTTTATTGTATCGGCTCTCTAATGACGAAGTCATAAAATCAGAGGAGAAAAAGTTACAAAATTATGACATTGTAGGCTATGGTCCCCGATTTTTTGCAGCCACAGAGATAAAAAAAGGTTGAGTTCAGGGTGAACATGCAGACATAAAGAAGAGCACAATGTTAGGAATTAAAGGGTAGCTCAGTCATTTGCTATTACACTCTTGTCCAGAATGTGCAACTTCCCCCTCTCTTCATGACTTGCCTACAAAGCATCTCTGATTATACATGTACCACGTAACTGGCCGGCTTCACGCTAGAGGACTAGGTGGTCAAAGGTCTCGTTTTGAGTTATATTTACAAATGAAGACTTGATGACACGATCCATTTTGCTTATCAATACCA
>JAUWYK010000002.1 GCA_030615865.1 Dehalococcoidia bacterium
CTTCCTGGTTGGCGCCGGTAGCTCCCGGCCTTTCTCCAATATACCACGCCCCCGCAGTTCGTCTAGTGCCCTACGTATCCGCGCAATGTGTGCCGCCTCAGCTTTCAGACTCGGAAGAATGCCCAAGGCTTTGAGCCCATCAACGATACGAGGGAGAATGCCGACAACCCCCTCTAGTGGAATGCCTATCGAGGCGGCAGCGCCCATAGCTTCTCGCCACTCTGGCTGGCGGTTTTGAAACTCAATATGCGTGATACCTCGCAGTACCGGCACAAACTCTTTTCCGCTTTCATGGGCTCGGACAACTTCTTTCGTGACCTGGCGAGAGCCGACCGAGTGCGGGGATATTACCACGACAACGGCTTTGGCTTGCTCAACCGCCTGCCCTGTTTGTATCAGGTAGGAGGGCCCAGGAATGCTATCGACCTCATAACACCACGTCGTGTAACCCGCCTGTTCCAGGCCAAGGGCGATTTCCAAAGCGACCTCAGCATCTTCTTCCACATGGGCGATGAAAACGTCACTCATTGGCTTCCTCTTTCGTTGCCTCGGAGTCTAATTGCCACACAGTCACTAGGATTCGCCACTGCTTCGTTGTCGACAAAATTGCTGGTGGATTTCCAGCCTAACCTTGGCCAGAAATTCTGGTATCTTGCGCACCAGCTCTCTATCCCACTCCTTCACATCCTTAGAAAGTTCAGACCAACTTATAAGATAAGGGCTGGTCTTCTTGATTATATCTCTCCTCTCACCCCATGTCTACCCGTCAAGAAGCCGCTCAACATTCCATCGGGCGTGCTCTATTTCTGCCATAATTTCGACCTCATCTTCAGTGAATATCATCGGCAGGCAGATGCGATGACATCAATCCAGTTTTGCAGCAGTTCCAGGGCGCTGAAACCACCGCAGGAGGGTTACAATCAAGGCCAGTGTATCGACAACTCAGATTATGCTCCTTTTTATATATGTGGGTCATAGCAGAGGACACAAAACGCTAATTTGTGTGGCATGGATTAACCTAGTTTATTATAGAGGCGGCAGACCGGTAAATACTTGACGCTAACGACTCCTTATTATATTATGAGCTTTGGACATCTCACTTAAATAGCCGTCTGTTAAAAAGGAGGAAGGCACATTGAACCAGGAAACAGCAGCCGAAATCACAGCCAAAGGTAGAACCACAGGGGCAGTGAGGTGCATGAACTGCATGGAGAGGATTACACCCCCAAAGGGGTCACAAACATATAAGTGCCCTCACTGTAGCTTTGAGTGGCGCATAACCTGGTTATGGCCAGACTTTCCCAGGATAAGGGGACCAGTTTGGAGTGTAAACAGGCAGTTGACCGTGGAAGCCACAGCTAAAACTAAAAAGAAAGGGCGTAAGAAGTAGATATGGCTCTAAGTAGAAAGATAGCTTATATTGATCTAACTACAGGTAAAATCGAGACAAAGCCCATCCCCATCGAGGTGCGAAAGAAGTTCCTCGGTGGTAGAGGGCTGGATATGTATTTGATGTATAACCATATAAAGCCGGGGGTTGACCCCCTGGGACCGGATAATGTGGCGTTGGTTAGCGCCGGGGTTCTGGTCGGTACCCTAGCCTCTGCCTCTGCCAGAACCCATGTTGGTGGCAAGTCGCCGCTTACCGGCTATGTCGCTAGTACCAATATGGGTGGTTTCTTTGCCCCTGAGCTAAGATGGGCTGGCTTTGACCATCTGGTAATAAAAGGAAAGGCGGCAAAACCAGTCTATCTTTGGATTCACAACGGTGAAATTGAAATAAGGGATGCAGCAAACATCTGGGGAAAGGATATCAGTGAGACTCGAGAAATTATTCGGGAAGAACTAGGCGATAGAGATATAAAGGTATTAACCATTGGTATAGCTGGTGAAAATCTGGTGAGGTATGCCAATGTCATGACCGGGCTTAAGAATGCTGGGGGCAGGACAGGGACGGGTGCCATCCTTGGCTCCAAAAACCTCAAGGCCATAGCAGTGAGAGGTACTATGGATATAAAGATAGAGCACCCCGTTGAAGCCCTAGAATATGATAAGCATGTAATTGACCAGATAGTCGCGGCCAAGGTATCTAAGACACAGGGCAGATTAGGCACGCCATTCATCTGGGGAGCAACTAATTCGTGGGGCGGAATCAGGACTAGAAACTTCCAGACTAATCAATTTGAGTATTGTGATGCTATTGAGCCTGAAGAGATTGACAAACATGTGAGCGGCTATGCCGGTTGTTTTGGCTGTCAGGTTCACTGCCGAGCCAAATATGTTATTCCATCAGGTACCTATGCTGGGGTTTATGATGAGGGGCCGGAATATACCGTACAGGGTGCCTTAACCGCAGAGCCAGGGTGTGCAGACATGGTTGCTCTTTTAGCAGGTAGTCACCTATTGAATGTATATGGTATAGATTGCCTAGAGGCAGGCAGCATGATTGCCTGGGCAATGGAACTATATGAAGCGGGAATCCTCACTGATAAAGATACCGGTGGTTTAGAACTAAGGTTTGGCAATGCTGAAGCACTTATTGAGATGGTACACCGTATTGCCCGAAGAGAGGGACTGGGTGATATCTTGGCTGAGGGACCATTGAGAGCAGCTGAAAAGATAGGCAAGAACGCAATTAAATACCTGGTGCATGTCAAGGGGATGAGCAACCTTCACTCAGATGAGAGAGCAACACCAGCCCTGGCTCTGGGTATCGCCACTGCCTCCAGGGGTTCCGACCACCTGAGAAGCCGACCAGCAATTGACCTTTACGGGTTGCCAGAGCCAGTGCTGAGAAGGATATATAGTCAGCCAGTTCCCTATGATGGTCCGCTAACCTCACATTGGCAAGACTACGAGGGGAAAGCATGGCCGGTAAGATGGCAAGAGATGTGCTTTGAGGCAGTGGATTGCCTTGGTATATGTAAGTATCACACCATATTCCTTGGACCAAACTTCCCCAATTTTGAAGAATGGTCTCGGCTACTTTACCTCAATACTGGATTAGAGTTATCACCGCTTGATATCTGGAACGTTGCTGACAGGTGTTATACTATAGAAAGGCTATTCAACATCAGGGAAGGACTAACCAGAAAGGATGACTGGTTGGTTGACCGATACTATGACGAGCCAACTACACGAGGCGTACCTGCCGCTTGCGGCAAGACGATAGATAGAGAAAAGTTTACCAAGATGATAGACGAATACTACGAGCATCATGGCTGGGATGAGAACGGAGTTCCCCGTCCGGAGACCCTAAAGAAGCTGGGCATAGATAAAGAGCCATCCCATATGCTCTAGTATCGTAACATTCTGCTAAGGAGGACTACTTCATGGCCAAAGTGTTAATGATAGATTACGAAAAATGCACCGGCTGCCGATTGTGTGAGCTGGTATGTTCCGTTCAACACGAGGGGGTAAGCAACCCGGCTCGAAGCCGAATAAAAATAGTCAAATGGGAAGGGGAAGGGCGATACGTCCCCATGACCTGTCAGCAATGCCTATTAGCTCCGTGCCAGGCAGTATGCCCGGTAAAGGCCGTCTCCCGAGACGAATCGCTAAATAGAGTGGTGGTGGATTATGACATCTGTATTGGCTGCCGGATATGTGTTGCCGCCTGTCCGTTTGGGGCTATAGGGTTTGATATTCTAGCCAGCAAGGTAATCAAGTGTGATTTCTGTGACGGCGACCCGCAATGCGTCAGGTTCTGCGATGTAGAGGCGATACAGTACGTTGATGCCGCTGAGATTAGCGGTGTAAAGCAGTTAGCCGCTGCAGAAAAATTCACCGCTATCCTGCAGAAGGTCGCTGCTGCTATCGCCAGTGTATAGGCTACCAGATTCGGCTGACGGACTAAATTCATTGGGGTGTCTTACTAAGATGCCCCAATGAATTAATGGCAAGGCATTGAGATGAGCACGGATTTACCCATCTGGATAATGGAGCCAGAACAAACTGAAAAAAGAGATTTATCTGCCAGGAAGCTATTTGAAGGTGGTCAGAAGGCAGCTCATATCCCGGAGACGGCTAGTATTGATGAGCTTGAACAGCAGCTTAAGAACGTTCGGCAATATGCTCAAGCCAATATAAGCTCGCTTGTTGAGGAACTCAAAACGAGTCTGGCCGAGAAATACCCAAAGGTAAAGGTAAAATCAGCAGTGGATAATGTTGATGCCGTGACCTATATTGCCAAAATTTCAGACGGGGCAAGCACGGTATCAATCAATAACTCCAGTATCGTCACTCAGGAATTAAAACCAGGGCTAATAGATAATGGGTTTACGGTTATCAATTCTTATGTCAACGAGTTTGAGATTAACAAGAAGGAAATCCGTGATTACTGGGACCTCCCCCAGCTACTTGATAAGAACCTCAGGGCAACCTTTGACACTGCCATAAAAATGGCTGGCCTCCCCGATGTAGAAACCAAGAAATACCTGGCAGTCCTCGGGGTAAATGCCATAGCCGCCGAGAATAGTACCGTGTTCTTCTTAGAGCATTTCTCCAATATCCATAAAGATTTGCGGCAGGCAAGCAAGGTTATCCTCGTCGTTGGTCTAGATAAGATTGTCAAAACAAGGCAGGAGGCTGCTTTCCAAACCCAGTGTATGGGTATATTTGGTATGGAAAATATTCTCCTCGGTATTGAACCAAAACCAAGTGGAATGCCAGCGATAGATGAGCTACCACTGCCACCAAGCGATAAGGAACGGGAGCTCCACCTAATCATCCTTGACAACGGGCGAATCAGGCTACTTGAGGGTAAATTCCGGGACTTATTCTTATGCATTGGTTGCCGGGCATGTAACAAGCACTGCCCTATCCGCCACTCCTTTACTGATGTTGACTACATCTGGACACCAAGGAATTACCTCAACCAGTTTTTATATGGAACCGGCAGGGCTATTGATGTCTGCCTCCATTGTGAAGCCTGCCACATTGAGTGTCCGGTAGATATTGACCTTCCCTACCTGATGTGGCAGGCAAAGATAGACTATATCACCCAGTACGGGACATCATTTAGGCATAAGATGCTGGGCAGGCCAGAGGTACTGGCTAAGCTGGGCACCATCGCTGCCCCTATTGCCAACTGGATGATGGGACTGAAGCTGGTAAGAATCCTGATGGAAGTTATCACCGGCGTAGATAGAAGAACCAATCTACCCACCTTCCATTCCCAGACATTTAGACGGTGGTTTAAGAAACATGGCTGATGATTTGATAGCTAACAAAAAGGTGGCTTATTATAGCGGTTGCTTTGCCAACTACTACTATCCGCAAGTAGGCGAAGCTACGATAAAGGTTCTCCACAAGAACGGGATAGAGGTGATTGTGCCTGACCAAGTATGCTGCGGACTACCGATGATAGCTAAGGGGAATACCAAAGGAGCATATAAAAACATGGCATTTAATACCAAGGTGCTTAGCCGGTTAGTATCAGATGGCTATGCCCTGATAACCACCTGCTCCAGTTGTAGCTTGTTCCTGAAGCAAGACTACCCACGGCTACTGGGTAGTGAACCAGCAAAGCAGGTATCGCAAAATCTATATCACATCACGGAATATCTGCTCAAGTTACATGAAATAGGTCAGTTGAATACTGACTTTCGCCCGATACCCCAGACCGTTTTCTACCACACCCCGTGTCACTTGAGAGGTCAGGAAATTGATAGTCCGACGGTTAAGATGCTACAGTTAATCCCGGGCATTACCATAAAGAAGATTAGCGAGGAGTGCTGTGGTATGGGCGGTGCCTATGGCTATGAGAAGGCGAACTATGAACTATCCAAGGAGATAGCCGGTAAGCTATATAGTGAGATAGAAGAAAATCCCACCGACCGGATAGTAACTGATTGTGGTGGCTGTAGGCTGCAAATTGAAGCTGGCACCGGGCTTAAGGTAGACCACCCCATGATATTGCTCAAAGAAGCCTATGGTTTATAAATTTGAACCCATAGCCCAAAAGGTATTGACAACTCGGGCAACAAGGAGTATAAGTATAGGAAATATCTGAACAACCTAGCGAGACAAAGGGAGATAGAGAGTTAACAATAGGAAAAGACGCACCGCCTTGGTTTTTAGATAAAGTTAACCGTGAGTTTAGGTAGCTGAAAATAAGCAAAGGAGGAGGTAGATGAGATAACACTTAATATTCCGCAGAGCAAAGTCTTATTAACTAAGGAGGAATAAGTGAAAAAGAAAAGGTTACTAGTATTATTGGGTAGCGTTTGTCTGGTTTTAGTATTGGTAGCTTGTGCTGCGCCAGCACCAGCCCCACCGACACCGACACCAACACCAACACCAACACCGACGCCGACACCAACGCCGACACCGCCAGAGGTATTCGAGCTAAAAATAGCTAATTACTTTCCTCCCCCGGCAAAGCAGTCTATGCTTTTAGAAGAATTCGGCGCCGAGCTAGAAAAGCGCACCGATGGTCGGGTGAAGTTTGATTACTATGCTGGCGGCGCATTGCTTAAAGCTCCGGCGATGTTTGACGGGGTAATTACCGGAATTGCTGATATAGGCTACTCCCATGTTTATTACACCCCAGGTCGCATGCCCGTTACCGAAGCTTGCGGTATGCCTGTGGTCTATCCTAGTGCCTGGGTAGGTTCTCAAGTTGTCAATGACTTCTACCAGCAATTTAAGCCGAAGGAATTTGATGAGGTGCATGTGCTCTGGATGAATAGCAGCAACCCTTGTCTCGTTATCTGTGCCAAGCCAGTGCGCAAGCTGGAGGATTTGAAGGGGGTAACAATAAGAGCCCCCGGGGCCGCAGGTGATATTATTGCAGCACTAGGTGGAACCCCGGCGCCGACACCAATGATGGAGGTTTATGATGCGATAGCTAAAGGTACGATTGATGGGGTGTTTACCCCCTATGAGACACTTAAGACTTTCAAGTTTGCTGAAGTTGTAGATTATACCACCATAAGCTGGCAAATTGGTATTATCTACCCCTTTTATGTGGTGATGAACAAGGACAGCTATGATAAGCTTGGGTTGGTGCCAGAGGTTAAAGGGATCTTCGACGAGCTTTGTGGAGAGTATAAGGAGCGATGGGCCTTGATGTGGAACGAGATAGATTTCGCAGGAAAGGAGTTTGCCTTAGAGCAGGGTGTAGAATTCATTGAGTTATCCCCAGCCGAGGCGGCCAGGTGGAAGGAAGCTGTCGAACCGGTAATAGAGGACTATGTAAAAGACATGGTGGGTAAAGGGTTTTCCGAGGCAGAGGTTAGAGGCTGGATTGAATTCCTGCGGGAGCGAATTGACTACTGGACGGCAAAGCAGATAGAATGGCACATCCCGTCACCAACTGGTCCTCCAGAGATGAGGCCGTGATATCATGAACAGGCTGACCTCCTGAGGGAGAACCTCCAACAGTTGGGGGAATAAGGCTCGTGAACTTGGGGGCTTAAGATTGATAGCCTGATTGTCTATCAATCTACTTTGCTACCCTAGGGCGGGTGCGGGGGCTTTGCCCCTACACCCGCCGAAGCTGATGAGTGAGGCTTAGTGTTAGGCAAATTTGAAAAGTTTAATCGTCGGTTAAGTGGCTGGTTTGAGTGGATAGGGATGGCTGGGCTGCTGCTGATGATGTCTATCACTATTATCGATGTGGCGGGGCAAAAGCTTTTTCTGTTGCCTATCCTTGGTGCCATTGACATCGTGATGCTTTCCCAGATAGTGGCAATTGCTTTTGCTGCTGCCTTCACGCTAATTATTGGCAGGCATGTCCGAGTAGAATTTTTTGTCGCCAGACTGCCTCGGCGTGCCCAGGCAGTTATCAACAGCATTGTTCTTCTTCTTGTATTAGGACTTTTCATTCTGATTATTTGGCGACTTTGTGTGCTTGGTTATTCCTTTCAAACCACAGGCGAGTATAGCGCAACTGCCCGCATACCCTATTATCCTTTCGCTTACGGGATTGCCCTTGCCAGTATCCCAGTGTGTTTGGTGCTTTTACGAGAGTTTCTTAGCTCGCTAACCAGGGTGGTAAAAGAATGAGCCCGGCTATCATAGGCATCATTGGCATTGGCGTTCTTCTCCTCATGTTTCTCCTCAGAATGCCGGTCGCTTTCGCTATGGCCCTAGTCGGACTTGCTGGTTTTGCTTACTTAACCACCCCAGAAGCGGCACTTGGTCTTCTAGCCCGTGATATCTTCGACTATTTTTCCTCTCACCCGTTAAGTGTTATCCCAATGTTTATCCTCATGGGTTCCTTCGCCTTCGCTGCCGGAATTAGTAAAAGGCTTTACGCCACGGCCTATACCTGGATAGGGCAGCTACGTGGAGGGCTGACCATGGCTACCGTGCTCGCCTGTGCCGGTTTTGCTGCTATATGTGGGTCGAGCACAGCTACTGCGGCGACAATGGGCAAGATAGCGCTTCCGGAGATGAAGAAGTATAACTACGATGACACACTAGCCACTGGTACTGTTGCTGCTGCCGGCACGCTTGGCATCCTTATCCCACCGAGCACTGTCCTCATTGTCTACGGGTTCCTGACCGAGGAGTCCATAGGCAAACTTTTTGTCGCCGGGATATTGCCGGGGATACTTCTTAGCCTATTTTTTGTGTTAACGGTTGCTCTTATTTGCCTGCGCAATCCTGCCCTCGGTCCCCCTGGAGCTCCAACCAGATGGAGAGAGAAGCTAGGAGCGCTTACCGGATTTATTGAGACCATAATTCTATTCCTTTTGGCCATCGGGGGGTTATTTCTCGGCTGGTTCAGCCCCACTCAGGCGGGGGCGATTGGAGCCGGCGGTGCTTTGGTCATCGGCTTAGCCAGACGAGAGCTTAGCTGGCGAACATTTTTAGAGGCCAGTAAGGATGGCTTGCGAACATCTTGTATGGTTATATTCATTATCACCGGGGCGGTAATCTTTGGTCACTTCATGGCGGTATCTAGGATACCCTTTATGTTGGCTGACTGGGTAGAGGGGCTTCCTCTACCGCCAATGGCTATTTTGGGGGTCATAGTTTTCATATTTTTCATAGGCGGCTTCTTTATGGATTCTATGGCTCTAATCGTGCTACTTATCCCCATCCTCTTCCCAGTAGTTATCGGCCTTGGCTTTGACCTGATATGGTTTGGGGTCATAGTTGTACTAGTAGCTGAGATGGGGGTAATCACCCCGCCGGTAGGGGTAAATGTATTTGTAATTAAGGGGATTGCTCCAGATATACCCATTGAGACTATCTTTAAGGGGATATTCCCCTTCCTTGGTGCATTGATTATTTGTACCATTATACTAATCGTTTTCCCTCAGATTGCTACCTTTTTGCCTGGCTTTGCCCGCTATTAGGACTAACCAACGTTATCCCCGACACCTAAATGTTCAAAGAGAAAAGGTACATCTTTAGGCAGGTTATATATCTTACCCGGCTGCGTAACCTGGAGCTTTGTCAACAGGCTAGAAAGGCAAGCGAGGAGAAACGGGGAAAACAAGCAAGTCAGGTATTAGTATCTATTGACATTGTGGAGGCAATAGTTTATTGTCATACTCAAAAAGGGAGGTAGACCAATGCAAGCATATTGTGTGAAATGCCGCACCAAAAGGGAGATGAAGGATACTAAGAGTATAATCATGAAAAATGGTAGGCCGGCAACTCAGGGGATATGCCCCGTGTGTGGCACCAAGATGTTTCGGATAGGCAAAAGTTAAGGCTTATATCCCAGGTATCAAGATTAGTGGGAAGGCTAGGTATCAGCATGCTGAGGATGCCGAGTCTTCCCTTTCTATCTCCTCAACCCAATCTCTTGCTTTCATTCTGCGTGCCAAGATTGATTGCCCATAAAATGGTTGTTGAGATTTCACTCAAAAATCGCCAAGGTAATAATTTTGGAGTATAGTAGCTAGGGCAAGCATTCTGCCTCTAGCAAAGTTCTACATGGAGGTTACTAATGAAACCATTAAAGAATCCCAGCAATGAAGGAAAGTGGGTTCATAGTGCGTGTGCTATGTGCATAGGGGCTCCGATGAAAGTCAGAGTAAGGAATGGGAAGGTAGTAGAAGTTAAAGGGGAGAACATTCAGGATTGGGATGGAAAAGTGTGCGGAAAGGCTATTTCAGGGATTGGCGATAGGGTCTACTCACCAAACAGAATACTTTATCCGCTTAAAAGAGTTGGTGAAAGGGGGGAAGGAAAATTCGTAAGGTGCAGTTGGGAGGAAGTTATTAACGCAGTGGCGGCAAAGCTTAAAGAGTATATTGATGCCGGGCACCCAGAGTACTTTGAAATCTGGTGGGGGTGCCCATACCAGCAAGATAACGTTCCCTTTTTATATTATTGGAGCACAGTGGTAAAGTCGGGGATATCCTACTTACATGGTCAAATGTGCTTCGGAGACAATGCCGTTGAGAAAGCGGTAACCTTTGGTGAAAATCACGCATTTGCCCCTAGGCCTGGAATAGCTGACTGGACTCGCACGAAATATGCAGTTGTAGCCGGACAAAACTTCCCCGGTACAGGGACAAATAATGGCGCAGCTTGTAATGTACCTCTATATCCCATAGCTAACAAAGCTAAGGAAAATGGATGTAAATTTACCATTATTGACCCCAAGTTAGGGGATTCGGCACCTTGGTGTGGTGAGTGGATACCCATTAAGCCGGGGACGGACACTACTTTTGCGCTTAGTATAGCCAATGTA
Source organism: Dehalococcoidia bacterium (assembly GCA_030615865.1). Next base: position 10,661 of record JAUWYK010000002.1, read on the forward strand.
TTGATAAAAGAAGAACTGTATGATGAGGACTTCCTGCTTAAGTATACAAATGCCTGCCAGTTGATTAGAGGGGACAATGGCTTGGCGTTGAAGGATAGAGAAGGACGTTACTTGGTTTGGGATGCTGTGACTAATACAGTTAAACCTATACCTGAAACAGGCAAGGGCGATGGCTTGACATTAGGTCTAGGCAAAACATTTGAAGCCAGGATAGACGGCAAAACAGTTGAATGCCAAACAGCTTTTCAAATGTTAGCCGAAGAGGCTGAGAAATACACTGCTGAAATTCCATATCCAATGGAGAAGGTAGCTGAGATAGCGAGAAAACTGGGCAGCAACAAGCCGTCCGTTGTTTTCTATCCGGGCTTTACCTCAGGAAGATACCCAAATTGGTTCCAAACACTTAGAGCCTATAGTGTAGTAAACCTGCTCCTAGGCAATTTTGATGAACCTGGGGGCTTTTACTTCCTAAAGCATGGGTTTGATTTGGGGAATGGATGGCCTGAGCCTCCAGAAGTCCCCGAATATCGCCAAGGGCTTGAGCTGGCTCCGGCACCTTGGGGAAATCAAATGTCGATTAAAACTATTGACAAGGCGCCGTGCTATAAAGAGCCCAGAGAATTTCACCCAGCGACACAAGCCCTGCCATGGCTTCATTTTGATGCCATTGAGCAAGGAAAGGTCAAAGCAGTGCTGTCATCGGCGGAGAACGCAGCTATTACCCAGTCTAACTCCAAGTGGGTTGATGAATGTCTCAAGAAATTGGACCTTATAATTGTCGGCGAACAATTGCCCAAGGAGTTTGTCGACTTAGCTGACTATGTGATTCCAGAGGCATCATACTTAGAAAGGTATCACCTTTATCAGCATAACATTACTAGCACAGATGATAAAGAGCGCGCCATTCTGTATATGAGAGCAGCAGCAATACCGCCACAAGGCAACTCTAAGCCGTTGAGCTGGTTTCTGGTAGAAGTGGCTAAGAAAGTGGGACTAGGGGAGTACTTCGAGAAATTAGACTTAGACTACGAGTGGTGGGATAGAATGCTAAAAAAGGCAGGTCTCTATCCTAAACTAACTGCCGAGAAACTAATTGAAGACGGGCCATATACTGAAGACTATCCTCTTGAGTACAACATTCTCTTTAAACCTATTACCACTCGTAGCCGGCGCTTTGAGATTTATTCTAACGAACTAGCCGAAGAGTGCTATTATAATCCAGAATCGAGATGGCAGGGTAACCAGCACGTGTATCCGCTACCAACTCATGTTCCGATAGCTGAACCAAAGGGTGACGATGAATTTTACCTGATATGTGGTAAAGCAACCTGGCATCAGAAAAGCGCTACGCAAAATAATCGCTATCTAATGGAAGACGCCATCGAGGGAGATTGTAAGTACACGGCTATTTACATTAATGCTGACAGAGCTAGGAAGCTCGGTATAAATGATGGCGATTTAGTTGAAGTTGAATGTATAGGCCCGACCAACAAAGATGACCCATGCATTTACAATGGAGCAGCAATCGGCGTCAGGGAAAGGGGTAGAGTAAAAGTAACAGAAGGGCTACACCCCAGCGCGGCATGGGTCTATTTTGCCGCTGGTCATAAGTCGAAGTCAATACTGCCTAAGTCTAGAGAGGGGATTACCATGAACTGGCTTGTGCCGTCTAGCGTTTCACCTTACGCCGCTGGACTCGGAAAGAACTACTCTATTGTTAGGATACGTAATAGGTGGGAGGGCTGAACAAAATGGCTAGATATGGCATACTCATAGGTCTAAACCGATGTGTCAGGTGTAGAACTTGCTATGTCGCTTGTAAGCGAGAGCACAATATACTTGCTCACCCTAGAGACGAAGAACATCCCTATGAATACTACCGGCTTAGATACGTTGAATGGGAGCAGGGGAAGTATCCAGAAGTGAAAAGGGCATTTATTCCAGTTCACTGCATGCACTGCGAAGACCCAATATGCCTTAAGTTTTGCCCTGTAGACGCAATAACCCAGAGAAACGACGGAATAATTGTCATCGACAAGGAGCGCTGTAATGGATGTGGAGTGTGTGCTGCCGTATGTCCCTACGGGGCTTTATATATTAGTCCTGATGAGAAAGCGGATGGGTGTGACTTTTGTGCTGATAGATTGGATGCGGGGTTAGCGCCAGCATGTGTTGAAATGTGCCCGGCTGGAGCCAGAATCTTTGGTGACCTAGATGATCCTGAAAGCGAAGTTTCCAAACTGATTGCCTCGGGTAAGGCAAAACCTCTACTTTTTGCCAGCGTAAAGAATACAAGGGTATATTATATTCCATCGGCGAATGAGCCAGACTGGGATAAACTGGCAATTGATGGGGACTTCCTAACCGCTCTGGATAAAAGAAGGAGAGATTTGCCCCCGGTTAAAGGGATACTTTGACAGTGGGCAGGACCTATAAGGAAAAAGGTTCCTTAATAATATCGCTGGAATGCAAGTACTCTTCGGTGATGAGTTATTCCCTCAGCGCTTACTCCCAGGTTCTCTTATCAACAATTGTTTCATGCTCTTCGGGGATAGTTCCCTGAGGCACAAAGTCAATCTTATCTGCCTTAACCCGGCATACATTCTGGAACCTGTTATATAGCTCAGTTGCCAATTTGTCCTTATCTATAGCTTCATCCTTAAGCTCAATATTAAAGGTCATCTCATCCTTATGGGCTTTACGTCCAATTATTATCTGGTATCTTAAAATTTGATCAAGCTCAGAGAATACCTTTTCTGCTTCCTTAGTAACGACAAACATGCCCCTTACTTTAATGGCATCACTGGTTCTACCTACAATAGCCACTAGTCGGTTTGATGTCCGACCGCAGGGGCAAGGCTCGGTGGTATAGTAAGACATATCACCGGTGCCATAGCGGATTAGACCCCAGGTTTTATTAAGCAACGGGGTTACCACGATTTCGCCAATCTCTCCAGACCCTAGCTGTTTTCCTGTCTGGTGGTCAACTATTTCTATTATGTATTCATCCATAAAATGCATACCTGATTTTCGGTTACATTCATAGGCAAGAGCTCCACCTAGCTCAGTAACAGCGTAGGTTTGCGCCGTAGAAATCCCGTAATCTTCCTCAAAGCTTTTCCTTAGAGATGGGGCAAGCATTTCACCGGTAAACCATGCCTTGCGCATGGCGAAGCCACGCCGGAAGTCATAGCCCATTTCTTCAGCCCGTTTGATAAGCGTCATCAGGAAACTGGGAGTTCCAACAAATCCGGTAGCCTGCAAATCATGCATGGTTTGGACCTGGATGTCAGTATTCCCCACACCCATAGGTATAGGTGTAGCCTCACAATCCCTTATGGCTTCCTGAAATAGAATGCCAGCAGGAGACATGTGATAGGTGAATGAGCTTATCACTATATCTCCCTTTCTAAACCCGGCAGCATAGAATGATTTGGCAAACCACCTAATGTTCTCGGTATGCAGTGGCTCGTAGATTGGACCAGGGGCAATAAAGACCCGGTCAACATCCTCAGTGGGGATAGTTAAAAAACCACCGTAAGGTGGCTTTGATTTCTGTAGCTCTATAAGCTCAGCCTTTCTGGTGATGGGAAGCTTTTCCAAGTCTTTTAGCCTACGAATCTGGGACGGGTTAACCCCAGCTCTGTCCATAATTTCCTTTGCCGATGGGGCATGATGGTAGGCATAGTCAATAGTCTCAGCTAACTTCTGGTTAAGATACCCTTCCCTCTTCCCGACAGGCATTATTTCCAGGTCATCAAAAAAATCACCCCGCTTAGCTTCTGGCATTATAGCCACCTCTTTCTTCTCTTATAGTGCTTAATCTCACGGTAGCTCTTCTTGGTACCGACTGCCGATAGCCCCATGTAAAACTCCTTCACATCCTCGTTATCCCTGAGAAATTCGGCGGTGCCATCGAGAACCACCCGACCATTTTCCATAACATAGCCATAGTCGGCAACGGCAAGGGCGATTCTGACGTTTTGCTCAACGAGAAGGATGGATGTTTTCATTTCCTTGTTAAATCGGTTTATGATGTTATAAATTTCTTCGACCAGCATCGGTGCCAGACCTAGTGATGGCTCATCCAGCAGCATCAGCTTGGGGGCTGCCATCATTGCCCGCCCTATTACTAGCATTTGTTGTTCGCCTCCGGAGAGGTAGCCACCAATATTATGCCGAACGTCCTTAAGCCGAGGAAAGTAGTGGTAAACCATTTCCAGGTCTTTCTTGACTGCTGCCCGGTCTTTACGGTAATGGGCACCAACCACCATATTTTCTTCAGCGGTCAGATGCCCGAAGACCCTTCGTCCCTCCAGTGCCTGAATAATACCCAGCTTAGCTATATCCTGGGCAGGCTTTCTATCTATTCTCTCACCATTCCAGTCAATGCTACCATCGGTTACCTCTCCCTCCTCAACATGTAACAGACCGGATACTGCCTTGAGGGTAGTCGTTTTACCGGCGCCATTAGCCCCTAAGAGAGCAATAATAGCCCCATCTCCGACCTCCATGGAGACGCCATGCAGTACCCGTATCACATTGAGGTAGGTAACCTCAATGTTATTCAGCCTGAGCATATTTAACCTCTCCGTAGGAGCCCCGCAGGAGCGGGGCTCCTACCCATTGTTATTTATTTGGCAACAGCCCAAGGGAATTTGTCGGGGTAGTTCTCGTATGGTATCCGTGCTGCCTCAATCCAGTCACTTACCGGGGTGATTACACCATCCTTAACCACGAAGACCCTGACTGACTTGTCCAGCCTGTTGTCACCAGGGGTATACTTTGCCGGACCATGGAGACCTAAGACATCATAGTCCAGCTTCTGGATACCGTTCTTCTCCACGCATTCCCATGCCGCTGCGTCTCCTTTAGCTAGCTTATCATAGCCACAGTTCTCCAGAGCCAGCCTCAGGATCTCGGCACCGATAAGAGCTTCTGCCCAGGAGGTGATGTAGTCCATATTCCCGTGATACCTGAGGGACAGCTTCTTGCAGTATTCTTCCATCTTAGCCATACCTGGTACATCATCGCCCCAATTTACGGTAGGAAATACACCATAAACACCCTCAACAATATCAGCTCCAGCGATGTCAACCAGGGCTTTGGTGTAACTGGCATGGGCACAACCAATAACTATACCCGGATACATACCCAGCTCATAGGCATTCTTGATGACTACGGCGGTAGGTGCCGGTGTGCTGGAGATGAACAGGACATCTGGGTTCTTAGCCTTAATTCGGGTCATGCTTTCCATCTCAGATATGGTAGTAGCGGTGTGCTCTTCGGTGGCTACAATCTCAATTCCCAACTCATCAGCCAGACAAATAGCAGCATCTCGAGAGCCATAACCGGTGGGGTTATTGAGCAGGTGCAGCGCCATCTTGGGCTTTCCAGTTCCCTTCCAGATGTTCTCCATATAGTAGCCGGCAAAGGCTGCCCAGTCATCACCGTAGTCTGGCATTTGGGCATAGATGTGCTTTGGTGGGTTGGTGCACACCGGTGAGCTGAAGGAAGCTATGCCGGGAAACCCCGCCCTATTGGCAATCTCCATAGAAACCGACATCATCTTGGACGAGTTGGTGGTGAAGAACAAGGCGCCATCATCCATCAGTTTCTTAACGATGGTGGCTGCCTTGGCAGCATCATAGCCATTGTCATACCATACCGCCTCAATGGGATGCCCGTTTATGCCACCCAACTCCCTATTGATATATCCTATGGCGTCCAGCTTACCACGTGCCATTGGGCTCCCCTTCTCGGCAGCGACACCAGTCACACAGATGCTCATACCATACTTTAGCGGCTGCGCTGATGGGGGTAGAGGTGTTGGCTCGGGTGTCGGTGTTGGCGTGGGTGTCGGTGTTGGCGGGGGTGTCGGTGTTGGCTCCGGTGCACAAGCGCCCATAAACGGCAGTGCTGCCACCGTCAATGCCAAAAACAACACACCCACTACCATCAAAAGTCTTTTGCCTTTCATTTATACCTCCTTAAAGAATTTAATCTGCCTGCTCTTTATGAGGTACTACATTTTACTACACCCCCTTTATTAGGTTAGTATGAGAAAGGCCAAAGCCGGTAGGCTGCCTTAAACAGTATCCACCGGTGGGCGAGCCCCCTCGGCTCAATTACCAGAAACAGGACGATTATCAGGCCGAATAGCATTGGAGCTATACCGGTGGCAAATCCGGCAGGTAATGCTGGGATAGCAGCCTCAATGGTCGGAGCTACAAACATCATTCCCTGCTGCAAAAGGCGGATAAAGATTACGCCCAGGATAGGACCCAGGGTAGTGCCCAGACCACCAATAATTATCATACCGATGTACAGTATAGATTCCATAAGGGAAAACTGCTCGGTGTTCATAAAGCCAATCCAGTGGGCGAGCAGTGAGCCGGCAATTCCGGCGAAGAAGCAGCCAATAAAGAAGGCAAGGAGCTTGTAGAAAAAGAGGTTAATCCCCATAACCTCAGCCGCCAGGTCATTATCCCTGATGGCAACAAAAGCTCTACCTATCCTTGTCCTAGCCAGGTTCTTGGCAAAGAAGGTGCACATGACGACAATTACCATGATGAGGTAAAATTGGCTGGCCTCGGTATCAAAGACAAAGCCACCAATTGATGCATAGGGAACTGCTATACCAATAAAGCCGCCAGTTATCTCCATATGGTTGATAATCCAGATGATGATAAACTGGGCGGCAATGGTGGCAATTGCCAGATAGAAGCCTTTGACCCTTAGCGAAGGGATACCAAAGATAAGCCCGATGAATCCAGCCATAAACCCGGCAGCGATTAACCCTACCAAGAAGGGAAGCTCAAGTACATTGGTTAGAATGGCAGCGGTATAGGCGCCGACAGCGATGAAGCCAGCATGACCAATAGATAATTGTCCACAGTATCCAAGCAGGATATTTAGTCCAATAGCGGCAATTGCGGTAATGCCAATCAAATTGGCTACACCTAACCAGTAGTTGCCCCAGTATAATGGGGCAGTGAAGACAAAGACCAATAGACCGATAAGTAGTGCCCAATGGGTCTTGGTTCGCATAATGGCCATATCTTCGGCGTAGGTATAATTTTTGGTGCCGCAGGGTAATCCCATCTTAAATCCTTTCTATCCTGACTTCACCAAATAGACCATAGGGCTTAATAAACAAGACAATTATTATGATAATAAACGGTATGATATCCTTAAGCCCACCCCAAAGAAAGGGGGTGAGATAGCCGCCACCGAGGTTTTCCGCCAGACCTATGATTGGTCCAGCGATGATACAGCCGATGAAGGAATCCAGACCGCCGAGAATGACCACAGAGAACGATTTCAAACCGGTCTCAACTAAACCGAAGTGAAGGCCACCAATCCAGGAGATAAGAATGCCAGCGATGGCGGCGACTACACAGGCAAACATCCATGATGTGGAGAAAATCTTAGTCACCGGAATACCACAGGCTTGAACGGCAAACTGGTCATCGGCGGTTGCCCTCATGGCAATGCCCATCTTGTGATACCTGAAGTAGAGGGTTAATAGGCCAAACAGGAGCAGGGATATAACCGCCGCCCAGACATACGCCTGAGCAACAACTGCTGGACCCAAGTGGAACGGCTCGGGGGGGAAGACGGGGGGCAGGGCATCCACCATCCACGGCCAGATGAAAACGGCTAGCCCTTCCAGAAAGTAGAATATACCCAGGGTTACGGTGATTAGAGACAAGATAGGCTGGGCGATGAGGGGACGCAAGGCGAACCTCTCAATCAGCCAGCCCATAGCCAGGGCAAAGAGGATAACTAAAGGGAGGGCTATCCAATAAGGCAATCCAGCCTGAACCGTCATGGCATAAGTGAACCAGGAAAATATCAGCACCAATCCACCTAAAGCTAAGTTTGCCACTCCGCTGGATTTCCAAATCAAGGCAAAACTCAATCCAATAAGAGCATAAACCATTCCCACGGTGATGCCGGTTACGGTAAATTGAAGGAATTCAGCCATGTGCTACTCTCCTTCTAAATAGTTCTTACCTTAATAGCAGTGGTAACTACCCCTTTTCTACCATCTCGGTATGTTACCGGAGCTTCTACATTTACCTCTTCCTTATCCGAATACATAGCCTCAATCAGGTCTTTATATCGTTCCTCCACAAAGCCCCTTCTTAATTTTCTGGTTCTGGTGAGTTCGGCTTCATCAGGGTCAAATTCCTTGTGGAGCAGGACGAATTTTTTAACCCTAGAGCCTTCAGGTAGGTAGCCATTTACCCGAACCAGGTCCTTTTGCACCAAGTCAGCCACCTCTTTTTTCTGGGATAAATCAACAAAGGTAGTATATGGGACACGATTATTTTCCGCCCACTTGCCTACCATGGTAAAGTCTATATTTACTATAGCTGAGACAAAGTCCCTGTCCTTGCCACCGATAACCATGGCATCCTTGATATAGGGGCTGAACCTTAGCCTACCCTCGATATATTGAGGGGCATACTTGGCTCCACTGGCTAGCTCGACCATGTCCTTCACCCGGTCAAGGAAAATCAGGTGTCCATCTTCATCGATATGAACGGCATCGCCGCTATAAAACCACCCCCCTCTCAATGCCTCCGCTGTCTTTTCTGGGTCCTTGTAGTACTCTTTAAACATACAATCGCTTCTAATCAGGAGTTCTCCGTCGTCAGCTACCCTGACCTCGGTGCCTATTGCCGGTCGTCCCACACTCTCAAATTTGATTTCCCCTTTACCGTGACAGGAGATGAAGCCAGCCTCTGTGCCAGCATAGTTCTGTCTAAGCTCAATACCGATAGCGTGGATTAGCCTGAAGGTATCCAGGCTTAATACCGAGCTTCCGGTAACAGCAAATCTAACATTACTTAATCCCAGCTTATCCTTGAGGGGATGGAACAGAAGCCCATTGGCTATCCAGTGAAGAGCTCGCCAGAATAGATTTGGCGTTCTATTCTCAAAGCCATAATCGGCAATCTTATAGCCTACGGGCAGGAACAGGTGATAGCAGAACCTTTTTAAGGGGTTAGCATCAATCATCTTTACCTGTATTTCACTAACCAGGCCTTCCCATTGCCTAGGACCGTATATGGTAAAGTTGGGACCGATTTCCCTGGTATCCTCAGCAATAGTTTCCGGCTCCTCAGGGAAGTTTAGTCGTGCCCCGGTCAGTAGATGGGGAATGGTGGCAAAGAAGCTATCTCCCACCCACGCCGCCGGGAAATTGGAGATTAGGTCATCGTTTTCATTAAGCGGGTAACGACTAATGAAGCCTCTGGCAGTATTTATCAGGGCATCGTGGCTAAGTACCGCCCCTTTGGGTAAGCCGGTGGTTCCTGAGGTAAAGTAAATAAAGGCAGTATCATCTCCCTTACCCTTTTCCACATTTTGCTCAAAAAGACCGGGGTGTGTCTCCTCATACTTTCTGCCCAGCTCCATTACCTCGGCGAAGCTAATAATTATAGGGTCATCATAGTTTCTTAGCCCCTTGGGGTCCCAGTAAATAACCTTCTTTAGCAACGGTAGCTCGTCCTTAATTTCAAGGAACTTATCCGTCTGCTCTTGGTCGTTAACTATAGCAAATTTAGCCTCAGAGTGGGCAGCGATATATTTTACCTCAGACGGGATAGAATCGACGAAGATGCCGGTAGCGATACCCTCTGCCGCCTGAACGGCAAACTCCCCCCAGAACCATTCCGGTTCATTATCACCTATAATGCAAACCTTGTCCCCTGGTTCTAAGCCAAGGCTTAATAAGCCTAAGGAGAGATATTTTACCTTTTGATGATAGTCCTCCCAAGTATAAGTTCGCCAAATGCCAAAATCTTTCTTTGCCATAGCCAGGCTGGCGCCCCATTTTTCACGATTATGCTTAACTATCTTGGGTAATGTATCTATAGTTCCCATCCTCATCACCTTCTTTTGTGCCGTTTCCCCTAAGTAAGCTTTAATATGGCTGCCATTACCTTCAATTCACCATTTCTAATAGCCCAGAAGCCTAATTGATTGATGCAACAAAACCATATGAACCGTATAACTAAATTATAGTATTACTATAGCGTTGTCAAGTCCTCTGCTCCCTGGCCTTATAGAATTATGAGAACATAAATATAATACTAATAGCCGCAGTTGTCCTCACGCCTCAAGAGGACAGCGATTTGATTGAAAAAAGCTCCCCCTACTTGACAAGGAGCGGATAGTGCTATAATCTTTGTAGGTGGGCTGAAAAATAGAAAAAGGCTATCTTAACAGGGTGTTCTTGGGTGAAGGCTATCCCTAAGATAAAGCAAATACAGTAGTAGGTATTAGATAAGTTGACTAGGGAGCTAGTGTGCTCTAGAGTGATTGCATATAGAGATAAGCTTTGGAGGCCATAGAGAAATGGAAGCCACCAAGCAAGTAAGATTGCGAACTGAGAATCTTTCCCTTAGCTTCGGCGGAGTTAAAGCCCTTATTGATATTAGCCTAGATGTTAGAGAAAACGAGATTCTGGCTATTATTGGACCCAATGGTGCCGGCAAGACCTGCATCCTCAACTGCGTAAACGGCTTTTACAAACCTGAGAAGGGTGAAATCTACTTTGATGGGCAAAGGATTACCCGAATGCGCCCGAATAAGGTGGCTGGACTTGGTCTGGCCAGAACCTTCCAAAATATTGAGCTATACACCGGTCTAACTACCCAAGACAATATTATGGCTGCCCGGCATGTCTTTATGAAGCAAAATCTGCTCGCCGGTGCCTTATACTTTGGCTGGGCTCACAAGGAGGAAATTGAACACCGCAAGACAGTAGAGGCTATTATTGACTTCCTAGAAATAGAGGCAATTAGAAAGAAGGTAGTCGGTGTTCTCCCCTACGGGATGCGAAAGAGGGTCGAGCTAGGTAGAGCCCTGGCTCTGGAACCAAAAATCCTGCTCCTTGATGAGCCTATGGCAGGGATGAATCTGGAGGAGAAAGAGGACATTGCTAGGTTCATTATTGATATATTCGAGGGGCAGGGGGCTACTTATCCTGATACCCCGGTGCTCAGGGATGGCGTTAGTTGCATAGTTCTCGTCGAGCATGATATGGGAGTAGTCATGGACATAGCTGATAGGATTATCGTTCTCGACTTCGGGCGTAAAATTGCCGAAGGCACGCCTGCCGAAATTAAAAGCAATCCTGAGGTTATCAAAGCCTACCTCGGAGAAGCAGTATAGGTATTCTACCGTAACACATTGGTTAAATATCACAACCCTTTTTGCGCCAACCGCTAAATCCATTGCTCCTTCATACCAAAACTAAATTTTAGTATTTTGATATTCACACATACCTACTCGCTATTAGAACGGTCAGCCGATTTGTTGTGCTTGATCGGCACACGCCGTGCGTATTTCACTATGAAGGAAGTCCCTCTGCCACAATTTTTACGCTTCTCGGCAAAATAGAGGCAAGAACATTGACGATTTACGCAATTAGTGATAGTTTAAAATTGATTATACCGCACTTTAGCCAAAATGGAGAGACTAAACTAGCCAGGTTGCTTCAGGAAATTAAGGCAGAGCCTAAGTCCCTCAAATGGCGAATGAGGGCAAAGGTTGGGGACAAGAGAAAGTGGTATCGAGATGTTGATGAGTTAATTAGATAATAAATTGGCTAAAAACAAAGGTGGGAATCTGCTGTCAAAATTTCCTGTTTGACACCCACACAAATTGGTCTAGTTATCTCTATAACCTACCTCACCCTTCGCTGCCACCGTTAACATGCTACCCCTCTATTTCACTTTTTACATTCGTCGCCCGAGGTCCTTTAGGTCCTCTTTCCAAGTCGAACTCCACACTGGTGTCCTCTTCCAGAGCATCAAAATCCCCTTCAGCTAAAGCGGAGCGGTGGAAGAAGATCTCCTCGCCATCTTCAGCGGTGATGAAACCGAAACCCCGTTCCCGGATGAGCCTCTTTATCTTTCCTTTCAAGCCCTTTACCTCCTTTTTACAACAACAATCTTGCAAAGCCCCAACTGCGGCTTGCAAGATTGCAACGCCTTAAATAAGTAACTTTGCTTTTAGCCATAAGGCATTTATATTGTTAACTATATTTTAGCATCTGAGCGAGTCAGATGCAAGGATAAGGCAAATTTTCTATCAGCTGCTCCAAAAATCGTTGGCATTATGCTGGTTGCCATAGCCAAATAACTCATCCAGCTTAACGAATGTAGAGTCCAGCCAGCGAGTATTCCCCACCCCCCACCTGACGACACTGTGAAGCCAGCCCGAAGGCTTATTAAATGGGCAAGCTCTAATGCAGTTAGCACAATCGGCATGGTTAGCTACCCAAAAGGCAAAGCACTTTTCAGCATTAATCGGCCAACTCAGTAGCCCCTCCCTATTGGATATATTATTTGGCTTTTCAGTCGGCGCTCCGCGCATAATAGCCTGACTAGGACACTCCTCAGCACACCTCTCACAGCGCATACAAAAATCCCAGACGCCAAACTCAATCGGTCTATCAGGAACCAATGGTAAATCAGTAAAGACCTTGCACAGTCGAACCCTGGGGCCAAACTCTGGAGTAATCAGTAAACCATTCCGCGCCAGTTCACCCAGCCCGGCATCAATGGCTATGGGTATACTACAGGCGGTGTCATTGCCGCAAGGTATTGCCTTGTAGCCCAGACCACGAATATATTGAGCCAGCAAACCAGCAATAAATGCCATTTTAGAATAGCCCAGACCAGCTGTAGCTGAGGCTTGATGCGCTGGAGAATAACTTATACCTTTGTAATCCATCTCTATGGCAATAACAATAGCATATTTATAATCTTCTAGTATCTCAATCTTCTCAATGTGCTCGTCCCTGAGCGGGTAGAAACCATAAGAGTAAAGCCACCGCCTATCCAGCTCACAGACCCCTACCAGAGACGTCCCAAAAGACTTGGCTACCCTTTTAAGGTCTCGGGTTACCTTCGCCGGGTCATCAACCGTAATTCTCAATCCTGGCTCTACTCTGGGCATCGTATATACTTCCCCCTCCCAATCCCAGGCGTATAGCCCCTCCTGACCACCTCCGACACCCTTGGCAAAGTGCATTTCCAGATGCCAGGCAGCATTCGAAAGGGATAGATCCTGTAGCATGTAGCCTGGTTTATCTCTAGGCATCACTGTTTCAAGAAAGAATTTTCGTCCTAAATCCAGCATGCTCGGGTCCCACAGCGGTCTGCTAAGCATATGATTCTTCTGGTCAAACCTTTCCACCTTGCCCACAACATATCTATCGGCTCCCTTGACTACTTTCATTAAATCAACCCCTTTCCATAATATCAAGTAAATTAGGCTTTCTCAGCCCATTTTACCACATTCAGGAAAATCCGAAAGCCATCCCCATACTGCTTGGCTCCTTGCCTCGTCCATTGCGGGTGCTGGGTGCCCCGGATGTAGCGTTCGGGGTGGGGCATCAAGGCAAAAATACGCCCTGAGGCATCACAAATGCCGGCAATATTGGCTACTGAGCCGTTGGGGTTATGAGGATAGCCAGCATCAGTGTTCCCATGCTCATCAGTGTAGTACAGCGCCACATTCAAATGAGGCAAGGCTTCAGGAGTGACCACAACCTTCCCTTCGCCATGAGCCACCGGAAGCTCCATGCTGTCTATGCCCCTGGTAAATACGCACGGGCTTTGCTTATTCACTCCCAGGTGTACCCATCGGCACTCAAACCTGCCCGAATCATTGGCTCCGAGGGTTAATAGCGGTAAATCACCACTCGCCACTCCGGGTAGAATACCAGCCTTTACCAAGACCTGGAAGCCATTGCAAATTCCTAAAATCAGCCCTCCATTTTCAATAAGCCTCTGTATATCTTCACCAAGTCTCAGCCTTAGCTCATTGGCTAACACCTTGCCGGCAGATATATCATCACCATAGGTAAAGCCACCGGGAATAACCATTATCTGGTAGTCACTGAGCCGCTGTTCACGACGGATTAACTGGTTAACATGAACTAAGGACACTGACGCTCCTGCCTGCTGGAAAGCGAAGGCAGTTTCAGCATCACAATTTGTTCCTGGGGCGCCGAGTATCAGCGTTCTTACCTTACCCATCTTTTTACCACCGGAGAGGTCTCTGCCAAGCGTCTTTTAATTCATTGAGAGGTACGGCAATGGCTCTCCTGCCATCCAGTCTATATACCTCGAGTATTTCAGAATCGGTGACCAGACCGATAACAGCAAAACTGGCGCCATTCATTATCTGTTCAAACTCCCCTTTGTTCTCCAGCGCCACTTCAACCAGAAACCGACTGTTTGATTCAGAAAACAGTATGAAGTCATCCCTATCTATAGGTTCACCGAGGGGGACGGAATCAAGGTAAGTGATAGCACCAAGCCCTCCAGCGAATGCCATCTCGGCAACAGCAACACCAATACCACCCTCACTCAAGTCATGGCATGCCCTGACTAAACCCTTCTCGGTCGCCAGGCTCAACTTATCCATCAACCGTTTTGCCAGCTGGGGGTTCACCTTGGGCACATTATTGCCGATGAAACCACGGGTTCTAAAATATTCAGACCCACCCAGCTCGTCCTGGGTTGTGCCAACAATGTAAATCAAGTCGCCGGCTTCCTTGAAATCCATAGATACGGCTCGGTTCACGTCTTCCATCACACTGATAGCCGAGATGAGCAGGGTATGGGGAATAGAGATGGTCTTGCCTTCAAATTCAAACTCGTTGTTCAGGCTATCCTTACCTGAGATAAACGGTGTCCCGTAGACAAGCGCCATATCATAGCATGCCTGGGATGCCCGAACTAAAGCCCCAAGCATATCCGGACGGCTGGTTTCACCCCAGCTGAAGTTATCAAGCAAAGCTACTTTATGTAAACTACCGCCAACAGCTATAATCTGTCTTAAGGCTTCATCAATGGCTGATGCTGCCATCCAGTAGGGGTCTACCTTTCCATAGTTGGGATTTATACCACAGGAGACGACTACGCCCATTTCAGAGTCCAGTAGGGGTCTGATAATGGCAGCATCGCCCGGTCCATCATTATCCTTGCCCACCAGGGGCTTGAGCACACTACCACCCTGCACCTCATGGTCATACTGGCGTATCACCCATTCCTTGCTACATACATTCCACGAGCCAAGAATTTGAAGTAAGGCTTCCCCCAAATCCGGTGGGGCAAAGTCAGGCTCAGCATGCCGTGGCTGTTCCCATATCGCCTCTGTCTTCAGCTGCGGGCGACCCCTGTGTAGAAACTCCATATCAAGGTCACAGACTAGGTTCCCGTGGTAGAAAAGCTTGAGCCTTCGGTCATTGGTAAACTCACCAATAACGGTTGCCTCAACATCCTCACCGGCAAAAAGATTTATTAGCTCCTCGATGCAGTCTGGGGGTACCGCCAATACCATTCGCTCTTGAGATTCGGATATCCATATTTCGGTATAGGAGAGCCCGGCATATTTCAGTGGAACCCTATCCAGAGAGACACGCACCCCGGTGTCAGCAGCCATCTCACCTACTGCCGATGACAGCCCACCACCCCCACAATCAGTTATCCGGCGGTAAAGTCCGCCATCCCTTGCCTGGAGGAGAACATCAATAAGCTTCTTTTCAGCAATGGGATTACCAATCTGAACTGAGCTAGAGGAAACAGTGGCTGACTCCCCAGTAAGTTGTTCTGAGGCAAAGGTAACACCATATATCCCATCACGCCCGGTTCTGCTCCCAACCAGTACCACCAGGTCGCCAGGGCGCTGCTGTCCTCTCTGGGAGAGGTATTTCGGCAGTAGCCCCAGTGTTCCACAGAAGACAAGCGGATTAGCCACATATCGTTCATCAAAGAGTATGGCACCATTAAGGGTGGCTATCCCCAGCCGGTTGGCATAGTCAGCCACACCAGCCCGAACACCTTTAAAAATACGACGCGGGTGCAGGACCTCTCTCGGCAGCTTATCATAGGGAAAATCAGGGGGAGCAAAACAGAATACATCGGTGTTCAGGATTGGTTTGGCACCCAACCCGGTACCCAGCGGGTCACGAACGACGCCACCTATCCCGGTTGCGGCTCCCCCATAGGGCTCAACCGCCGACGGATGATTGTGGGTCTCAACCTTAAAGCATAGTGCCCAGCGACCATCAAAATCAATCACTCCAGCATTGTCCTCAAAAACGGAAAGGCACCACGGCTTAGCCAGCTCCTCGGTTACCTTCATAATGGTATTCTTGAGTAAGTTATCGATGATAGTGTCACCAAACTTGATTCTGCTCTTGAATGTCTTGTGGACACAATGCTCAGACCAAGTCTGTGCCAGCGTCTCAAGCTCAGCATCAGTGGGGTTGCGCCCCTGCTTACGAAAACAAGCGGTGATAGCCTGGAACTCGTCATGACTAAAGCCAAATTGCTGACCGATTTCTTTTAGCCCAGCTTTATCCGCCTCCAGAAGGTCTAACTGCTCTAACTTGAATTTATACTGAGGATTCTCAGGAAATCTAAGCCGTTTCTGCTTAACTACATGCTGGATAATTGGGTTTACCAGAAGTCGGCTACATATAGTCTCCAGCTCGTGTTTATCCAGTTGCCCCTGGAGCAGGTATCGTTTAGCGGTTTTAACCGCCCTGAGACCCTCCACACCCAGATCCCGGACCGCTTTGATGATAGTGTCCTCAATCGGGTCAGTAACACCAGCATTATAAGCGACCTCAACCGCGAGATAACCAGTGCCGGGTCTGCCCTCATCCTGGAAGGTTGACTGCCACCGGCACTCCTCGGTCACCGGGTCAGCCAGAAGGTGGCGGCAGATAAGGTCAAGTTCATCGGCTCCAAAATCGGCATTCAGCCAGTATATATCCACGGCACGGACATCGGAGACAGTGGTTATTCCCAGGTCATGTATATCCCTGACCAGACCAAGCCCTCTAGTATCCGGTAGGTGGCTTTTCAGCCAAACCTCCACTCTATATATCAAAACATATCCCCTTCAAAAAATACTTACCCTCACCTTTTAGGATAAACCTCTGAGATGCCTCACAAGACCGGTAAGTATCTCTTGAGTTCATATTCAGTCACTTGAGTCCGGTACTGGTCCCACTCAATCTTCTTGTTCTTGATGAAAGCATGAAAAACGTGGTCGCCGAGGGCTCTTCGCACTACCTCACTCTTTTCCGTGAGATGGATAGCCTCCAATAGGTTGGCTGGCAGAGTCCCTATCCCCCTTCTCTGCCTATCTGCCTCGGTCATCTCATACACATTTTCTTCCACCGTGTCTGGGGCTTGGTATTCTTTCTCAATCCCTTCCAGCCCGGCAGCCAGCATCACGCTGAAGACAAGGTAGGGGTTGCAGGCAGGGTCAGGGGACCGCAACTCTACCCTGGTGGTGTTTTCCTTGCCTGGCTTATACTCGGGAACCCGAATGAGGTCAGCCCGGTTGCGCCGCGCCCAGGAAAGGTACACCGGCGCCTCGTAGCCGGGAACCAGACGCTTGTAGGAATTGACCCACTGGTTGGTGACAGCGGTGATTTCCGGAGCGTACTTCAGCAGCCCGGCTATATAGCACCTGGCTACCTTAGAAAGGTGATACTTATCATCCTTATCAAAGAAAGCGTTGCGGTCACCCTTGAACAGCGACTGGTGAACATGCATGCCACTACCGTTGATGCCGAAAACCGGCTTGGGCATAAAGGTAGCATAGACCCCATGCTTTAGGGCTATTTGCTTGACTACGAGGCGGTAGGTCATCACATTGTCAGCCATGGTCAGGGCATCAGTGTATCTCATGTCTATTTCGTGCTGGCTAGTGGCCGCCTCGTGGTGAGAATACTCAACACCGATGCCCATCTCCTCCAGGATGAGAACCGTTTCTCGCCTCAGGTCAGTGGCAGCATCCAATGGTGTCATATCAAAGTAGCCCCCTGCATCCAGGGGTTCGGTTCCTTTCGAATCCTGAAAGTAGAAGTACTCCAGCTCCGGTCCCACATAGAAGATGTAGCCCATGTCCGCTGCCCGTTTAAGATTTCTCTTCAAGACATACCTGGGGTCGCCTTCAAAAGGCTCACCACCGGGCTTTAGAATGTCGCAGAACATCCTAGCCACCCCATGCTCGGTGGGTCTCCACGGGAGCAATTGAAAGGTGTCAGGGTCTGGCAGAGCCACCATATCGCTTTCATCAATACGGGCAAACCCTTCAATTGAGGAGCCATCAAACCCCATCCCCCCCTCCAGAGCACCCTCAAGTTCCTCCACGGTGATGGTAAAGCTCTTGAGGAAACCCAAGATGTCGGTAAACCACAGCGTGATAAATTTTACATCGCGCTCCTTAGCCATCTTGAGGACATATTCTTTGTCTTCTTCCCTGCTTTTGTTTACCAATTTTCACCCCCTTTTAAATAGTGTTTTCACCGCCGGTGCTGATGCGCACTGCATTATCAACACCAATTATAATAGAATTCGGCGGAGAAACAAAGCCCCACCGGGGTTGACAAAACGATTTGGCTGGTATATAATAGGCAAACAGTTTCCTATTGCCTAGACAAGGAGGCATCGTGGCTGCCTTTGAAACACGAGAGGTTGAGAGAAAGGTGCTCTCTATGCTGAAGGTTTTGAGTAGCTCCCAAGAACCACTCGGAGCCAGGGTTATTGCCCGCCGCTTGAAAGACCATGGGGTTGAACTGGGGGAACGGGCGGTGCGCTATCACTTGAAGCTGATGGATGAGCGAGGGCTAACTCGAACCGTAGGTCGGGATGGTAGACTAATCACCGAGTCAGGGATTGACGAGCTGAAGAGCGCCTTAGTTAGGGATAAAGTTGGCTTTGCTATCTCCAGGATTGAGCTACTCGCCTTCCGCACCAGTTTCAATGGGGAGAAACATACCGGTTCAGTTCCGATAAATATTTCCTTTTTCCAAAAAGAGAACTTTGCCGAGGCACTTCAAGCAATGAAGCCAGCTTTTGCCGCTGGGCTTTGCGTCAGTGACCTAGTGGCAATAGCCCGAGAAGGTGAACGGTTGGGAGAGATAACCGTTCCCGACGGCAAGATAGGATTAGCCACTGTGTGCAGCATCGTAGTAAATGGCAGCCTACTCAAGGCTGGGGTTCCTATGGACTCCAGATTCGGTGGTATCCTCCAGATGCGGGAGCACCAACCACTTCGCTTTGTGGAGCTAATTCATTATGCTGGCTCTTCTCTAGACCCTTCAGAGGTATTCATCAGAGCCAGGATGACCTCAGTCAGGGAGGTGGTAAACACTGGCAGCGGAAAAATATTGACTAACTTCCGTGAGATACCTGCCCTCTGTCGCCCGACAGCTGAGGAAGTGGTAGCCAAACTGAAGGAAGCGGGATTGGGAGGACTACTTTTGATGGGGAATACCAGCGAACCCGTGTGCCAAATCCCGGTAGAGCTTAATAGAGTTGGGGTAATTCTCCTCGGCGGCTTGAATCCAGTGGCTGCCGCTGAAGAAGCCGGCATAGAAGCCGAAAATCATGCTATGAGCACCGTCATTGACTACCAGAATCTAATCAAATTTTGGGAGCTGTAAGATGAAAGAGGTAAGGATCATACCCTGCCTGGACGTTAAGGATGGGAGAGTGGTCAAAGGGGTAAAGTTTATCAACCTGAGGGATGCCCGTGACCCGGTGGAGGCAGCCAAAGCCTACTGCCAGGAGGGGGCTGATGAGCTTGTCTTCCTGGATATCTTCGCTACCGTAGAGAATAGAAAAACAAGGCTGGAGTGGGTGAAAAGGGTGTGTGATGTGGTTACTATCCCCTTCGCCGTTGGTGGTGGCATCGGCAGCATTGAGGATATCACGGCACTGATTAACCTTGGTGTGGACAAGGTTTCAATAAATACTGCGGCGGTGAACAAGCCAGAACTCATCAAGGAAGCAGCTAAACAGTTTGGCAAGGAGAGGTTGGTTGTTGCCATCGATGGCAGAAAGAATCCTCCGGGTAGCAGTCTTCCCCGACTCGAGGTGGTCATCAAAAGCGGCACCGAGTCCACTGGGCTAGAGATTACCGAGTGGGCAAGGCGAGCTGAAGAGTTGGGCGCCGGGGAAATATTGCTTACCAGCAAGGATGCTGACGGGACAAAGGAAGGATATGACCTGGAGATGACAAGGGCGGTTGCCGAAGCGGTAACGATACCGGTTACCGCCTCCGGTGGGGCTGGCAAATTGGAGCATCTTTATCAGGCAGTAACCATTGGTAAAGCGGCAGCAGTTTTGGCAGCTTCTATCTTCCATTTTGGCGAGATTTCAATTTCCGAGGCAAAACAATACTTGAAAGAAAAAGGAATACCAGTAAGACTATAATAGGTGATAGAAAGGAGCGTATCAGTGGACAAAAAACCATCAAATTTATTTGAGATGGCTCAAGCTCAGCTAGATGAAGCGGCTAGTATTTTGAATCTCGATTCTGGTATTCATGCCATTCTCAGAGAACCTATGAGAGAGTTTCACATATCTATCCCGGTGAAGATGGATGACGGGCAGACTAAGGTTTTTAAGGGGTTCAGGGTTCAGTATAACAATGCTCGTGGTCCCTTTAAAGGAGGTATCAGGTTCCACCCTGAAGAGACAATAGATGTTGTTAGAGCCTTAGCTGCCTGGATGACCTGGAAATGCGCTACCGTAGATATTCCCCTTGGTGGTGGTAAAGGGGGAGTTATTTGCAATCCCAAAGAGATGTCCCTTGGTGAATTAGAAAGGTTAAGCCGCGGCTATATAGATGCAATATGGGAGTTTATTGGTCCTGATAGAGACATCCCGGCACCAGACGTATATACCAACCCGCAGATAATGGGGTGGATGATGGACGAGTATTCAAAATTAAGAGGATATTGCACCCCAGGAGTAATAACGGGAAAACCCCTGGCAGTAGGTGGTTCGCTAGGACGCGGTGATGCCACAGCTCGTGGCGGAGTATATACCATTATAGAAGCTGCCAAGCATTTAAACATTGACTTGTCAACAGTAACAGTAGCAATTCAGGGCTATGGCAATGCCGGCTCAAATGCAGCCCTCATACTACATGATATGTTAGGGTGTAAGATTGTAGCCGTGAGTGACACCAAGGGCGGCATCTATAACCAGCAGGGCTTAGACCCGCACCAGCTCTTGCAGCATAAAACAGAAACTGGTTCAGTGATAAACTTTCCCCAGGCGGAAAATATCAGTAATGCTGAGCTGCTAGAACTAAAGGCTGACATATTATGCCCGGCGGGACTGGAGACTGTGCTAACTGAGAAAAATGCTCCTAGAATCAAGGCAAGGATAGTAGCTGAACTAGCCAACGGACCAACCACCCCTGAGGCAGATGAAATACTATACCATAATGGAGTATTTAGCATACCCGATTTTCTATGCAATGCTGGAGGGGTTACCGTTTCCTATTTTGAGTGGGTCCAAAGCTTAAATAGATATTATTGGGATGAGGAGGAGGTTCACCAGCGGCTCGGTAAAATTATGACGAAAGCATTTCAGGCTGTTTTGGCTGAATCCTTGAATCGCAAGGTTAGTATGAGATTAGCAGCCTATATTATTGCCGTAGCCCGTGTGGCAGAAGCGATGAGAATGAGGGGATGGGTTTAGTTTGCCATCCCAGCTTTTATCGTCGTATCTGTGACCTTGGTAATCCCCCGGTCATCAGCAATTAGTAATGGTCAAGACATTTTCCCAGCAGTTGCCCTACGGCTTATCTTGACAGGCAACTGCTTTAATGTTAAATTTATTAATTAGTTTCACCCAGGTTAAAGAGAAAGCTATAAACAAAGGAAGGAATAGCTATTATGAACATGATTGTCTGCGTCAAGCAAGTTCTTGACCCCGAGGCACCACCAGCCAGCTTCAAGATTGACCCCGCCACCAATAAGGTGGTGCCACCACCAGGTGTGTCACCGGTAATTGACCCGTATGCTGAATATGCTGTAGAAGCAGCATTAAAGGTAAAGGATGCCCAAGGAGGTAAAATCACTGCCATAAGCCTGGGAACAAACCAGCTCAGAGACATAGTTAAAAAAACGCTAGCTATGGGAGCTGATGAGCTCATCTTACTAGAGGATGAGGCCTTTGATGAGGGTGATAGTTGGTCAACAGCCTATGCCCTAGCTATGAGCATCAAGAAGATAGGCGACTATGATATCATCTTCTGTGGCAGGGAGGCTTCTGACTGGAATGCGGGACAGGTAGGCTCAGGCATTGCCGAGATACTGGGGCTACCCAGTATAACACTAGCCAAGAAAATAGACATCACCAATGGCAAGGCAAGGGTAGAGCGAGTAACCGATGACGGCTACGAGGTGATTGAGGTATCCTTACCTGCCTTGATTACAGTAAGTAATGAGATTGGTGAGCCTCGCTACCCCACCATAAAGGGGATTATGGCAGCTAAAAAGATAGAGCCGGTTATCTGGAAGCCAGCCGATATAGAGGGCGATGTCTCCCAGATAGGAGCTGCTGGCAGGCGTACCAAGCTGTTCAAGCTATTCCAACCAGTTCGCGAGGGGAAATGCGAGATTGTTGAAGGAGAGAGTCCTGAGGAGGCGGCGGTTAATCTAGCCTTAAAACTAAGGGAAGGCAAAATACTATAAAAAATTTAGGGAAACGATTCCTATCTAGTTAGCTTTGAATTGTTTTTCGAGTTATGTTAACTAAGGAGGCAAATCCATGGCTGAATATAAAGGTGTTATGACTTTTTGCGAGGCTACCGAAGGAAAATTGGCGTCAAGCGCCACCGAGCTACTGGGTTGTGGCAGAAAACTGGCTGATGACCTGGGGCAAGAATTATGTGCTGTGCTAGTTGGCAGTGGTATAAGCGGTTTAGCCCAGGAAGCTATTGCCTTCGGCGCCGATAAAGTATATGTAGTTGATGACCCGTTGCTTAAAGACTACCAGACAGATTCCTATGTATCAGTTATGGAAAAAATAGTTAAGCAGGTAATGCCCCAGATTCTCATTCTGGGGCAGACTTCTATCGGTCGTGACCTGGCACCCAGGCTAGCTTTCAGACTAGACACGGCGGCTGCTATGGGCTGCATGGAGCTGGCTATTGACCCTGAGTCAAAGCTACTGCTGCAGACCAAGCCTGTCTACGGAGGGACTGCTCAAGCTGTCTTCACTTGCCAGTCCTACCCACAAATAGCCACCGTTAGAGCCAAGGCAATGTCACCCCTAGAGCGAGACGCTTCAAGGCAAGGGGAGGTCATTACTATTGAGGCAGGACTGGACCCATCAGCCATAAGAACCAAGGTCATAGAGAAGGTACCAGAAGAGGTAGAAGGGATAAAGCTGGAGGAGGCTGAGGCAGTAGTAAGTGGAGGCAGAGGCATTGGTAGTGCCGAGGGTTTTAAGCAACTAGAGGAGCTAGCCAGGCTGCTAAATGGAGCAATAGGAGCTACCAGACCTCCCTGTGATAATGGTTGGGTGCCAGAAGGATTACAGGTAGGACTTACCGGCAAGATTATTGCCCCAGACCTCTACATTGCTGTAGCTCTCTCGGGTTCCAGCCAACACATGAGCGGCTGCTCAGGGTCAAAGAACATCATAGCCATAAATAAAGACCCTGAGGCAAATATCTTCAAAGTAGCTCACCTTGGTGTAGTCGGAGACTGGAAAAAGGTGATACCTGCTTTTAGTGATAAGCTAAAGGAACTTCTAGCTAAGTAAATAGCTTTAAATTTGTAGCTTCAATGTCAAAACCTAGAAGTAATTTATGTGAGGTAGTATGGTTATGAAAATAAGCAGAATAGTTTTTGGTCTCTACCTGTTGTTAGCCAGTCTATTGGCTATCTTTCAACCCACTGCTGTCTTAGCCCAGGATGAGGCTCCCCCGGAGGAAACGATTGAACTAGTTGCCTCCTACCCCAAAATGGAGGCTGTCGCTGGAGGTGTTTTTGAGTTCGAGGTGGAGTTCAAGTATCAGGGAATCGAAGCCCGTGTCTTTGACCTGGTGGCTGAAGGTCCCAAGGACTGGGCGGTATACATGACTCAGACTTATGCGAAGGAAAAACGGATATCAGCTATCAGGCTTGAGCCAACGACGGCATACGGAACTAAGATAACTGTTATGGCGGCTTCGCCATTCTGGCTTATGCCTGAGCCAGGGGATTATAAGATAACAGTAGAAGCAAGCTCAGGAGAAGTTAAGGGCAGCATTGAACTTATCACAGTAATAACTGCCAGGTATACCCTTGATTTAGTACCGGCTACTGAGCGCTATAATACCTCAGCCACAGCGGGTAAGGATAACTACTTCTCAATAGTAGTACAGAACCAGGGCACAGCAGCTATTGAGAATATTACCTTCTCTGCGAGTAAGCCCTCAGGATGGACAATCGAATTCTTCCCAGATAAAGTAGATTCTCTGGATGCTGTTAACTATCAAACAGTAGATGTGAATATAAAGCCACCGTCAAAAACTATAGCCGGGGATTATGAAATCACCCTTAGAGCTTCAGGAAAGCAAGCTTCAGCAGAGGGGCTTGATATTAGGGTTACAGTGGAGACACCGCCGGTGGGGCAGTGGGTCGGGGTTGGCATTATAGTGCTCGTCATTGCTGGTTTAATTGTCATCTTTATGCGATTTAGCAGACGGTGAGGGGATGGACAAAAAGATAGTAGTAGAGACTCAAGACCTGACCAAGAGGTATGATGGAGTTACTGTAGTTGACCATCTCAATCTCCACATTGCCGAGAAAGAGATATTCGGCTTACTTGGTCCCAATGGTGCCGGCAAAACTACTACCATCCTCATGTTATTGGGGCTGACTGAGCCAGCATCAGGCATTGCCCGAATCTATGGATTTAACTCAACCAGAGAGCCGCTTAAGGTAAAACGCCTGGTGGGATACCTGCCAGAAAAGGTAGGATTTTATGACAATCTCACTGCCAGGGAAAACCTGAAATTTATTGCCGAGCTCAACAATATCGGTGGCGCTGAAGCTGAGAGCCGAATCAATGAGGTACTGGCAGCGGTAAATATCAGTGAGGTGGCAGACCTGACCGTGGGCAAGTTTTCACGGGGGATGAAGCAACGCTTGGGAATAGCTGACGTATTAATCAAAAAGCCAAAGGTAGCTTTTCTTGACGAACCCACTGCCGGGCTTGACCCCGAAGGGATTGACCAAGTCCTTGACCTAATAGCTAACCTGCCTCAAGTGGGGACAACCGTAGTTCTGTCTTCCCACCGACTATATGAAGTGCAAAGGGTATGCCACAGCATAGGAATACTATCTAAGGGCAAGATGGTAATTGAGGGTTCTTTAGAGCATCTTGGTAGAGAGGCTTTCGCCGGGGGTCGCTATAGAATAGAGGTTGAAACCACCGAGCCAAGCCCCCAACTTGTAGACATTGTCAAGGGAATTAGTGGGGTAATAAGTGTAGAAACTAAGGGTAATCTGCTTTTAATAAGCACCGATTCAGACCTGCGGGCTGAAATATCTAAAGCAGTGGTGCAAAGCAATTTCCCACTAATTCAAATGAAGGTACAAGAGTTCTCACTGGACGATATATATATGAAGTATTTCCATGAAGGCTAATTTGAGAAATGATAACTATCCTCCGAAAAGAACTTGCTGACTATTTCACCAGCACCAGATGTTTCATTCTGTTTCTGCTAGTATTTCTGGCTAGCGCCGGTGGACTTTATGCTGCCCATCAAGGAATTCGCGGGGCTGTCGGTGAAACAGGATTTATTTTCCTAAAACTGTTTACTACCTCCGGAGAAGCAATTCCTTCGCTGGTTAGCTTCATTGCCCTATTCGTCCCTATAATAGGGATAGCCCTGGGCTTTGATGCCATAAACAGTGAGCGCTCCAGTGGCACCCTGAATCGAATCTTATCCCAACCTATCTACCGAGATAGCGCCATCAACGGCAAATTCCTGGCAGGTATAGTTACCCTGTCCATCATGATGTTAGCTACCGTGCTAATAGTTTCCGGGATGGGTCTGAGAATGATTGGCGTGGCGCCAACTCCTGAAGAAATTATCAGGCTCTTCATCTATCTTGTTCTTATCATTTTTTACGGAGCTTTCTGGATAGGCTTGGCCATACTTTTCTCCGTCTTATTTCGGAGCATAGCTATCTCTCTACTAGCCTCAATCGCCGTCTGGCTATTCTTTGGCTTCTTTTACACCCTTCTGATAGTGCCGGCGGTAGCCCAATCTGCGGAGATGTACCTAATGTTGCTACGGCTTTCCCCTCATTCGCTGTTTCAAGAGGCTACTATGGTAATGCTCCTGCCACAATCGAGAGGTCTGGGAATACTAACCTCAGGTGATATAGCCTACATGCTACCTAACCCCCTCCCGTTGGGCCAGAGTATGCTCCTCATCTGGCCACAACTCACCACCCTAATAGGTCTAGCTGCTGTCTGCTTTGCGATTAGTTATGTGGTATTTATGAGGCAGGAGATAAGAGCTTCATAGCTGAGAGGTTAAGCCTTCTCGGCTTGCCTGCCAGCAATAATCTTCTGAGCAATATGAGGCGGCGCCTCCTCGTAGTGGCTAAACTCCACGGTATAGCTCCCTCTGCCCTGTGTTATTGACCTCAGGTCTATGGCATAGCGCAAAACCTCAGCCAGGGGTACCTGAGCTTCTATCACATTCACCCCACCCCCAGGCTCCATCCCTTGCACCCGGGCTCGTTTAGTATTAAGGTCACCGATAATATCACCAGTGAAGTCCTCAGGAATAGTTACCTTGATATTCATTATCGGTTCCAATAGAATTGGTTGCCCCTGGGATAACCCTTTTCTCAGCGCCCCTGCTCCAGCAATCTTGAAGCATATATCTGAGGAATCAACCGGGTGATAGCTACCATCGTAAACTCTTGCCTTTATGTCAACTACAGGATAGCCAGCCAGCACCCCCTCTTGAACTGCCTCATTAACCCCTTTCTCCACCGCTGGAATATAATTCTTGGGTATACGGCCACCTACTACCTTATCAACAAACTCACGCCCGCTGCCACGAGGTAAAGGCTCCAGCGCCAAGAGGACATGCCCATATTGACCATGCCCTCCCGTCTGCTTTTTGTGCTTATACTCAGCCTTGGCTGGCATAGTGATAGTCTCTTTATATGGAACCCTGGGGGTTTCCAGCACCACACCCACCCCGAACTTACGCAACATCTTCCCTGCCGCCACCTCAAGGTGAGTCTCGCCAAGCCCGGATAGAATAGTCTCACCGGTATCAGCACCTCTATGCACTTCAAGGGTAGGGTCTTCCTCAGATAGTCTGGATAATGCTGTCCCCAGCTTATCCAGGTCGGCCTTTGTCTTAGGATGTACCGCCTCACTAAAAGCTGGCTCAGGGAATAGAATAGAGGCAATTTTCACTGGCTTATCCCGACTACATAGTGTATCCCCGGTGCTGGTCAGACTCAATTTGGCTACTGCCCCCATGTCTCCAGCCCTAAGCTGGGGTACTGGTTCCTGGGTCTTGCCTCTGATAGTAAATAGCTGACCTATGCGCTCTGTCCCGCTTCGTGTCGCATTCCACACTTGAGAATTGCTATCAACAGAACCAGTGTAAACCCGAAAGTAGGTAAGTTTACCGACATATGGGTCAGCACTGGTCTTAAACACCAGGGCAGCTAAGGAGGCATCCTGACTTGGCTCAATTGCCTGCGCAGCTTCAGCAACAACTACCTCTCGCTCTTTAGGTGAAGGCAGATAGTCATATATGGCATCCAGAAGTGAGGTAATTCCTATATTTTGTATAGCTGAGCCAACTAAAACTGGCACAGTCTTGCCAGTTACTACCGCCTGTCGCAAGCCATGGCTAAGTTCTTCCAGGCTGAGTTCTTCACCACCCAGATACTTCTCAATAAGCCGGTCATCAACCTCAGCCGCCGCCTCTACCACCTTCTCATGAAGAGAATCGGCTTGATTTTGCAGTGATGCGGGTATTTCAGCCTCCTTAGGCGGAGAACCGATATAGCTTTTCATCGTCAGCAGGTCAACCACACCCTGAAAATCATTGTGGGCACCTATCGGCAGCTGGAGGGGTATGCACCTAGAGCCAAACTTCGACTGAAGCTCTTCCACAGTTCGATGAAAGTCAGCATTCTCGCGGTCCATCTTATTAATAAAGATAAGGCGGGGAAGGTCAGCCTCCTCACAATATGCCCACATCTGCTCAGTGCCAACTTCAACACCAGAGGCGGCACAGACCACAATTATTGCCGCTTCACTAACCCTCATTGCCGCCCTGACCTCGCCAACAAAGTCGGAATAACCAGGGGTATCAATAAGGTTAATCTTAGTCCCTTTCCACTGGCAGGGAAGCAACGACAGATTAATGCTAATCTTGCGCTTTACTTCATCAGGGTCGTAATCCGAGGTGGTAGAGCCGTCATCAACCTTGCCTAACCGGGTAATTGCCCCGGCAGTAAACAAGATGGCTTCCGATGCTGATGTCTTGCCAGCGCCACAATGAGACAGTAAAGCAAGATTACGAATATTCTCCAGAGTGTATTGCTGCATCTAATCACCTACTCTCCAGCTATATTATTCCGACACTATTATACCCACAATTAAGGAGACACGGCAAATAACAGGATTATTTATCTACCTCACCCCCTTTTAATTCCAGTTTGGTAACCCTATCCCCTTTATCCCCTTCCCCTTGATAAGGGGAAGGGGAAGATAATTTCTTAAGAGGGGCTTCGCCCCTCTTAGACACCCCACCAGATTAACCTTCATGAGGGGAAGATGATTTATTAAAGAGGGGCTTTGCCTCTCTTAGACACCCCGCTAGATTAACCTTCATGAAAGGGAAGGGGGTCAGGGGGATAGGTTTCTAAATGATATCTATAGCCGGAGTTAGCGAGCACGCTTCCTTCTTCTTCTAAAGAGGGACATAAACCATAACAAGCCAATTATGCCAATGAACGGAAATGGTTGGGAGGAGACACCGCCACCGGTTTTGGCAATGGCGGTTGGGGGTGCAGCCGGTGGTTTCAGCGGGGCTACTGCCTCTTCCTCTATTTCATATGCCGCCAGTTTAACATTGAGAAACTCCTTGGATACCCAGCCGAACGGGTTATTTTTGCCTGTTGCCTCAATCCAGACCCAGCCCGGCTCACCCTCCAGCTCAAAAATTGCACTTGCCTTATTATAGTCAGGGAGATAAACCAGCGCTGCGGTATGACCTGAGCCGACTACTATAGCTGAACGATATCCTGCACCCTTATACATAACAGCCAGCAGCACAGCACTATCCTCACAATCACCATAACCAACGCCATCCTGGTCAATAGTAGTTGCCAGCTCATCTGCATTTTGGGCAAACTCATCATATTTAAACTGGTCTACATCGGGGGTATAGTGAACCCTATCCCGAACAAAATGAAATACTGCTCGTGCCCTTTGCAATTGGTCCGGGTATTTGCCGGCAATCTGCTCACCTAAACTGTAGGCTAAGGCAGTCCTCTCCCCGAGGCTCTCAAAGGCTATAACCGGACGGAAAGAAGTCTCAGATATTTGATAAAAGCCATCTTCGCCAAAGGCTCTGGTACGACATATCCCCCAGTCATCAAACACATCATCATTTATCTCATAGAAACCCGATGACGGAGTTGCCGCCACGTAGCCAGTAGCTGCCAATACCGCTACGAATGCAAATATTAAGCCTACTAAAACCTTAATCCTGTTCATAGCGGTGTTGTTAGTGCTGCATGGAGTATCAAGCCAAAGAAAACGAGATAGCCAAAGACATGGATACCTACTGCCACCGGTCTCTGGTTGATGCTGGCAAAGGCTATTTTGGGAGTCAGCTTGTCAACCAAGTAGAATAGGGCTATCCCGACAAGCAGGCTTACCAGGAAACTTAAAGCTAATAGCCCCAGTCTTCTAAAATCAAAAAAGTAGCTAAGTATTGGGCCGCCAAATACAGCCGGTGCCGTAATGGCGCCGTGGATGACAAGACCAGCAAGGATGAAAAAGCCGGCAATGAATAGTCCGGTAGCAACAGGACTCTCTCCAATACGCTGGCGATGAGGGATGTGAGGGGTAAGAGCATCTAGTGCCCTGATACCAAGCCAGGCAAGGATAGTACAGATGAAGACCAGCCATATCGTCCTAGCCATCCATATCAGAACAATTAACCAGAAGGGAGCTACTAAACCTAGCTCATTCATATTAAAGTTCCTCCTTATTATTTAATCAGGTTATCAATAATGGTGTGATATAAGTCTCAATGATAGCCGCTGGCAGAAGCAAAGCAAAAGCTATCATAAGATAACGCAAATTCCGCCTCAGGCCGGGCAGTAATTGACTTCTCCTTTCTCTTTTGAATAAGGCTAGTATTGCCATTGCGCCAAAGCTGAGAGCAGCCGCCTGACCCAAGATGAGAGCCGGGAGTTCAAAAATGCCATGAGGAAGCAAACCAGCTAATACAAAACCAAGGGATTTCTCCTCAATCACTAGTGCCGAGACAAAGGATATAAGCCAGCCATTAACAACTAAAGCCAGGATAGGCGCCAGGCAAAAAATCGGGCTGAATACAAAGCTTATCAGCAAAGCAGAAACATTCTTAATAAAGATAAATAAAGCAAGAAGGGCAGGAGGAAGTGAGCTTAAGAAAGTGACAAGCTCTTCGAGGGCAACAATTTCTTCAGACATGAGGTTGACGCTATTGGTTGGGATAGCCAAGCCAAATACCAGACCAATGCCGAACAAGAAAATAGCAATAAAAACCCACCTTTTATAGCTCAATAAACGACCCCTATTTAACCTCCCGCTCAAGGCCATATTTATCATAAAAAACAATTTCAGAAAGCTCTTTTCTTGGTCTTGGGTTAGGTTCCTGGGCAGGGTAACCTAACGGAGTCATTACGACCACACAGAAACCTTGTGGTACCTGTAGAATGTTGGCTGCCTTTTTAGCATCAAAAGCGCCAACATGCACCGTGCCTAGACCCAGCGAATGAGCAACTAAGACCAAGTTTTGCATCGCCAGTGCCACATCAAACATATACCAGTCACCCTTATCTGTGACTGGTTTTCCCTTCTCATAGCCTGATTTCTCTAACTCAGCACAAGCTACAATTACTGTCGGGGCACCTTTAATAGCCTCAACCGAGGGATTGTTAACAAGCGTATCATCCCTTGTCGTCTTGATAAGGGTATTAGCCAGTTCAGCCTTTATACTCCCGTCACGCACCACAATAAATCTCCAGCATTGTCCGTTGTGCCAAGATGGCGCCCAACGGGCAGCTTCCAAAACAAGCTCCACAGTTTTGTTATCTACAGGGTCAGTCTTATACTTACGAATACTTCTCCTAGCTTTAATTGCTTCCAGGACTTCCATCCTTATCCTCCTTTATTCTTCTTCCCAGGCATCCTTACCAATAAGCGAGACGAAGCGGCATCCGCCTAAATTCTGAACCAGGTTCTTCTTTCTGCGCTTGGTAATTTTATATAGCTCTTGGACATAACGAGAACCTACAGGGATTACCAGCCGGCCATTAATTGCCAACTGAGCCAGAAGGTCAGCCGGCACCCTAGGCGCACCGGCGGTAACCATTATGGCATCATAAGGTGCTCCACTCTGCCAACCCAGAGTCTCCTCGGTCAGGTGCACCTCAATATTGGTATAGCCCAGGCTATCCAATACCTTCCTAGCTGTCTCAGCCAGCGCCGGCAGACGCTCTGTAGTAATCACCAATCGGGCTAACTCAGCCAAAATAGCTGCCTGATACCCACTGCCCGTCCCTACCTCCAGCACCTTTTCATTGCCAGTAAGCTCTAACGCCTCAGTCATAAGGGCAATAATAAACGGTTGTGAAATTGTCTGGTCAAAACCGATAGGAAGCGGTCTATCTTCATAGGCTGAATACTGACTATGTGGTGGCACAAAACGCTCCCGAGGTACGCGAGCCATAGCTGCCAATACCCGCTCATCCCTAATTTCAGTACTAAGGTGCTCAATTAACCTGGCTCTTGCTGCTTCAAAGTCCATAGTGAGCACTCATTGCCAGGACAAGGTTAGGGTAAAACCAAAGCTAGCACAACCAGAATAGCCAGCATTATCCCTGCCAGAATACCAATTGTTCGTAGCTCAGTAACTATGTACGGATAACGCGTCGGCACTGTGGCTGGAGGAGCATACACCTTAGCCGGGGCAGAAGGCTCCTCGGTTTGAGTAACTGCTTGCTGCTGGGCAGTTATAGCTGAGAAGCCCTGCCTAGCCTTTCTTTTTTTACCCCGAGATAGCTTCCGCCGAGCCTGCCGCGATTTACCCGGCATGTAAAAACCTCCTACTTTGCTCTTGGGTGAGACTTCTCATAGGCACGTCGAACATGTTCAGTAGTAAGATGGGTATAAATCTGCGTGGTGGAGATGTTGACGTGACCCAACAATTCCTGAACCGACCTCAGGTCAGCGCCACCACTCAGCATATGAGTAGCAAAGCTATGTCTCAGCGTATGGGGGGTAACCTGAGCCTCCAGACCGGCTGATTTAGCATAAGCCTTTAATATTTGCCACAGACCTTGCCTGGTCAGTCTCTCACCACGCTGATTGAGAAATAAAGCTTTCTCTTCACCGTTATGTACCAGGTGGGGGCGATCTTCCTCTATATATTCTTTTACTGCTCTGGCTACTCCTTCATAAATAGGAATCATCCGCTCTTTATGCCCCTTACCAAAGCAGCGCACATAACCACCCTCGGTATCCACATCAGCCACATTTAAAGACACCAGCTCGCTTACCCTCATACCGGTGGCATATAATAACTCCAGCATTGCCCTATCCCGTTTTGCCTCTGGCGTAGACAATTTGGTCGGCTGCTCCAGCAACTGGCGGGCTTGGCTAATTGAGATAGGCTTGGGTAATGACCTCCCCACCTTAGGTGAAGCCACATCCTGCGTTGGATTAGCCGTGATAATACCCTCAGCCACCATAAAATCGAAAAATGACCTGGTGGCAGCTACTTTACGGGCTATGGTGGTAGCAGCATAGTTTCTCTCCTTAAGATTAAGCAGATAGCTCAGCATGGACTGGCGACCAAAACCAGACCACGGCGGAATGGCACCGCTCCTGGCAGCTTCCTCCCCAATAAAGCCGGCTAATTGATATAGGTCATTACGATAAGCGGCTGTCGTATTTACTGAAAAGCCCTTCTCCACAGTCAGATAATTCAAAAAGCTCTCAATAATCTCTTTCACCACGCCTCCTCGCTACTAGATAATAAATAGCTATTGATGTATTTTAACATATCAATTAGTAAACATAAAGTCAATAGCAGAAGTATTTGAGGGTAAGCCTCACTTGCAGAAGCTATTGAAGAGAAGAGAAAGGAAGCGATAGGGAAACTTACCGCAACCCTTCGGTGAAAAACCTTCGCTGGAAATAGAGGGCTACATTTACCAGGCTTATCAGTACCGGCACTTCAATGAGAGGACCAATGACAGCAGCGAAGGCCTGCCCCGAACCGATGCCAAACACCGCCACGGTTACTGCAATGGCCAGCTCAAAGTTGTTGCTGGCAGCGGTGAAGGCGATGGTTGTTGTCTTGGAATAGTCGGCCCCTATTTTCTTACCCATGTAGAAAGAGACAAGGAACATGAGCACAAAATATATAAGCAGCGGAATAGCGATACGAACCACATCCAGTGGCAGTTGAACAATTATCTCGCCCTTAAGGGAAAACATTACCACGATGGTAAAGAGAAGGGCAACCAGCGTGATAGGGCTTATCTTAGGGATGAATTTCGTCTCATACCACTGGCGCCCCCTCAACTTGATAAGGGTAAAGCGTGTAATCATACCGCCAAAGAAAGGGATACCCAGGTAAATAAACACGCTCTCAGCTATCTGGCCGATGGTGATATGCACTGCAGCTCCCTCCAGCCCAAACCTTACCGGCAGCACCGTGATGAAGATGTATGCATAAACTGAGAAGAAGACTATCTGGAAGATTGAGTTAAGTGCCACCAGACCGGCGGCATACTCGGTATCTCCTTTCGCCAACTGATTCCACACGATGACCATGGCGATGCAGCGCGCCAGCCCTATCATGATAATCCCTACCATGTAGTCGGGGTAGGCTCGCAGGAAGATAATAGCCAGGAAAAACATGAGCACCGGACCAATTAGCCAGTTCTGCACTAGGGAAAGCCCAAGCACCCGCCAGTTGCGGAACACCGGGCCCATCTCCTCGTACCTCACCTTAGCCAGAGGTGGGTACATCATGAGGATGAGCCCTATAGCTATGGGGATTGAAGTGGTACCCACCTGGAAGAAGGTAATGAAGTTAGCCACCTGGGGGACGAAATAACCCAAGCCCACCCCTAGACCCATTGCCAGAAATATCCACAGTGTCAGGAAGCGGTCTAATATTGGAAGCCTACCGACTGCGGTTTTTGGTTGAGTGCTGTTCATAGCGCCAAAAGAAAAGCTATCTCCGCGCTTCCTCCGTACAACCTGGCCCCACCCGAGTCGCTGTCTTCAACCGCTCTCGGTCAAGAGCCACTACCTCATTACCTTCAAGGGCATTCTTAATAATTTCAACAAGGTCAGCAGAGTACCTCTTCATGCCTTCCTCGTCTATGGAGTGAACAATCCAAAGCCCGTCTCTCCTCGATTCGACAAAGCCAGCATCCTCAAGGATACCCAGATTGCGAGAGGCTCGGGTCTGAGATACGTCCAGTGCCTGCATTACCTCACAGACACAGCACTCCCTCTCCAAGAGCAGGTTCAGAATCCTGAGCCTGGTCTCATCAGATAGGGCTTTGAATGCTTTAACTAAATACCTCATCGTTACCACCTTGTTTGCTTATATGCGCATTTCCGCTTTTATTATACCAATTTCATATTCTGTCGTCAAGACCTCGTATAAACTTTGACCATTCTACAGGCTGTGCTAAAATAAATTTAAGGAAAGGCTAAGGGAACAAGGTTGACCACTAATCTTATACCAGAACAGTTAAAACAATTGCCAACCAACCCCGGTGTCTACCTAATGCGAGATGCCGAAGGGGGCATCCTTTACGTAGGTAAGGCAGCTAACCTCCATCACCGGGTAAGGTCATACTTTAGCCCGGGGCAAAAGCTATCGCCAAAACTACAGCGGCTGATAACACGAATTAATGACATCGACTTCTTTGTCACCACCTCTGAACAGGAAGCTCTCATCCTTGAGTTAAACTTGATAAAGAGGCACCGCCCCCATTACAATGTGCGACTTAAAGATGACAAAACCTTCCCTTACCTCAAGATAGACCTCAATGAGGATTGGCCTCGGGTGCATATTACCCGGCGCTGGGAAGAGGACGGAGGACGTTACTTCGGTCCGTTTGCCAGCGCTAAGTCGGTACGCCAGACCTTGAAGGTGATAAAGGGAATCTTCCCGTTTCGCTCTTGCTCCAAAGCTATCACCGGCACTGACTCCCGACCCTGCCTCGAGTATCATATTCGGCACTGTCTTGCACCCTGCATCGGTGCCGTGAACAGGCAGGAATATGCTGAGGTAATAAAGCAGGTAATCCTTTTTCTTGAAGGAAAGCAGGAAAGGGTAATGCAAGAGCTTGAAAGCAAGATGAAGACAGCTGCTGAAGCTCTGGATTTCGAAAAAGCCACCCTACTTAGAGACCAGATTCAAGCTGTAGACAGGGTTATCGAAGGACAAAGAATCGCCGCCACGGTAAGGGGCGAGCAGGATGTTATTGCCTTCGCTACTGATAAAGACCAAGCCTATGTCCAGGTTTTCTTCATCCGCAGTAGCAAGCTAATTGGTCGAGAGAGCTTTGTATTGCAGGGTACCCAGTATGAAAGCCCCTCCCAAATCATGACCAGCTTTATTAAGCAGTTTTACGCTTCCAGTCCCTACATACCACCATTGATATTACTCCAGTACCCGGTAGAAGACACAGCAGTTATTGAGAACTGGCTTCAAAGCAAAAAGGGGGCTAAAGTCCATATTCAAGTACCCAGCCGCAGCAATAAAAGACAACTGGTGAAGATTGTCGCCGAAAATGCTAAGCAAGGTTTAGAGCAACTTAAGATTAAACAGCTAGCTACTCCTACACTCCTGGCTACTGCTTTAGCCGAAATAAAAAGCGAGCTCCGCCTGCCCCGCCTGCCGTCTCGTATGGAGTGCTATGACATCTCCAATATCCAGGGAAAGGCGGCGGTAGGCAGTATGGTGGTCTTTGACAACGGGAAACCAAAACCATCTCACTACAGACGCTTCAGAATTAGAACGGTATCAGGCGCCAACGACTATGCCATGCTTCAAGAGGTGCTCAAGCGGCGATTTAAGCGGAGTAGGCTTGAAACCGGTGATGCCACTGATACCTGGGCAATTCTACCTGACCTTGTCCTCATTGACGGCGGCAAGGGACAGCTTAATACTGCCCGAGCAGCGATGCGTGAAGCGGGAGCCGAATCTATCCCCACTGCCAGTCTAGCCAAGGAAAATGAAGAGGTTTTTATACCACAGAGGACACAGCCAGTTATTCTACCCCGAAGTTCGCCGGGGCTTCAATTACTACAGCGCCTCAGAGACGAGGCACACCGCTTCGCCATAGGTTATTACCAAAAAGTGCATAAACGGGAAACCTTTGCCTCAGCTCTTGATACTATACCCGGCATCGGACCCAAGCGTAAGCGTGCCCTGATTAAGCAATTTGGCTCAGTCCGAGCCATCCAGGAGGCTTCTATAGACGACTTAGTCACCACAGGCATGACTCAGTGCCTAGCCAAAAGAATTAAGGAGTATTTGTGAAATGCCAGCCAATCTACCACCACAATACTTTGAAGCGGAGAAGAACTACCGGGCAGCGAAAAATCCTACCGAAAAGATAATAGCGCTGGAAGAAATGCTGGCGATTATGCCCAAGCACAAGGGAACCGACCACCTCCGTGCTGAGCTAAGGAGCAGAATTGCCAAGCTAACCCAGGCAGCAGGTAAGAAAGCGGCTATCCATCGAGCGTCAATGATTATTGAGAAAGAGGGGGCAGCCCAGGTAGTAGTTACAGGTCTGCCCAATGCAGGCAAATCTCAGCTTGTTTCCAGCATTACCAACGCCTCGCCGACCATAGCCGAATACCCGTTCACCACTCACAATGCCACTCCGGGGATGATGGAATTTGAGAATATAAAGATACAACTAGTTGATACCCCTCCCCTGGTGCCCCAGTCCATTGACCCCTGGTTTCGACATCTGCTGATACGGGCTGATGCTCTGCTGGCTGTAGTCGACCTAAATGATGCTCCGATAGCCCAGGTTGAAGCCATCACCGCCCAACTGGAAGATATGAATATCGGGGGAAAGAAGACATTAATTATCGGCAACAAGCTTGACCTTGCCAGCGCCAGCCAAAACTATACAGCTTTGCAGGATAAATATAAAGGGCAATTGCCAGTTATTGGTATCTCAGCTAAAGAAGGGGTTGGCCTGGAAGAACTAAGGCAAGAAATTTACCAGTTGCTTGATATTATTCGGGTATACACCAAGGCTCCGAGTCAAAAGCCAGACTTTACCGACCCCATAATTCTAGAAAGAGGCAGTACACTAGCTGACGCCGCCGCAGATGTCCACAAAGATTTCCGAGCCAAGCTGAAATATGCCCGGGTGTGGGGCTCAGGGAAGCACGACGGGCTAATGGTAAAAAGAGACCATATACTACAAGATGGCGATGTTATAGAACTGCACATGTAAAATACTGAGGAATTTGTCATTTTGTGTAGCTGTCTAACTAACAAAACTTATTCTTGGTAAGTAATGTATTCTCAAGCCTCACACTTCTCCTAAAATCGTCTGATTACCCCCCTAGCTACACAGGTTGACAAACAGAGGATTCCGATGTACTCTTGTAGCATACGAGTTCGTATACGCGCCTCGGTTTCGGATCTCCTGAAAGAGGCTTTACAAATGAAGGTAGTAGAAATACTAATACATAACTACAAATCCTGTTGCTCTGAAGTGAAAGAGTGCAGGCTGAAGCTAGATGAGAAGGTCACTTTCCTAATAGGGGCAAACGAGAGCGGAAAGACAAACATCCTCGAAGCTATGAGTAAGTTTTCCGTAGGCAAGTTTCAGGATGTAGATATTCCTCACAAGTCGGTTTGTAGCCGCAGACCTCAGATTCCAGATGACCTAAAGATGGTTTCAGTCACCTTGGCTGTTGAGGATAGTGATCAGCCTGTGTTAAAGAGGATAGACCCAGCGCTTGCAAAAGCTAAGAGGGTTACGGTTACGCGAAACTATACTGGAGAGCCTTACATTGAGTCACTTGACATCGACCTCGAGTTTGAGGCAAGAGAGCTTGTTCCGCGTCTTCAGCAGTCTTCGCGGGATTTCGCATCTCGGTTTTCTAAATATATAAAACAGTACAAGGCAGCCAATCAAGCCGCAGCTAGCCCAACCCGCAGCGTCTTGGCACGATCGCGCAGTGTTATCCAACGAATCGAGGCTCTCTGTCAGTCACTTGAGTACTCGAAAAAAGCGCCCACACGTAGGGCAGTTAAGCGGCTACGTGAAGGCTTATTAGCCTTGGCCAGTCCTTTGGAATCTCTAGAGAGTGACATTCTAGCACCTTTGGATGAGATAGACAGTATGCTAAAAAAGTTACCTAAGCACCTAGATATTATTAAAGCATCAGCAAAACTGTGGGCACTCGTTCCACGATTTTTATTCATACCAGCGGACCCACAGCTCTGGCTATCAGGTGAATATTTAGTAGATGACATTCTGCATAAGGAATTAGGTATTAGGGAGCTTGAGAGCATGAGGCGATTGCTGTCCTTAGCAGATTTCAACCTTGAGAACACTTGCAAACTAAGAGATGAGATGCAAATAGATGCACTTGAAGTTGCGTCAGCGAAAGCAACTGAAATACTTAAAGAAGTATGGAGTCAGGAACAGGACGTCCGAATCGAGCTAGGGTGGTCTCCAACAGAGGGCAACACGAAACTTCAAATCAGGATAAAATCGACTGGTCACCGCGGTTCTCCAGAATATAGAAGCCTTGGTTTCCGTTGGTTCTTAGAGTTTTATTTGCTTTATGCTACTGCTCTGCGTCGTAATGTGGTGCTGGTATTTGAAGAGCCGGGAATTCACCTTCATCCCGATGCACAAGATGATCTGAAGGGGATAATCAGAGATAAAGTCGCTGAACAATGCCAAGTAGTATACACTACACACCTGCCGGGTATGTATGATTTGGCATACCCAGAGGGTTGTAGAGCAGTAATGATAGATCCAAAAATCGGCGTTACCACGATAGAATCACAGTACAGCCCGAACCACCAGTATACCACGTGGGAAGTCGCGATGCGGGCATTGGGAATTACGAGCCCCATGCTACGAATATGCAACAGAAATATCATAGTCGAGGGACCTGCTGACTGGATATACCTATTGACATTCGCACAGCTTCTTGCGAGCGAAGAGCCGAGCCTAAGCGGAGTTGCATCAGGTTCGATTCATATTCACCCATGTCATGGGGCGAGTTCGATTCCCGGAATAGTGCCCTTCTTCTTCCAGCGCGGGGTTAAGAGTGTAGTTGTGCTAGACAGCGATCAACCTGGCAAAAATGCGAAGGATAAGTTAGAGAGTCAATTTCACCCACCAAGTGACCATATAACCGGGATATTGATGATTAATGACGTTGACTACGCTGACTCGAGCTTGACTGCCAAAGAACTAGAGCTGGAAGATCTGCTTGGCATCAATTTGTATGCATCACTCGTGACCGAGACATTAGGGCAAAATAGGAAAGTCACCGACAAGGAATTTGAGAAGAAAAACTGTATTGGAGCCGAAGCAGCAAGGTTGGTGAAAGAGAAGTATGGAATCAAGCTCGAACACGATAAGGTGGCGTGGTGCCTACGTGAGAGCGTGCAGCACGGAGATCGGGAAGTTCCTGAAAAAGTGAAGGCTCGTTTCAAGAAGTTACTGCTAAAGGTGACGGAGGGTCTATAAGACGCTACCATCTGTAAGTAAATCACAACAAAAACCTATTAATCGCCGCCGCCAGACCGCTATGGTCAACATGTTATTGAACTGCACATTTAGTCAGACCTGGGCATAGCTGCGGAAACCAGTATTATGCAGTCGTTATCTCCGTCATTTACCAGGCGGTGGGGTACACCGTAAGGAAGCCAGATAGCATCACCGGCAGTTACTTTTTCTTGTTCATCACCAACCGTCATCACCCCCTGCCCTTGAAGCAGGTAGTAAATCTCTTCATAAGGGTCGGTATGTAACTCTATCACCTTACCCGGCTTTAGAACACCATAGGCAAAGAATAAGATACCCTGTAAAACACTGTTGTCCAAAAGCATAGTAGCTGTAGCTCCACCATGAGCTATATACAACCCCCGAAGCACCTCTTCCTGTTTGATATTTCTAATAATCATAAGCCTCACTCCTCAGTTTGCAGATAGCCACGAAGCGTTACGGCATTTCTCACCGCAAATGCTTCAGCATCATTATTAAAATAAATGTAGAGCGCCTTCACGTTGGCGGCTAAATTAGTCAGTCTCTTTGCCCAATCAGCCAGCTCCTCATTAGAGTAACAGCTTGAGTAGAGTCCGGTGCTACCGTGAAACCTTATATAGGCAAAATCTGCCGTTGCCACCAGAGGGCAACTAATATCGGGCATATCAAAGATACACAACCCGACATTATACTTATGTAAAACTTCAAACACGCTGTCTTCAAGCCAGGACTGGTGCCGAAATTCAACCACGTGCTTCATCCCCGAAGGTAAAATAGACAGGAATGATTCTAGCCTGTCATCGTCACGGTGCAGGTTAGGTGGAAGCTGATATAAAAGGGGACCCAATTTCTCCCCTAAACCTTTAGCCCTAGTGATAAAAGTGTCCACTGGCTCTTCACTATCTCTTAGTCTCTTGATATGGGTGATAAAACGACTTACCTTCACGGCAAAGATAAAATTAGGTGGTGACGAGTTATACCAATTAGCAAAAGCAGCCTCTGAAGGTAGGCGGTAAAAACTATTATTGAGCTCAACTGTATTGAAATGGGCAGCATAAAATTCAAGCCATTTTGCCTTCACCAGCTTTTCAGGATAGAACCTATCCCGCCAGTGGTCATAATGCCAGCCTGATGTGCCCGTATAGTAATGTAACGGCATTAACCCCCTCCAGCACCTATTCTAGCATCAGCAAGGCTAGTTTCCAAACCATGAGCTTGAATGCCGAAGTAAAGTGAACTATAATACTGGCGAAAGTGCACTATATTGGTACCGATATAATAGAAATAGCTCGCATTGAAAGGGCTGCCACCCAGTGGGGAGAACATTTCCTCCACCGAGTTTATACTGACCCAGAGCTCAGGTTATACCATAACAAGCCCTCATCTTTAGCCGCCCGTTTTGCTGGCAAGGAAGCAGTAATAAAAGCACTTGGAATGCGAAACAAGGGCGCCAGCTGGAGAGATATTGAGATATTGTCTGACCCCAGTGGCAAGCCCATAGTTCATCTCTATGGTAAGGTGCAAAATCAAGCTAACGGCTTGGGCTTAGATAAACTCACCATCAGCCTTTCCCATTCAAAGGAATATGCTATCGCCTTCGTGGTAGGAACAGTAAATAAAATTA
Source organism: Dehalococcoidia bacterium (assembly GCA_030615865.1). The sequence goes on from JAUWYK010000002.1 coordinate 52,195, forward strand.
GTTAACTGCTTCACAGACTAATACGCTTTTCAGGCACGACTGAGTAGGTTAAAGCTCAATGGAAACGGGAAAGCCAAAATTCTTCTACGGCTGGATAATAGTTATAGCTGCCGGCTGTGTGATACTGACAATGTATGGCACACTGTTTACATTTGGGGTCTTTTTCAAGCCGGTGCTAACAGAATTTGGCTGGACGAGGGGGATGACCTCTGGTGCTTTCTCATTATGCATACTTACCCACGGTGTGCTTAGTATTGTTATAGGCAGGTTAACCGATAAGTATGGTCCGAGAATAGTGGTTACCGCTTGTGGTCTTTCTCTAGGGATAGGCTATCTGCTGATGTCACAAATCAGTAGTACCTGGGAGCTGTATCTATTTTATGGCATCTTAATCGGGATGGGCATGGGCGGTGCCTGGATTCCACAGATGTCAACTGTCGCCAGGTGGTTTGAAAAGCGGAGGGGTTTAGCTACTGGCATTGCTGCGTCTGGAGAAGGTGTTGGAATCCTAATTCTGGCGCTTCTGGCTAGCTGGCTTATATCTGCCTATGGCTGGCGCACTTCTTATATCGTTGTCGGTGTCATAGCCCTGGCACTTATTATTTCAGCGGCACAATTTCTCAAACGTCACCCTGAAAAGATAGGGCTACTACCATATGGCAGGGAGGCAAATGCTCCAGCAATTGACCCAGCTAAATATCATAAGTCATCAGTAGCCCAAGATTTCTCCCTGAGCGAGGCAGTTAAGGGGCAGCAGTTCTGGATGATTCTCGCTTTATTCTTCTTTTTTGAGTTCAGTATACTAAGTATAATGAACCACATAGATATTCATGCCACAGATATTGGTATTTCAGAAACTACCGCAGCTAACATATTAGCCACTATCGGCGGCGTGAGTATTCTGGGTAGGCTTGCATTGGGCATTTTGGCTGACAGGGCTGGAAGTAAGCGGGCAATAATCACCGGTCTTGCCATATTAGCAGTGTCTTTACTTTGGTTACAATTAGCCACGGCGGAGTGGATGCTCTACTTGTTTGCTGCTATCTTTGGTTTTGCTTTCGGGGGGGTGCTAGTCCAGATTTCACTAATTATCGCAGAATCGTTTGGACTGACTTCCCACGGGACAATCTTTGGTGTTATCGGCTTTGGTTTGATAGTAGGTGGAGCTCTAGGACCGGTTGTAGTCGGTTATATATTTGATATAACCGACAGCTACCAGCTAGGTTTCTTAATCTGTGCCGCAGCCAGTATTATCAGCTTTGTGCTGGCTCTGCTTTTAAGACCAACTTTCAAGAAAAGGAGTACTTGATAAAATGAAAGGGAATGCTCAGGGCGGCATATAGCCTATAGTTTACTAACTGGATAAGGAAGGAGGCTGACATTGAAAAATCTAACTATTGTTTCCGATGCTCCCGGGGAAAAACTGTTCATGCTTGGCAATGAGGCGATAGCCAGAGGGGCGATAGAGGCTGGGGTTCAAGTGGCTGCTGCCTACCCAGGTACCCCGTCAAGCGAAATAACAGAAACCCTAGCTGCGATAGCCAAAGACACCAGTATGTATGTTGAATGGTCAACCAATGAGAAGGTAGCCTTCGAAGTCGCCCTAGCCGCCTCTATATGCGGGGTAAGAGCCCTGGCATGTATGAAGCATGTCGGGGTAAATGTAGCCCATGACCCATTAATGATCGCCAGCTATATAGGTGCCAAGGGTGGACTGGTTCTGCTCTCAGCCGATGACCCGTGGGCGTGGAGCTCACAGAATGAACAGGATAACCGATATATTGCCCAACAGGGCTATATACCTATCCTCGAGCCCTCGTCTATTCAAGAAGCTAAGGACATGATGGCTGATGCCTTTAACCTGGCTGAGGAGTTCAAACACCTTTTCATGTTCAGGTCTGTAACCAGAATAGGGCATGGCCGGAGCGATGTAGTTCTGGGAGAAATATCAAAGGAAAAGAGGAAGGGCTCTTTTGAAAAAAACCCATCATGGCTGGTCTATACTCCACGGGAAGCCAGAAGAAACCGAGCTTTAATGATTGAAAGGTTTGAAAGAATAAGGGAGGCAGTAGATAGGCTTCCCTATAACCAGTTAAAGCTTATTAATGGCGCCAAGCTGGGGATAATTGCCTGCGGTCTGTCATACAGTTACACCTTAGAAGCACTAAATTGGCTCGGGCTTAATGACAAGGTTTCGATGCTAAAAATTGGGACGCCACATCCACTCCCCGCAGAGTTGGTAAAAAGGCTACTAAACTCAGTAGAAGAGATACTGGTAGTGGAAGAGCTAGAACCGTTTGTTGAAAACCAGGTTAAGGTAATCGCCATGGAGGCTGACATCCGGGTCAAAATCCACGGTAAGGATTTAGTCCCCTTGATTGGAGAACTATCCACCAGAAAGGTCACTGAGGCTATTACCAAGCTAACTGGTTCCAAGTCGCCGGTCAACTTCACTGAGCTAGATAAACTTGGTGAAGAGACGGCACCACTCTTACCAGGGAGACCCCCGATCTTGTGTACTGGATGCCCACACCGAGCCTCTCAATATGCAATTAAGGTAGCCTCCCGAAGAGTAGCTAAAGACTATGGCAAGGATATAGAGCCTATCTACCCGGGTGATATTAGTTGCTCTACCCTGGCATATATCCCCCCGCTAGAAATTCCAGACACCGTTATCTGTATGGGGGCTAGCTTCGGTCTAGCTAATGGTCTATCCCATGTAGTAGAGGCGCCAATAGTAGCCGAAATGGGCGATTCAACCTTTTTCCACGCCGGGATACCACCATTGATAAACGCAGTCTATAATAAGGCAAAAATAACCATGGTAGTACTTGATAACTCAGCTACAGCTATGACTGGTTTTCAACCCCACCCAGGCACCGGTTATACTGCTACCGGTGAGGAAACCACACAACTAAAGATTGAAGATATAGCCAAGGCATGCGGGGTAAAGTTCGTTGAGGTTATCGACCCCTTTGACCTAAAAAAGGCAATCGCCACCATAGAAAAAGCAATTAGATTCAATGGACCATCGGTTATAGTCTCCAGAAGGCTCTGCACCATAATAGAGCAGAGGGAAAAGAGAAAAAGAGGTGAAAAAACCATCCCTTATTATATTGACCAAGAAAGGTGCAGTGAAAAATGCAATACTTGCGTCATGCTTTTCGGTTGTCCATCCATAATGAAAGAGGATGGCAAGATCATAATTGATAGTACGGCATGCACTGGCTGCGGGGTCTGTGCCCAGATTTGCCCATATAACGCTATTAAAATACAGGAGTAAGCGACATGGTAAAGGAATTTAATATATTAATCACTGGTGTTGGCGGACAAGGCGTAATTCTAATATCAGAGCTACTGGGAAACGCAGCAGTTAGTGATGGCTTAAATGTCAGAGGCTCAGAAGTGCTGGGAATGGCAGTCAGGGGCGGCTCAGTAATCAGCACCATTAGAATCGGCAGTGAAGTATATGGACCACTCATCCCTATGGGAAAGTGCGATATCCTAATCGGAATAGAGCCGTCTGAGGCATTACGAAATATAACCTACCTATCACCGTCAAGCTTGGTTATACTTAATATGGCAAAGGTAGTCCCCACTAGCGTCTTTATCGGTGAAAGTAGTTACCCCAGCCTGGAGGAAATTGTTGAAAAACTAAGCCAGATTGCCAACAGAGTAATCAGACTAAAAGCGGCTCAAATTGCTGAAGAAGCCGGAAGCGTAATGGCAGCTAATATTGTCATGCTGGGGGCGCTATTCGGTACCGGGCAACTTCCGATAAAGATAGAAACTACCAAAGAGCAAATCCGCGCCCGTTTCTCGGCTAAACTAGCGCCAGTTAATATCAAGGCTTTCGACCTGGGTTACCAAACATGCCAGCAAGCTCTGAAGTAAACTCTAATCGGGGTAAGTGGGAGACAATCGCCATATAAAGCATATCGGCTTATAATGTCAAAGCCTTTATGCCATCAATGATAACATCTCTTGGCGCACCTGGGGTATAAACCTCTTTTACTCCCAGTTCCTTTAACCTTAAAACGTCATCAGGCGGGATTACTCCACCAACAACAAGCTTTACATTATTCATCTTATACTCTTTGGTTAACTCTACCAATCTTTTAACATAAAACAGGTGCGAACCCTCTAAAAAACTACAACCGATTATACTAACACCCTCTTCTAAGGCTGCCTTGATAACTCCCTCAGCGGTGTTATAAAGTCCCATATATATAACCTCAAATCCGGCATCTTGTAACCATTTACTGACTATTCTGATGCCATTGCTGTGACCATCTAAACCAAATTTAGCCATCATAATCCTTGTCTTGGCTTTAGTTGTCACTTCTGCCTCCCCCAATTACAGACGAATTTCAAAATTCTCCGCTTTTCTTAAAGTGTTGACTATCTCCCCTGTAGTTGCCTTTGCCTCAACAGCTTCTAAAATGGGGATAAACAAATTAACTCTTTCAACACTAGTGGCTTTCTGGTAGAGCCTATCAAGAGCCTTATCTACCTTTTCCTGGTCTCTATTCTTCTTATAGGCTTTTATGTATTGCTTCCTTTTCTCCTGCATATCGCTAGCCTGCTTAAACAGGTCTATCTTTGTCTCCTCCTCGTCTCTAAATACATTTACCCCGACAACTAGCTGTTGTCCATTCTCTATGCGCCGGGCATATTCATATCTGGCTTCATTTACCTGCTCCTCTACCCAGCCTCGCTTAAAACACTCTATGAATCCGCCCTTATCTTCAATTACCCGCATTAGTGATTGAATCTCTGCTTCCAGTTTGTCAGTTAACCATTCTATTGCGTAGGAGCCGCCTAGAGGGTCTACGGTCTTGGTCACGTTGGTTTCGTAGGCAATCACCTGCTGTAGCCTAATAGATAATTTATGGGATTCCTCTGTTGGTAATGCATAGGCCTCATCATATGAAGTAGTATGAATAGACTGTGTGCCAGCCAGTACGGCAGCTAATGTCTGGATAGTGGCTCTTACTATATTGTTCAACGGCTGCTGAGCAGTCAGTCGTAAGGCTGAGGTTTGAATTGCAGCTCTGAACCAGCAACTCCTTGGGTCTTTAGCACCAAACCTTTCCTTTAGCATCTTAGCCCAAATCCGCCGCATCGCCCTAATCTTGGCGATTTCCTCCAGGAAATCAATATCCATACTACAGAAAAAGGCTATCTTCCCAGCAAAATCATCTACACTCAGCCCCCGTTCAATCAGCCGTTGGATGTAGTCGGCAGCAAGGGACAAAGCAAAGGCGGCTTCCTGAACAGCACTTATGCCAGTCTCTCTCATATTGTATGCATTTATGTTAAGTATATTCCACCTTGGCATATGCTTAACGCAATACTCCATCACATCAAGACCTACTCTTACCCCAGCCTCAACCGGGAAAAAGCGTTCCACTGCCTCCACAGTAGGACCTACCAGCTGGTTCAAAGCATCGTTCATAATGGTGCCAATAAGCTTATCCTGTGGGATACCCCTTTCCCTGGCGGTTAGTAGATACATAGCCATCATGACCGCCGAAGCAGGAGGCTGAATAATAATAGTGGTACTAACCTTGTCCAGAGGTATGCCGTCAAAGAGTCGTTCCATATCCTCCAGTGCTGAGATAGAGGTCCCAGCCAGGCCGATATCACCCTCAGCCAGTGGGTAATCAGGGTCCAGCCCTAAGTGCGTTACCACATCAGGGTCACAATTCAACCCAGTCTGCCCCTGACTCAACAGAAATTTCATTCTTTGATTACTCTCCCCGGGGGTTCCGAAGCCAGTCTGCTGTCGCCTCGTCCAGAAGCGCCGCCGATACATATCCTGATGAATTCCCCGGGTGAACGGGTATTCCCCAGGCACCCCATCCCTTTGCCGGATATCATCAGCTGTGTAAAACTGCTTAAGTTCAATGCCGGAGAGTGTCTTGTAGTTTGGTGGTTTCTCTCCGGCTAGATAAGCATCATAGCTTTCCTTAATCTCAGCCACCTTTTGCCTCCTCCCAGGTAAAAATTATGAATTGTAGCCGATTCAAAAGGCCTCTTTTTTACCAGAATATTTCTGTCTCAACTTTGGTTTTTCTATCTTGCCAGTGGGACTTCGTGGTACTTTGTCAAATATGATGTACCTTGGCCACTTATACTTGGGTAAACTTGGCTGATAGAACTCCTTTACCTCCTCTTCAGTCAGGGTCTCGCCGGGCTCAGGGTCAATTATAGCAGCAACTATTTCGCCCAGCCTCTCATCTGGAACTCCAATTACTGCCACATCATAGATTTTAGGGTGGCCTTGGAGTACCGCTTCTATTTCAACAGGGAAGATGTTCTCCCCACCGCTAATGACCACGTCCTTTTTTCTATCGACCAGATAAATAAACCCGTCGCTATCCATTCTAGCCATATCACCAGTATGTAGCCAACCCCCTTTAAGGGTTTCGGCTGTTTTTTCCGGGTTCTTATAATATCCCTTCATAACCCCGTTGCCCCTGAGGAGCAACTCACCAACCTCTCCTTGAGCCACGTCCTCGTCCTTATCATTTACGATGCGTGTTTCCCAGTTAAAGCCAGCTTTGCCAATAGCTCCAATCTTATGCTCATTTTCATAACCCAGGCAAACACATCCTGGTCCAGTGGACTCACTCAGCCCGAAATCGGTTTCATATAGCATATCAGGGAAATATTCCTTCCAGCGCTTAGCTATGCTAGGAGGTACCGGTTGCGCCCCCATGTGGAGACGGCGGCAGCAGCTCAGGTTATCATAGTCCTCTTTTCTTAGTTCTCCCCGGTCAAATGCCCCGAGAATATCCTGAGCCCAGGGCACTAATAGGAATAGTCTTGTTACTCCCTCCTTGCAGACAGCGTCAAGCATGTTTTGAGGGCTGACTTCGGTTAACAACGTTCCCCGAGCACCTACAATTAGGTTTCCAAGCCAGTGCATTTTGGTTCCGGAGTGATATAGGGGGGCACAGATTAGATAATTATCGTCGTGGCTTGTCTGATGTTCAACGGCTTGACTTATGGCAGTGCCCTCAATGTTCTTATGGGTAAAGAGTATCGGTTTAGGTAGTCCAGTGGTGCCTGAGGTAAAGTAGAGTGCGGCTTCATCTTCATCATTTATCTCAATCTCTGGGGCTTTAGGCGAGGCTTTGCTTATTATATCTTCAAAATCCTCCATGTCCCTGGGCAGGTTTTGACCAACAAAGATGTAATGGTCTATGGTAGGTAGCTGTGAACGGATAGCCTCTACGCTCTCTGCAAATTCTTCGCTCAAAATCATTGCCTTAGCTTCAACTATGTCACCACAGTATTTGAGGTCTCTACTCTCAAACCTGAAATTGAGGGGTACTGGCCATGCCCCGGTTCGCATAATACCAAAATAGCCCTCAAGCCAGTTAATAGAATTCATCGCCCAGTGTATGACCCGGTCACCCTTCCTAACCCCCCTGTCTATCAAGGCATTGGCTACCCGGTTTACCCTTTCATCAAACTGTTTCCAGGTAATTTCCTTCCTTATCTTCTGACTGGGTCTTAGTTCAATAAGGGCTACATCATCAGGATACATTCGGGCGTTTCTGGCTATCATCTCCACAACGGTCATTATATTGGTTCACCCTCTTTATCTTTGTGTTACCACATCATAAAACCGGGCAAAAACGTTGCGACTTGGGGAAAAGCTATCAAGATAGCTGTACAGACTATTATTGCGCCAAGGAAGGGGAATATACCCTTGAATATGGTCTCCAGGGGCACGTCTGGAGCCACTCCCTTAATGACATACACATTTATCCCCACCGGTGGGGTAATTACCCCCATCTCGGCGACTAACACTATTATCACTCCAAACCATATAGAGTCGAAGCCCAGACTTAACACTAGCGGATACAGAATGGGGATAGTAAGTGTAACTAGCGCCAGCGAATCCATAAAGCAGCCACCGATTAGATAGCCGAAGATTATAAACCCCATAATAACAAAGGGGGGCATAGCCAGCCCGCCCACCCACTCTGCCAGCTCAAAGGGGACTCTGGTTACTGACATGAAGTGACCAAAAATAGTGGCTCCGGTGACAATGAGGAAAACCATAGCCGTTATCCGTGTCGTGTCGGCGAGAGCGTCTGAAAAACCCCGCCAGCTAAGCTGCCGCCTAGCCATGGCAATAATCAATGCCCCAGCAGCACCGGCGGCACCGGCTTCAGTAGGAGTAAACCAGCCAACAAAAAGACCACCCATGACCAGTCCAAATAAAAGAAGCATCTCTATGACTCCGGTGAGGGATTTTATCCTCTCTTTCCAGGTGGCCTTAGCTCCGGCGGGACCAAGGCTAGGCTTCCACCGGCAAAGGATGTAGATGGTAATGGCAAACAAGGTGGTAAGAAGCAAACCGGGGAGGATGCCGGCAGCGAAGAGCTTACCTATGGACTCCTCAGTCATTATCCCGTAGATAATCAAGATGGTGCTGGGCGGGATAAGTATGGCCAGGCTACCGGCAGCGGCAACGCAGGCAGTAGCCAGCGAGTCATCATACTTATACCTTCTCATCTCGGGCAGTGTTACCTTGCCCATGGCGGCTGCTTCGGCATTAGTCGACCCGCACATAGCACCAAAACCGGCACAGGCGAGGATAGTAGCCAAGGCCAGCCCGCCACGCTGGTGCCCAATAAATTTATAGGTAGTGTCGTAAAGCCGACCACCCATTCCCGAATAGAAGGCAATTGTACCCATAAAGACGAACATAGGAACAACGGTCAGGGAATAAGAGGAGAACATCGTCCAAAAATCTTTAGCCATGATGCTAAGAGCACCCTCCACTGAAGCTATGTAGCAAAAGCCGAGAAAGCCAACCAGAGCCATAACATAAGCCACCTGCATCCGGAGAAAGAAGAGGGAAACAAGAAGCACAACACTGATGATGGCAGCAGCAGCCGGGCTCATCCCTTCACCGCCTTAACCAGTGATTTAATCAGGTCACCCAGAATCACCAGGCAGAGCAGGGCACAACCAAAGGCTGTCACATATATATAGGGGTAAAAAGGCAGAAGTGCTGTCATAGTTGTTTCACCCAGCCGCCACATATCGTTGGCTAACACCACGCACTGCCAGGTTATTAAGGCGAAGATGCCCAGGCTAAGGATACCGGTAATGCTGCCGATAATCCCCTGAGCCCGCTGGGGAAGCCGTGCTACCACCAGCTCTACGGAGATATGACCTCTCTGCACAGCACAGTAGGCTAGGGCTAAAGCAACCATTATCACCGCAATAAAGCAAACATAGTCGTAAGTGCCGAAAATAGGTTTCCCGACAAAACGAGACACAATATTCCCGACGACAATGAGCATCATTGCCACAGCCGCCAACTGGGCTATCCAGTCACCGGACTTGCTCAATAAACGAACAACCCTGTCAAAATAAACCACTTGGTCTCACACCTCACTGAGGATTAAACCACTTTATAGAGGGTGTCCCGACCCTGATTAGGCACAAACAGGTTTTTGCCCGCTAACCACTGCGGGACACCCTCTATAAGTCACGGTCAAACCAAAGTTCAGAAGCTTGCCCCTTACTTCGGCAGTAATATGCTTACCTGAGCTTCACTTCAGGGTATCCATGGTTCATACTCTAGTTTATTGTATTTCTCCATAATCTTGGCTGCCTCATTAGCTAACTCTTCTCCCGGCAGACCTAGAGCGTTCAGCTTGGCAATATAGTCGGCGCGTACCGGCGCGATCGCCGCCCTCAACTTTGCCACTTCAGCGTCAGAGAGGTATATAAACTCATGTCCTCCGGGTGACGCACTGGCAACGTCCATCCCTACCTGTTGCTGATATTGCCAGATTTGACCGCCTTCCTTCATCGCGTCCTCAGCAACGGCATCAAAAGCATCCTGGAGGCCCTTGGGCAACGAGTTCCACTTATCCCAGTTCATTACCATGTAGAAGAACTCAGAATAGAAGTAGGGGACAGCGGTGGAATAATCAAAGAGCTCGGCGTGCTTCCACCCGTCAAGCGTCTCAGGCGGGGAAACAAGGGCGTTGGCCAGCCCCTTTTGCACTGAAACGTAAACATCACCCATAGGACAGGCGTACGGCTCAGCCCCCACGCACTTAACCGCTTCAACACCACCCCCGGTGCATCTTATTATCAAACCCTTCATATCATCCACGGTACGAATCGGGGTCTTGGAATGTAGATAGCCGGGTCCAGTGGCATAAAGATAGAGGACCTTTACATCGCTAAGCTCCTCCGGCTTAAACTTGTTATAGTATTCCCAGATGGTGCGGGCGGCGGCGTCAGCATTTTTGGGTGGGGCGATGCCAGGCTGATTCAGGGTCAACATCACCGGAAAGCGCCCCGGGTTATAGCCAAACGAAGACTCGCCGGAATCACAGATGCCTTTAACTACCCCGTCATAGATCTCGGAGCCGCCAAGTAAAGTCCCGACAGGGAAATATTCTATGTCGAGAGTGTACTCACCCTTGGTTGCCTCTTCTACCATCCTGAAGTAGCTGGAGAATTGATCCACAACAGCGTAATGTGTAGCTGGGAAGATGTGAACAAATCCTATTTTTATCGCTTCAGCTGGCGCTGGGGCGCAGGCACCAGATAACGGTAGTGCCAGCAGGGTAAACGCTACAAAGATAAACAATACTTTCTTTTTCACTGATTTACCTCCTTAGGATTCAAAATTTGCCGACTTCCTCAATCCTCTCACATAATATCACCCCCTCAAATAGATTTAATGCTTTTCAGCCTCTTGATTTTGACTTAACAGTAACGGAATCAGACGGCGAACATCTGTCAACTCCTCCAATCGGCTGACCAAGGAGACAACTTTGTCTATATTTTCTGGTGGCAAAGGCTTCCCGGCATAGCTGACGCAATCCTGGAAGCGTTGGTTATGTTCCTGCTTAGTCAACGGGTTTCCGGGAAACCCGCGGGCAATATCCACACTTTTATGAAGAACACTCCCATCTCTGGTGGTAACACGCATGTCTACCGCAGTATGCCCCCGCTCATCCAGGATGGGGTCAGCAGCAACATGGATGTTGTTAATAAGTTCCAAAATCTTAGGCTCCCTGATAGAGGGTTCATCAAAGTGCTCCAGCCTGGAGCTTTTCCTGAGCAAGGCATTAGCGACACAATATTGAATGCTAAACTGAGCATCCACCCTTGGGTTTTCTCCAATCTTGAACTGGTGTCCCACCAACTTATGGGCGTAAGGCGTCACCATAATATCAATCTCAGCTACATCTTCAGGAACAAGCTCCTTTTCTTCAATTAGCTCAAGAATTGCGTCGGTGCTGGATAAACTAACCCCACAACTAGGATACTTCTTAAAGACAGTTTTGGCAAGCTCAAACCTCTCCCCCAACTCAGCCACCACCGCCTGAGGGTTATATTTATCTCTGGCATAGAGATGAAAGTAGCCGTAGACACCCTCAAGGAAGTTCCTAGGACCAGTGATGCCTCTTTGCGCCAATTGAGCGCAGATTATCCCTCCCTGAGAAACAAAGCCCTGGACTAGCCTTACTGCCAGCGAGCCATCAACATTGCTCTGGAAGCTGCCCCCGGACTTGTTAGAGGCTAGAGCTAAAGCATCCAGCATCTGCTGTGAGTTCAGGTGGAGTATCTTACCAGCGATAGCAGTAGCAGCAAAGATGCTACAAACTCCAGTTGGGTCAAAGCCATCATAGGCTGACTCGGAGAGGTTTAGTCTGGCTGCTAGCTCAGTCCCCAGGACAAGGGCAGCCAGAAACTCCTTCCCACTACAGCCACCAGTGAGTTCTGCAGTTGCCAGAGCAGTAGGGACTGAGGACGAACCGACATGCATCCCTGGGACCATAGCATCACAAAAGTCCAAGGCACGAGCCATGGCGCTATTGACAAGAGCAGTATTGTGGGCTGGTACCTTGCCACCATGGATGAGAATAGTAGCCTCTTCTTTCCCACCCCACTCTTTGACCTGGTCTACCAATGCCTCACAGCCTTCGGCAGTTGC